>JAYSVF010000036.1:0-13360 GCA_043718695.1 Acidimicrobiia bacterium | reverse complement strand
GTATTCGTGGCATTCTTCAGTATCCTGCCAGTGATGATGCCCGGTCGCTCACCGAAGTTGTTTGCCACACTTTGAACGAACGGCTCCAAGGCGACGGCGATCTCATCGTTTGTTGTCGTTGTGGATGACGCTCCGATTCCGATGGCTCTGCCTGGCGTGTCGATACCATCTAGGTAGCCCTTCGGCTGAAGTTGGTGAAGGGTGTATTCGCCAGGCTTGAGGTTTTGAAATGTATACGTACCATCTGTCAGCGAGGTTGTGGAGGTCACGATCGTGCCGATGGAATCCACCAATTCTACTGTGATACCTGAAAGCGATTTCTCTTGGATGGCCACATTCCCATCGTTGTTTGCATCGAGGTAGACCTTGCCAGAAATACTCGCAAGTTGCTTCTCGCCGAAGTTGTTAGCGGCTGATTGCTCGCTTTGAGCAACCGTTACTTCGATCTGATCGTTTGTTGTGACCGTGGCCATGTTGCTCCCTGCAGTGTCCTTTCCATCAACGTAGCCATCCGGTTGAACTTGGCGAATGGTGTAGGTCCCGGGTGTCACCAAGAATTCGAAGGATCCGTCGGCTGTTGTGGTTGAGGTGGCGATGGCTGCACCTGACGCATCGAGCAGTTCGATTTCGACAGATGTTATGGGTGTGTCGTCAATCGACATGGCCCCGTCATCGTTGAGATCCTGGTACACGAATCCAGCAAGGCGTGTAGGCGTTGAGCTGAAATTGTTGGTAGCGACTGGGGTGGCGGATTCCGCGCTTTTGGTGGAGAACGCGTTTGGTGAATTGGGATCCTTCATAGTTGCTGGATCGACCACAGCTGAGCGCGTCGCGGTGTTAGCAGCCAACGCATTTCGTGGCGACGGTAGTTGTGGCGAGGCGAACCTGCCGTTTGGTTCAATACTGGCCCTGGTTCCGCGGCTAAGGAGCGACCTCGTTTCGCTAGAAAGACACAGAATCCCGATCGTGACTGCGCCACAAGCGAGCCGCAGGAATGGCACGGGCCGACGTAACGAGTCAGGCGAACGCGTAACGGTTCGGGTTTGGTTCAGGCCGGCCAGTTTTTGGCTGCCTTGCCGCTTGGCAATTGCTTTTCCAACGCGCCAATCTTCCGGAAAATGATCCATGGTGAACCCTTCTTTGACCTAGCTCGGCTCCTCGTTAGGAGGCCCCTCATTAGATCGACCGCCGTGTGCATTGTTTTTAGTAATGAATTCTCAAAATGTACAAACAAACAGAAATTTCCCTGAAATCCCCTAGCTTCCTGTCGACTTTCTGGAGAACAAGTGATTCTTGATGTTTCGTAATGGTTCGTATGCTTAACTTAAGCGGTGGCGTGAAGCGATTCTTACCTGGCACACGCGGAAGCATCGACGATCCTGTTGAAGGCTTCAATCAGGTCCCGCAGAAAATGAAGGGAATCGGTGCTGGCTTCAGAATTTGGTAGTTCCCGAACCGAATCCTCCTTGCTGCCGACGGCTGCAGCTTGGCGCTATTCGTGCCTAACCACGCTAAAACGCGAAGAATTCATAACTGAGTGTTTTTCAGTTTCTGAGTTCCTTGCAGAATTGTAAACAGGAGAAAATAACTCTTGATTGTGTTGACAGATTAATAAAGAGTTGTTGTAGAGGTCACACCGGTGGACCTAGAAAGGTACGTATGCATTCCCCTTCCTCGGCCATTCTTGCCTTTGCGCCGAATGCTGCTCTTGCACAGAATATCGATTTGTCGGGCCTCTGCCCGATTCCCATTCTTTGGATGCATGATCTAACGGAAATGGTTCGAGAGGTTGGAGTCACGAAACCTATTTCCCTGATTGTTGCTGGCGACGGCGACAACATTTCTTCAATCCGTACTTGCCTCATGCTTCACCAAGCCAGTCCCGTGCCGCTGCACCTCATTTCCTCAACTATGTCGGAGTCAGAAGCTGATCTCGCCCGTTCACTCGGCGTGACAACGGTGAATAGTTCGGAGGCTGCGCCCGGCGTTATCGCTCAATGTGTTTGGCAATTCCTCAAACTCTCGGCGGAATCTCGAGAAGTGGACACCGTGAAACATAGTGAAATTGCTGGATTGACGATGGACCTCGGACGAAGAACGGTCTTCGTGGATGGCACCTCGGTAACACTTACGCGAATCGAGTTTGACATTCTTACGCTCTTAGTTAGATCTGCAGGCTCAGTAATTTTTCGTGCTGAGCTCGTCGCCAAGGTTTGGGGTTCAAATTGGTTCGGGGCGGACAATGTTCTGGATACCCACCTCGCCCACATACGTCGAAAAATCGCGGGAAGTGGTTTGGACAAGGCAATCGTCAATGTGCGTGGCGTTGGTTTCTACTTTGAGCCAATGAACTCCTCTGCGTCGGCGTTTGCTGCCGCGAACTAGGAAGTTCACGGCGTATTTTGCGACGACCCGAGTGTTCGTTGGGTTGGAATTTCCTGGCTTTGAGCTGGAATCAAGATCCAGATCCATGCCCCCGACGTCAAGCGCGGGCAAACTTTTTCGAGCACCGTTTGCTTGGTCGAGACAACATCAAGCCCGGGCCCGCAGACGACAGGGATCACCTTGGGCGGCGTGGTGAGCAGCCATACTCTTGGGGCATGAACAACGTGGATCGCTTTGACTGGCGGGCGATTTTTGAGCAAACGTCAGTAGCCATGTCGGTTGTTGACGTTTACGGGCGGCAGATCACAGGCAATGCTGCATATGCATCCCTCTTGGGTTATCCGGTCGAATCGGTGCCTTCGCTCGACGTCGGGCAGATCACCCGCGCTGAAGATCGAGAATGGACGTCGGCGTATCTTTCGCAGTTAATCAGTGGCGCGCTTGAGACGTTCGTAACCGAAAAGGAGTTCGTCCGAGCCGACGGGTCGACCGTTCATTGTCAACTTCAAGTTTCACCTCTCCGAGACCCCGATGGCGGGTGTTTTGCGTTGGTTGGGATTTTGACACCCATCCAGCATCGCCCTCTTGTTGGAGATGCCCGGCTGCGACGAGTGTTGGAAATGTCGCAGTCAACGGTCACGATCATTGATCGAAGTGGAATGGTGTTGGAAACCACCGGTCGATACCGATCTGTTCTTGGGTACCCGGTGGATTTCTGGGAAACCCGAACGATTTTTGACGTGTTGGTACCTGAAGACTTTGATCGAGTCGGTAATTTTAGTGCGGCCCTGTTCGCAGCCCCGGGAACCACCATGGAAATCGAAGTTGGCGTTCGTGCGGGAGACGGATCGATCAACACCGTTCAGGTCTATGCCGTCAACCTTCTTGACGATCCAGATGTCGGTGGCATCGTGTTGACTACGGTTAACGTGACAGAGGAACGCCGTTTGATGGCGGCATTGGCGGAACGCAGTTCCTCAGCCGAGTCCCTAGCCGAGGCCCAAACCAACCTTTTGGCAACCGTAAGCCACGAGCTTCGCAACCCGCTTCACGCTCTTCAGGGTCTGGCAGAGTTACTGGCTTCGGAACAACTGAATCCCGCCGCCACCGAGATGGCAGCGACCTTAGCCCGCCAAATCAACGGCTTGGCCGGGATCACCCAGGACTTGCTTGATACGGCCCGCGTGGATTCGGGGTCAGTGGTATTGACATTGGCTCCAACGGAACTTATTTCCGTTGTGAGCGAGGTTGCTGAATACGGACGAGCTATGGCTAAAGACCGGGCGATTTTGGTGGAAGCAAAGGTAAATCCCAACGTCCCAAATTGGGTATTGGCTGATCCAGTTCGCTTGCGCCAGATTTTGCGGAACCTCGTGGGCAATGCGGTGAAGTTTACGTCGCAAGGGTCCGTCACTCTTGAAGTGAAACGCGGTGACGCAAGCAGCTTGGTGTTTACCGTTACCGATACCGGAGTTGGTATTCCGCCTGACGAATTACAGAGAGTACTGGATCCGTTTACCACTGGGTCAACAGCCGGTGTGTGGCGTGGGGCTGGGCTTGGACTAACAATTGTGCAACGTTTCGTCGCGGCAATGCATGGCACTCTGCAAATCCTCAGCACGCTCGGTAGCGGTTCGACATTTCGGGTTGACGTTGAACTGGAAGCCACTGAAGCGCCGGGCATCAGTGCCGAAAGCGTTAGTACTCTGGGAACTGTGGTTTTGGTGGTCGAAGACAACCCAGTAAATCAACAGTTGGCGCTAAGTCAGTTACAACGTTTGGGAATGTCAGCAGTAATCGTTGGAAGCGGCGAGGAGGCCATCGAAGCGCTCAAGGCAAACGATGCTCCGCAATTCGACGTAATTCTTATGGACTTCCAACTTCCGGGTATCGACGGTGTCGAAACAACACGTCAGATTAGGAACTTAGCCCCCCACGTTGCTTCGCTCCCTGTGGTTGGCCTCACGGCAAGTGCGTCGTCCGCTCAACGTAAGGCTTTTATCGATGTGGGAATGGATGGCTTCATTGCCAAACCGGCAACGCTCGATGAAATTAGGCGAGCCATAAATGATGCTCTGACGCTGCGACCTCGTCGTTTACCGATGGGATCAACGACGTTGGTGGACCTTGAGGAACCTCAATCGGCTATCCACACGCAAAGTCGCGTCGACGTGAAGGGTCAGCGATCGGAGCGCGAACTGGCGATGTCGGAAAAAGTCGTTATCTTCACCGTTGTGGATGTTGCAGTGCTTGAGAGCCTGGTGGTCGATTTTGGTGGTCGAGAGGTTGTGCATGACTTGATCTCGATGTTTCTCACCGAACTTTCCAACGACGCGAAGCCAATCACCGACGCACTTTCGCCTGCAAGCCGCGAGTCCACGGTCGAAGCTCAACTTTCTCGACGGGCCGCGCATACTCTGAAATCGAGCGCACGTTTGTTAGGAGCGTCTCACCTGGCGGAGTTGTGTGAAGTCGTGGAGTCAGGCAAAAGGGTCGACGTTGACGAATTCCGTCACTTGGTCGAAATCTCAGCGACGGAATTGTTGCTATGGAAGGAAAGTGTTTTGACATGAAGGGTGTTCTGTTCACCGTTCTCGAAGAGGTTGTTGTTGAACGGTTTGGCGAAGATACATGGGATGCGGTGTTACGTCGCAGCGGAGTCGACGGTGCATACACTTCACTCGGCGACTATCCAGACTCCGAGCTTTTCTCTGTGGTCCAAGCACTGGCGGATGAGTTGGGGCTCCCTGTCAACGATGTGCTCGTCGTTGGCGGCACGCTTGCGTTCCCCGTTCTCGCAACTCGCCACAGCTACGTGATGAATGGCCTTGGAACATGGAAAGACGTGTTGGTCCACCTAGGCGACATTATCCATCCCGAGGTACGAAAGATTTATCCGCGCGCCGATGCTCCGGAGTTCATCATCACCCCTGTTGAGGGGGGAGTCCATCTTGAATATTTCTCAAAACGTCGGTTGTGCCGTCTGGCCGAAGGACTTGTTCGTGGGACCGGGGAATGGTTCTCTACGCCCGTCGTCGTTGAACACCTTTCGTGTATCGAACGAGGCGACCTGACTTGCCTACTCTTTGTTGTCGAATAGTCGCCCAAGATGTCAGACGATACTGAAAGTACGTGGGCTTCACGTTTAGAACGTGAGCGGCGGGCGCGGCGCCAAGCGGAATCGATTGCGGAGCGTGGCATGCGAGAGCTTTGGTTGTCGAATCAAACGCTTGAGCAAAAGGTTTCAGAAAGGACTGCTGCGCTGGACCGTTCGTTGGTGGCGCTCGAAAAGGCAGGGCGAAGCAAGCTGGCTCTGTTAAGGGAATTGGGCCACGAACTGGCTACCCCGTTGCATGCAATTTCTGGTCATTTAGAGTTGCTCTGTGCCGACGGTCTTGCCCCGCAAGAGCGAGACAGGATCGCTCAGGCCCGCTCCAGTGTTGTGCAACTTGATGGCGTACTTCAGGCCCTACTGGCATTGTCCGCCATCCCAGACGAGCATGATCGGGGTTTGTTGGAAACGCGTTTTCCATCAGATGTCGTTGATGAGCTTGTGGGACGTTGGCAGATACCCGCTGCTCGTCATGCACAGTTATTAGTGGCGACGCTTGACTCCCCTGATGGGCAAGTGGCGCTTGACTGGACGCAACTCATCGTGGCGGTCGATGCCATTGTTGACGCATGCGTGCAGTTCGCTGGACCTGGCCGCCTTGAACTCGAAATGATCGTAACCGACGACTTTGTCAGTGTGCGCTTTGAAGACAACGGTCCTCCGCTCGAACATCAAACTTCATTTGATGTCCAACCGACCCCATTAGTTTGGGCCAGTGCTGGTCGTAGGGGGATAGGTTTGGCGGTCGCTCAACAAGTATCTGAACGTGCCGGTGCATTACTGGTGGTATCCGCTGGCTCCCGTGGGAGCGTGCGGTCCGTTTTCTCTCTACCGAGACCCTTTAGTCTGCCGGTTTGATTTGGACCAAGCTTTGCTGGGATCCCCCTTTGGATTTGTGAAGCGCAAAGCGTTCCGACGTCGGTTGCGAACGCGACGGAGAATGAGCCGCCCGAAGAGCGCGAAGAGTAATGCCAGCAAGATGATCACGAACAGAACAAGTTTCCAAAAGACTTTGTCAAAGCGATTGAGTAGGCCGATACGGGGGACGCTATCGAGGTCGGCACCCGGTCTTAGCAACGCAGCCGCAGGTTTTTGACTTCCGTCGAGCCGCAAAATTCCAAGGTTGGTTTGTGGTCCGACTTGCCATGGAAACGTTGATTCAGATGGTGCGAATTTGAGATCGTGCAGGGTCCACGCCATGGTGGATTGAATATTTTCATTCGCGGCGATCGTGAGAAGATCCGCATAGTAGGCGGCTTGTTCGAGCTCAGTATGACCGCCAGGAAACACCGAGTTCCAAGTAGGTAGCCCATACTCGCCAATCATCATTGGTCGTCCGGCAGCGTTGGCGCGCAGCTTTTCGATAGCCGGTCGAAGGGCATCGATTGGTAGGTACCAGTGGAAGGTCACCACGTCGACAAGTTCCGACATTCCGGGGTCGGCAGCATTTTCCGCTGTTGCCCATCCAATAGTGATTGGTGTTTTTGGGTCGAGGCTCCGCACGGTCGAGGTCATATGCGCAAGCCAAGCGCGAACTTCAAGTTTGCTGGCATAGATTCCATCATCTCGATCGGGTTCGTTTTTGATGTCCCACATGGCCAGTGCTGGATGATCTTTTAGTCTTGCGATCACCGTTTGCAGGTGGAGTTCGTCGCCTGGCCACCGCACTGGCCGATGATCGACCCGGCCGTCGAAGAGAGTGATTATCACCTGCAGTCTTCGTTTGGCTGCTAAATCAAGCAGACGTTCTACTTCGCTGATTCGCTGTTCCTTTGGCCTTTCTCCTCCAAAATCGTAGAAAGGAACGAAAATGCGGATGCTGTTTAGTCCGAGTTTTGCGATCGTATCCAAGTCGTTAGCTACGACGCGTTCGTCGAAGTTGGTCCATTGTTTGTCGAAAGGGGTGTCCCGAGGTTCGTAGTTGATTCCACGAAGGGGCATAGGTGATTGCGATGCCTTAGTGGGTTTCGGTCTGATGACAACTTGGTTTCCGAGGTCGATAGTCGCTCGAGAGGTTTCACCGCCAAGTCGGCGAAGATGGCGTATGCGCCAATAGCTATTCTCAAGTGTGACAACAATATCGAACTGTTCTTCGGTTTCTATCACCATGTCACCACTTGGCGAGCCAACCACGCGGACGAAACGCGACCTGTGGTCGCGAAGCCCGGCGATGCTTCCGTCATTAGAAAAGAAGCGAAGCTCTAGACGATGGCCGAGAGACCATACTGGCGATGCCTCGGATCGTGGCACGGCGAGAACTGCCGCTTTTGCGGGTCCGGTCAACCAGGCATCAACCGGGTCTCGATCGCCATACATTGCGTATCGTCCAATCGCTGTCCAGGCTCGAATGTAGGAAGCTTCGATGGTGCGTCGGGTCGCTAAATCCAGGCTGCGGGTGCCTTTCCATTGATCAGGCAGCCAAGTGGTGAGTCGGTCGGCATCGGGGGCAATCTTGGCATCCTCGTGAAATGCTTCTTCAACGAGTGCACCGCTGGAAGCAGTGGTGGTGACCTTCGAAGCGATAAGCAACAGGCCAATCACGCCAATCACGCCTATGAGAGCGAGAAACGGGAACAGCAGCTGTTTGAACCGTTGCTTGATCATCCGGTGGTCCGAGCGTCAACGCTGCCGGCAACGGGGATGGTGGGTACAGTCGTGTCGGTCACGGTTTCACGAAGGATGTCAGTTCTTGCTGCTTCTACGACCTTGTCATTTCTCCCAACACCACCGGTGTCGACCACCGACTCGTTGGGCAGAAGTCGTACGACTCGGTCATACCCAAGAATGCTCACCCGCACATCAATGGTGCCTCGTAACCCAGTCGTAGGCTCACGTACTATTGCTGAAGCAGCAACCAGTTCAACGGAGCGAACGACTCTGCCTCCCTCGGAACCAGTAAAAGTGACATCGGCGAGCGTGCCGTCTTTTACGTATGCGTCGTGGCCGCCGATTACGGGGCCAATCCGCGCGGTTACAGCTCGATCGCCGCGCTCGAGACGAACGGCAATGTTTACAGTAGCGGGTTTGAATTCGAGATCGAGGGGAAAAGAAGTGGTTCCAAGAGCCCATGCCGTGAAGCGAACTGTGGAAGGCGATGTGGGAGCTTCGAACACAAGTTCAGCAACACCGGCGAGCGTTTTAGACGTTTGTCGAGAACGACCACCTGGTCCGTCCCAGGTGAAGATCACTGCTGTGCCATCGTCGAAGAGATTGTCATTAACATCTCGTAAGGGCGAAGTGGCAACCTGCACGAGGGTAAAGCCATCCGCGACCGGAAGGAGTTTGGGCCCGTTAAGGGTAAAGGCCGCGGGTGTCGAAGGGGTTTCGCGGAGGGTGTAAGAACGTCCGAACTGGCCCGACGAGCGAGCGCTGGCCTGAGCGTTTCCGGCTTGAAGATGGGCGTTGAATTCCCGCCAGGCAACAAGACCTTCCACGCTGGAAGTTTCACGAGTTGTCGTTCCGTCTGGGTGGTCGAATGTGAAGTCCACCGGTGTACCGTTTTCGCCGACGTTTCCAAGTACGTCCATAGGAAATGCCACGGCCATGGTGAGATCTTTGCCGTCGGTAATAATGGACCGCGGTCCGACAATCGGGTCGACAATGTTGCTCATCGGGCCAGGCTTGATAACCATGGCCGCTGAGCTAACCCGATCGCCAGCGCGAGCAAATAGATTCACGGTTCCGGCCAGGCGGGTGGCATCGGAGTTGAGCGCAAATTCAGCCCTGCCGTTGACAGGTATTGCCTGTGCGGTGACAGAACCGGCGGAACCAAGCAAAACGAGCGAAACCTGTCTCGCAGGCCCCGTTTGGCGAACGACGACGTTGGTTGGGGTTCCGGCCTGGATGCTCAAGGGGTGATCAATAGTAAGCGCGCGTTGATCTTTGACGACGGGACTGAAGTGTGTGGTTGTTTGGTCGGGAGCGCGAGGGCCCGATGAATCTGCAAGAAGGCCAACGGTGACAACAAGGGTGACACCCACGCCGGCTAAAACCTTTCGTTGCCCCTCGCGTGCGCCGGGCTTGAACGGGCTGTTGGCTCGCATACCTCGGTGTGCGCCGAGTTTCTTCATCAGAGGCCACCGCCTTCTCGGGCATAGGCAGTTGCTTGAATGCTTACGGCTGAGAAGTCACTCCCAACGGGAAGCATCAACATGGGCGGTGGTCCTTTGATGAGGCCTGGTGTTGTCCCAGCGGTGTCAGCGTGACCAACAGTGGGGATGTCAACGCGCTCGATATCCTTCATCGACTCAACCGGAATACGAAACGGAACAGACCATTGGGGGCGGATGCTTTGAGCGAGATATTCCGACGTTACCCAGGACAGTTCCCCTTTTTGGTCGAAGTAGCTGAACAACAACATGGGCACCGAAGCCTCCACCGTACTGTCGTTGCGAAGCGTACCTACGATAGAACTCGCGCCTCCGCGGTCGGTTTCGATTCCAAGGTTGGTGAGTTGCAAACCGCGACGCGATTCCCTTCCAAGAACAACCGCTCGTGCATATACGTCAGTCGTTGTTGGATTCACTCCATCGGGAAGTTGGAGCGGAGTAATCACACTGGGGTCAAACTCGATCGGTCCAGTTTGGCGAATCGGAATTGCCATCACTGGTTTGGTGTTTTCTTTCGTGGCTTTCTTTCCAAGGAATTCGGCGTTGGCAGCGGTGGTTCCGGCAGTACTCTCAAAATCAATCCGAAACGGTGTGGACTCGCCGGGCAAGATTTTATGCAAAGTAGTTTGGGCCGCGTCGTAGGTGGCGAGAAGCTTGGAATCTTCGTCTCGAAGTTGAGCGGTAATCGTGACGTCGGCGGGATCAACGTCAATATTGATCACTCGACCAATCACCATCCATTGCTCGCCTCGCCGGAGCGTTCTTGTGTCGCCAATCCAAAGGCGCGGTCGGTCGAGCACGTCAGGCCGAGCAGTTGGACCAGCTTCGAAAGTTCGTAATGCGGCCTGGAGGTTGAGCGAATAGTCGAGCGCTGGACGTGCTGCGAACTGGTCGATGGGCTGACGAAGGCCAGGGCGACCAATACGGATTTTCCAAGCGCCGGAGCGACGGACAGCCGTCACAAAGTTGGTTCTCGGCAACTTTTTCAGCGACGTTTCATAGTTGATTTCAGCCCGCACGGTCGCTTGCTCGCCGGCTCGGTCAACTTCCTTCGTGGTGATACTGCGCATTTTAGAAAACGACGCAACCAAACCTCCGTCGATCGAGAGGTCAATACTGAATTCCTCATACGTGGGTCTGGTTTGAGGGTCGAGTAGCTCATAGGCTTGCGGAAACCGTCGAAAGTCGAGGTGGTCGTAGTAGTCGGCGACCAAGGCGGCTGGCCCGGGCGGGACGACCTGCTTTTTGAACGTTGGAGCAATGACCAACGCCGCAACGGCGAATACCGTAAGCGTGGCGGTTACCTGGACAAATCGCGGGACCGAACGCTTGAGCACTTGATCGAGACGCGGTGGTTTCGGTATCCTTCTCGCCTCGAGTGGCGCGAGCTGTTCGATCTGGGAGGCTTTCTCTGAGAGGAGACGGTCAACCCAAATTGCGAACGTTCCCAGTGGTGTCCACCACAGAGCCCGGCGACAGAGCCCGGCGATCCGTCGCAATACTCGCGGAACCGGCTGTCCGACCCAAGTCCATAGCAACGTAATGACGGCAAAAAAAATGGCCGACATTGGCAGTACGCCCCACATTTGCCTTTGCCACAGCGGAATCTGGCGGTTGGGATCATCACCGCTCAGTGGGGTCACGTCGGATTTTTCCCATACGGCAACGCCATTTTGGAGGGTACCGATTTGGTGCCATCCAGTGAAGTGGAGGAGTGGATCGTAAAACTGGTCGTTTGAGAAAACGAACTTGAGACTGTAACGGCTTGGAACCGAGAGAAATTGTTGCAAACTACCGATGCCAGGCACGCCCGAGTATTTCGCTCCTTCTAGGCGTTCGACCGGTCGAGAGGTAAGTTCCGGTAGGCGCCGTGCCGAGTGGTAATTGCCATCAACGGTTTGTGCGGTCATCTGTGCACTTACCCACGCCATTTGGTCGCCGAAACCGAGGAGTAAGTACCGCCATCGCCAGTGCTCGTCCTTCTCCATAAACGACCGAACCGGACTGGGGTCGAGCGCTGCGGGTTGGAACTTTCGATAGTGCGTCAAATTCGCCGCAAAAAGGGTAAACACGACAAACACCAGTGCGAGTGCCGCTCGAAATAGAATGGAAAATCGCCGACCAAAAATGAGTCGTATCGTTGCCTCGAGGTGGCCATCAATGAGTGACTCCACCATTCGCCCCAGCAGCGGCAAAATGGCGATGGTGGCCCAGAAGGTGAAGCGGTCAAGCGTCAAAATATCGTAAGCGGCTCCGAGCAGCAGCTTGGGGTAGGGAGTGGTTCCGCCGGTGCCGAGAAACGCTAAGCCACTAAGTGAAAGGGCCAACGGCCAGGCTTTCGATTTTAACCCCCGCACGATTGCGTAGGGCAAAGCTAGGAGCCCAAGCCCCCACGGAACGAGAAAAAACACCAGTCCGGCGTTGGTGTTAACAAGGAAACTGTCGCGGCTGGCGTGGGGGATTGAGATTTGGGTGATTGGATCACTAGCGGACCATAACCAATACGGGAGCACCACGATAATCAGCGCGATAGCGAGTAGCCCACCGTAAAGGCCAGCGCGCATACTGGGTCCCAGTATTCGACGAAGTCGACGGGCGCCTAGTGAAGAAATAGTGCTGCGTGTGACCCGTACCCGCCGACTGGGCGGTTCGTCGGGCAACGGGATACGTAAACGTTCGACCACGGCAAAAACCAACACCGGACCAACGAAGAACACCGAACCAAATAGCGTGGTGACGTGATGCCCAGCGGTACATGCCGCTGTACACGCGATGCCGGCCAATAACGAGCGGAAGCCGCCGTCGCGCACCCAACGGTAGGCGAAAGGCAGAGACTGCAAAAGAAAGCCGAGCGAAAACGTTGTGGGCAATTGACCAAAAACGTGGACGGTTTCGGCGATTGCTGGTGACAGTGCAACCAAGATGGCCGCCCAGCCTGCTGCGCGGTCTGAAACCCAAAGGCGTGACCACCGGTACACCCCAATGGTGAGGTTCGCGAGCGCGAGGAACTGCACCACGACAAAGCCAGCGCGAAGCCCGATCACGTGTGAGAGTAACGCGATCGATTGATGGGTACCCGGTGGATAGGAAACGGTGCTGAACCCGGTGTACCAGCGGGGGTCCCAACTCGACCACCACCATCGTCGGTAATGGTCGGCGAAAAAGGTATGCACCCATGCGTCATAGGTGCGCTGATAGCTACCTTGGAGAAGTAAGCCACCATGGAACACGACGACAATAAGCAGGGCGACGACCAGCAGGATCTGGTGGTCGGCCCATTTTTTGGCGGTAGGGCGAATACTTCGAGGTGAATCGCTGGTGCTTGGTTGGATGGTGGTGCTTGGCTGGATGTTGAAGTTTGTAGCGAGGACTGGCAGCGCACCCTCAGTTCGTATACCCAGTCTTCGAATACTCAGCCTTCGAACAAGCGACAACCGCGTCTGGGGCCGTCCAGCGTGCAACAGTGAACTAAGCGGAAGCCGAATTCGCGCAGAATGTCGAGTGTTGCTCCTCGTTTCATTCACTCGACGTATCAATCCGGAAAGGCCCACAGTCTTTCGTCGGCATTTGGCGCTCAAAACTGAACCATCATTCCGTTTTTTGTCGCAGCTAATCGGCGAACGCTCGCGTCCGGTGTGGCAAAAGTACGGCCTCGGGCTGCGCGCCTTTTGTTACGCAGCGGCAATTCGGAGTCGAGCGAAGAGATCGTAGAGGTCTTGTTGGGTGATTCGGCTGTTAAAAATTGGCTCGGTAA
>JAYSVF010000350.1:0-2754 GCA_043718695.1 Acidimicrobiia bacterium | reverse complement strand
ATATCGAAGGGGCTTTTACCTCCTACCGCTCGTTCGCAACCGATGTACAAGCTGGCGACCCGATATTGATCGATGATGGCCTCCTTCGACTAGAAGCACTCTCAACTGATGGGGTGAGTGTGGTTTGTCGAGTGATTGAAGGCGGCAAGGTATCGGATCGTAAAGGCATCAACCTTCCCGGGGTTACGGTTTCCGAACCCGCGCTCACGGTCAAAGATGCCGAAGATTTACGATTCGCCCTCACGTTGCGGGTCGATTTCGTGGCGTTGTCTTTTGTACGATCCGCCGAAGACATCAAAGCCGTGCACGTGGTCATGGACGCGGTTGGTTCCCGGCTCCCGGTTATTGCCAAAATCGAAAAACCCGAAGCGGTAGCAGACCTTGAAAATATCATTGCGGCCTTTGACGCGTTAATGGTGGCCCGAGGGGATCTTGGCGTGGAAATGCCGCTTGAAGAGGTCCCCGAAGTACAAAAACGGGTAATACGAATGGCTCGTGCCGCAGGGAAACCGGTGATTGTTGCCACGCAAATGTTGGAATCCATGATCAACAACCCTCGGCCTACCCGCGCAGAAGCTTCCGATATTGCCAATGCCGTGATCGATGGGGCCGATGCCATTATGTTGTCGGCGGAAACCGGCGTTGGGAAGTACCCCGTTGCCGCCGTGCAAACAATGGACCGCATCGCCGCGGCATCACGTCCTTTGATTCAGGGCGGGCCCGAAAACGCGCCAAGTTCGATCAACAATGTGCAAGCGGCATTGGCTCGTGTCGCCGATGATGTTGCCGACACGCTGCATGCAGCGGCCTTGGTGGCTTTCACCGAAACAGGATCCTCTGCGCGCTTACTAGCTCGGGAACGTCCACGCCTGCCGCTCTTGGCATTTACCAGTCAGCCCGTTACCCGGAGTCAGCTGGCGTTGAGCTGGGGTGTTGAAACCTTCGTGGTCCCTCGAGTGGATTCAACCGACGATATGGTTCGCCAAGTCAACGATGAACTACTTCGCCTTGACCGTGCCAAGGTCGGCGAGGTTGTGGTGATTGTTGCTGGTACTCCTCCGGGAACTGCGGGCTCCACCAACACCCTCCGCGTCCATACCCTCGCCATCAGCTGGTAGTTGAAACTGCGCTCAGACAGTCAAGGGGGTTCACCCTTCCACTCAGGCTGTGTTTCATCCTGAGAGAGTTCGGGGCATTGTGGGGGCATTGTGGGGGCATTGCCGCCGGGCATTGTGGGGGCAATGACGGGCTTCGCGGGGCTTTGCGGGCTTTGAAACAACACTCCTGGTAAGGTCTGGAGCTCATGTCTCGGCCCAAGAAGCATCTGTCGGACCGCTGGAACGGCGTAGTTGTCAAGGTGTTTCGTCTCGGCGCCGGGTTTGGGGGCGTACTGACGGAGCAGGCGAGGCCAGGTCGTGATGGGAGCACCCATTGTCCTCAATGCCAGGGTGATTTCTTGGAGATCATCAAGATCGAGCGTTGGGTCCGTTGTCACGATTGTCGTTGGGTGTTCGTTCAGCGGCGACCTGAGCGGCTAAACGATGCCATGCGGGATATCTTCAAAGCTCCCAAACAGCCCGCCGAACAGCGAAACGCGGGAACTACCGCAGGTGGACAACGTTCGCCTGATGGTCGGGGAAGTGTATGAACTTCAACGCCACCGAGTTCAAAACCCTCGCCAAGCAACGGATCGTCGAAACCACCACCGATCTCAAAGCCCGTGCTCCGCAGTATCCCGTCGAAGTCTTTCAACGCCTCGTTCCCCCTCCGCTCCCGGTCACGGGCGATCCTCTTCAACAACGCAAACCCGCACATCGCGGTCGGCTTCATCAGTTTGCATTCTTCCTTTCGATTCCCGCGGGCATCACGATGGTTGCGTTTGGGGCCAACACCAATGCTGAACGAATCGTCGCTGCGGTGTATGCCCTAAGCGTTACTGGTTTGTATTTCACCAGTGGCCTGTACAATCGATTGCTGGGAACACCGAGGTTGAAACCGTGGATGCGCTGGCTCGATCACGCCATGATTTACGTGTTGATCGCTGGTTCGTACACACCGGTTTCGTGGATGATTCTCAAGCGAGTTTGGAGCGTCCCGTTACTCAGTGTGATTTGGCTCGCCGCACTCGGTGGAATTGGCATCAAAATGACGTCGCTTCGACGGTTTCGTCGCATTGGTGGCGGTCTATATTTTGCGATGGGCTGGGCGGCCGTTGCTGTGCTCCCCCAGCTTCTCGGTGGCCTTCCAAAATTAGGCAGCGTAGCCCTTGCCGTTGGTGGTGCTTGCTACATGCTTGGTTCACTTATTTTGCGTGTGCAACGGCCGAACCCCACTGCTGATTTTGGCTACCACGAGGTGTGGCACACCTTTGTTTGTGCCGCGGGAGTCTGCCACTTCATTATGAACTGGGTAGCCCTAGGCTCCTGAACGTTCATCGCGCCGCAGTGGTTTTAGGTGCTTGGTAACGGCCCTTTCTTGGCATCTTATGTGCGCCTAGCATTGGCGGAGGAAAGCTGAAGGCCGACAGTTTCCTGTCGGCCTTCGTAACTAGAAATCAATGGACGTGGACAACCAGGCGCGAGGTGGCCGAGCCATTGGTTCTAGACAGCGGCAAGTGAACGCCAGACCTTTTCGGCGGTCATCGGAATGTCGATATGGCGGACACCTAGATGTGAAAGGGCATCGATAACCGATGACTGCACCGCGGGGGTTGATCCAATTGCGCCGGATTCGCCAATCCCCTTAGCGCCCATG
>JAYSVF010000349.1:0-6442 GCA_043718695.1 Acidimicrobiia bacterium | reverse complement strand
CGAGACCGGCGAAGAGCCCACCGAAGACGATGAAGCCGATCGTGCCTCCGACCGTGATCTCACCGACGACCTCATCCGCTTCGGTGATCTGACCCTGGAGACGGTCGCCAGATGTCGCGGCCAGCAGTCGCATGGCCAGCCGACCGCCTGCCCCCGCAGCCAGGAGGCCCCCAACCACGGCTCCGATCATGCCAATGTCGAGGAACCACAGAGCACGCTTGGCCTGCTCCGCGAAGCTTGCATGCACGGCCGGTGATGGGGTCACGAAATCGAGCCGCCCCCACCTGACGGCCAGCCCAACTCCCACGAACAGCAATGCCAGACACATGGCCACGACCGGATGCATCTCTCTATGGTAGACCTAGCACAAACAATCAGCGCCGGGCGAGCGCTTTCGCCAGAGTTGTAAAGTCCAGTAGCCATCCGTGAACGAAACACATCGTCAGCAAAGTTTGCGCGGGAGTTGCGACGAGCCGCACGACGCCCCTGATGTTGAACGGGCGTCGAAGGGCTGATGCTGAGATGGCTGATTCGGAAACGAAAAGTGCCGAGGTCGATCGTGAATTGTTCCTGTCCCGTTTGGGTGACATTCGGTGGGTCGGCCTTCACGGGCGATTCCGATTCATCTTCGACGGTTGGTGATTGCTCGTGATCGGCATAGAGTGGGCGATTCATGGTCCTTGCCAGAAGACCTCGATTTCGGTGCCGTCGGGGTCCCAACAACGAAAGGTCACGAAGTCCTCAGTCGGCCTGTGGTCCTCGATCCCGCGGATAGCTTCCTTGGCGGCGGACAGGAGGCGGTGAAGGCTGAGGACGTGGTCGGCGGAAGGGACACCGAAGCCTACGTGGAAGCCGTCTGGGAGTGGCTGGTGCTGTTCGGTGGGGATGAGCGCGAGAAGGAACCCGTCGTCGTTAGTTACGAAGTAGCCACCGTCGGCTTCGAAAGCGAGTCGGAAGCCAAAGTGGGTTTCGTAGAACGCGCGGCAGGCTGGGGCGTTGCGGACTCGGAGGTTCAGGTGGTTGAGGTCCACGATCCAATTCTTCCACCAGGGCGGCATCGACCTATCGATTTCACGTGTTGACGGACACGAGCCGCGCGGTCACGGATGTTGTAGAACGAATCCGTGAACGAATATCACCGCTCAAACTCCCAGTTTGGCCGGTGACAACAATGGCCCCTGTTCGTGCACCGGTAGCCACCACGTTCGGTCTTGGTGCTGTTGCTACGGGTCCATGTATCAACGTCATCGGAACATCTGGTCCCTTCTACTGGGGTAGAGGCGGAGGTTCGGACTGGCTACGCATCGCTGATCGCGTAAGGGAGTGAAAGGGCGGAACGCGAAAATCCCCCAGCTTTCGCCGGGGGAATCTCAAAACAGTTTGCGCTCACGTTCGACCGATTGTGAAGATTTAGGCGACGGTGAAGGTTCCCACTTCGGCCCAGCTGCCAAGTGATGCATGGGACGGGATCACTCGAACGGTGTAGCCGTAGCGACCAGCCCTGTTTGATTGCAGGGAAGCGGCAAAGCTGCCATCGGGGTCCTGGCTCATGATGGTGACGGCGGGGTGCTCAAGTTCATCATTGAGACCTACCGAGCCATGCAAGAGCTGAACTTGTACATCGCTCGCATTCAGCACACCCAAGGTGATACGTGCACGGATGATTCTTGTGGAATCCACGTCGGCAACTTCAGGACCTTCGCCCTGTACCGATTCAATCTTGACGCCAGCCCAAGCCGCACCAACGTGAGACTTCCACGCGGCGAGAGCTTTCGCTGCTTCAAGTCCGCGGCCGACAACGGCATCGGATCGGCGAGCCGCTGGTTCGTACAGATTGGTGGTGTAGTCGCGGACCATGCGTGAAGCCTGAACATCGTGGCCAAGCGTCGCAAGTGATTGCTTCATGCGGACCACCCAACGCTTTGGCACAATCGTTTGTGCTGAGCCTGCCCACGCTGCTGAATCGGGCCGGTCATAAAACAGCGGGGCGACTTCGCGTTCAAGCAACTCGAAGAGGGCGTTGGCTTCGGCTCGATCCTTTTCCTCATCGGTGCCGATGGTGGCACTCGGGATGGCCCAGCCGTTTGAGGGATTCAATGCAGTGGCGGGCTGGTACATCTCGTCCCACCAACCATCGAGGATGCTCAAATTCAACGAACCATTCAACGTGGCTTTTTCGCCTGATGTGCCACATGCTTCCATCGGGCGGCGTGGGTTGTTGAGCCAAACATCAGAGCCCTGATACAGCATGCGAGCAACACCAATGTCGTAATTCTCTACAAAGGCAATGCGATGACGAATGGCTGGATCAAGGGAGAACTGAATGATTTGGCGAATCAGTTCTTTACCCAATGCATCGGCGGGGTGGGCCTTGCCAGCGAAGACAAACTGCATAGGTCGATCAGGATGCAAGAGCAACGCCTTCAAACGTTCCGGGTCACTGAGCAACAACGTGGAGCGCTTGTAGGTAGCGAATCGTCGGCTGAAGCCAATAGTAAGTACGCTTGGATCTAGGGCGCGATCGGTCCATGACAAATCGGCACCGGTAAGCCCGCGTCCCTCTGCGGCGGTTCGCAATGATTGACGAACAAAGCTCACCAAACGCGAACGAGTTTCCTCTCTTACCCGCCACAGCACATCATCGGGACAATCGTGGATGCGTTCCCAGCGATCAGGACCAGCATCGGGCCACTCGGGAAGCACGTAACGCTGGAACAGCTCACCCATTTCATTGGAAGTCCAGGTGCGAGCGTGCACGCCGTTGGTAACTGCACCGATTGGTACTTCATTGACCGGAACTCCAGGCCACAGATTCGCGAACATTTCACGGCTCACGGCGCCATGCAACTTTGATACCCCGTTGGCCTGCCCGGCGAGGCGTAGGCCCATCACGGCCATGTTGAACGGCGCATCATTAGTCGAGCCGGGCTCGTGGCCGATGTTCATGAACTCATCAAAGGAGATGCCAACTTCGGCTGCCCACTTACCAAAATACTTTTCCATAAGCGCACGTGGGAATCGGTCGATCCCGGCGGGAACGGGGGTATGGGTGGTGAACACGCATCCTGCACGCGAAGCTTCCATCGCTTCTGCCAGGCTGAGCCCATCGACCGTCATGTATTGGCGAATACGTTCCAGGCCCAAGAACCCAGCATGGCCTTCGTTGGTATGGAAAACCTGCGCTGGAATACCCAATGCTTGGAGCACTCGAACTCCGCCAATGCCCAGCAGAATTTCCTGACGGATGCGCTTCTCTTCGCCACCCCCATACAGTCGGTCGGTAACGGCTCGGGTCTCGGCATCGTTGGCGTCGATGTCGGCATCAAGAAGGTAGAGGCTGATTCGCCCAACTTTGGCTTTCCACACCCGGGCATGCATCGGCGCGCCAGCAAGTTCCACCGTTACGGTGAGCTCGTTACCCTCAGCCGTTTTCACGATTTCCAGTGCCATCAGGTGGGGATCGAGAGTTGGGTAACTCTCTTGCTGATAACCCTCATGGTTAAACGTTTGGCGGAAGTAACCCTGACGGTAAAACAAGCCAATACCGGTGAGGGGAATGTTCAAACCGCTGGCGGCTTTGAGATGGTCGCCGGCCAACACGCCAAGTCCACCGGAGTACTGGGGGAGGGCTTCGGAGATACCAAATTCGGGGGAGAAATACGCCACGGATTTCAGTGGAGTTTCACCACGAAGTTGCAGCCACCCTGGGGAATCCACGTAACGAATCAGGTCATCATGCATCTCATCGAGATAGGCCATAAACGAGGGGTCACTCGCCAGCTCCGAGAGGCGTGCCGGGCTCACGGTAGCTAGGAGGCGGACAGGATCTCGGCCAACCTGTTCCCACAGTTCGGAATCAACCCAACGAAACAACCTCCGGGCACGATCATCCCAAGACCACCGAAGATTGTTGGCCAAAGCCTGAAGCGGGGCGAGAACGGTTGGAAGCTGAGTTCGAACCGTAAAACTTGTAAACGCTTTCATGGCGTCCATTGTACTCGTAGGGTGTTCCGAGCTTTCCCGATTGCCCGGCTTGCTTCGTTAAGCTTGTGCGAACATAAACCTGGGGTTGGTTCGTCTTTGAACCAGTTCGAACATGCCCTTCGGGGTGAAGCGCTGCCCGGAAGGCTCGCTACGTTGCCATGACGGCGATCCGGTGATCGGGCAAGATTGCGGCATGAAAAATCGTGTTTTGGCGCCGACGGTCATGCTCGTGCTTGCTCTTCCCTTTGCGGCTAGTGGATGCGGGGCGACGGCCAAGTCGATTGGGGAACGGGCTTTTGTAGAAGCGGTCAACCTAAAGTGCCGAAGCGACAAGGCGAAGTTCGCGGTGGCGAAGCGGGTTGCTGGCGATCTTGCCGACACACCAAAGGGCCAAGAACTCCAAGCTGATGCGCAAAAACGTCTCGACGATTTAGGTGCTCGATGGGAAGAGCTGCGTGTCACGGTTGCAAAACTCAATGGCCCAAAGCCTATTGAAGACGTGATTGCCCAAGCAGCTGAGTCCTTCAAAAACTTGCCAGGAGAGGTCGCCGACAAAACCCTCACCCCGGCGGAGGCGAAAGACAAACTTGAATCGGTCCGCAGCGAGCTTCGTGCGAAAGGTTTTGTCGACTGCGTATGAACCCGCCCAAGGTTGCGGAAGCTCTTGGCGAACGGTAGCGCAAGTTTGGGTAAATCGGCCAAGGAGTTTTCCTAGTTTTGGGATTTCGTTCCGGTTCTCTAGTCGATTACCCAAGTACGTTCTGACCTTGTTGGCGCTCGGTTGGGGTTGGTCCCCAAGTACGGAACTGGAGTGCCGGGACAAGGGATCTGATGAAACGATTTTTTACTGCGCTCTCAGTAGCGTTGGTTGCGGGAATAGGGATGGCCCTGCCGTCTAAGGCTTTGACGCCAAAAATACAGTCATCCGCATACGCCTCACTAGCGCAACCAGGAGAGATTCCGTTCGCCGAACAGGACTCTGAGGTGTGGTTCAACGTGGTGAAAGGGTCATTGAAGAAGACACGCGACACCATCAAACGCACCACCGTCTATTGCGACGGAACGATACGTGAACTTACCTACTGGACGCCAAACTCCCAACAGAGCACCTACTTCGCGCCAACGAACACGCCTGCTGGCCGCCCCATGGATAGCCAGTTCGCAGCAAAGCCGTTCAAAGAGGAGAAGCTAGCGACTGTTGCCCATACTCGCAACGCCTGGCCGAGCACTCCCGGGTTCAACAAATACAAGAAGATTTGGATCAAGCAGCAATTCGTCAACAAGTTTGGAACGAACCCAACCATTCCCAAGAAGGGTGATGAGAACAATGTGTACACAGAGCTTTGGCTACTCAAGCCCGTTAAGCCGCGCAATCTGTGTCAAGTGAAGGTCACGAAAGCCTTCAACCCGCCGGTGATCAACGAGGGTGACCTCAGCACGATGACGTTTACCTTTACCCCGGTGGCAACGGTTGGGAATCAGCCGGTCTCTACAAACAATGTTCCTACCAATGCTGATCCAATGGTGTTTTCGCAGCCGCTGGGTATCGAAGACGATCTGCCAACGGGGGTTGTCGCAACAGGAGTAACCAGCAAAACCTGTAAAGACGGTGTCGGCAGCACCAAAAACTCTGGAGGCACGGTGTTCTACGAGGGATTAACTCCTCCAACGGCGAACCTTCCCACGCCCTGCACCGTGTCGTTCGAAGTGAAAGCCGCCTGCGGAAAGTACCTCAACGATAAAGGAAACGTTGTTCGAGCGACCGCTTCGCATGATTACAACGCGATGTCGGCAACGCTTGAAGTTGTTAACTGCGGGAACGCAAACAACGGGAACGGAAATGGAAGCTCCTCCACAACGTCATCGTCTTCGAGTACTTCCAGTACTTCGAGTTCCAGTAGCAGCACGTCTACGACGGTTGTTTCTTCGGTCCTTCCCAAGCTCACGAAATACTTCAACCCGGCAGCAGTAACTACGTTGCAGGGAACAACACTGAATTTCGTGATCGAGAATCCCGCAGGAAGCCCAGCAAAAACCGGCCTGTCATTTACCGACATTCTTCCCCCTCCAATGTCGGCCGTTGGTGCGGTTGTTGTGAGTCAATGCGGAGGTGTGGTGACTACAGGTACAACCGTGTCGCTCGCTGGTGGTTCGATTGCCGCCGGCCCTTCAACGTGTCTCATTCGGGTGAACATTGCCGATGCTTTGCCGTGCGGTCTTTACCGGAATGTTCCTGTTGGACCGTTGGCTGGAACGGGCCAAGTATCTGTTGTCGGACTGGACACCTCGACATTGTCGGCTCAGCTTGACGTTGGACCCTGTGTCACCACCACTTCCACTTCCACCTCGACCACTTCGAGCACGATTGCAAACAGTGGCGCAACGTCGGGTTGTAAGGACCCAGCAACGCAGATTCCCTTTCCGTGCCCGAAAGCTACCAAGAGTTTTTCGAGCCCCA
>JAYSVF010000348.1:0-16059 GCA_043718695.1 Acidimicrobiia bacterium | reverse complement strand
AACATTGTCCACGCCGCGCTGTATCTGGTAATTGTGCTTTCGGGTATTGCAGCCCAGTACATCTTGCTGGCTGCCGAGTTCGTAGCGGTAGTCCAGGTGCTCGTGTACATCGGCGCCATCATGGTGCTGATCCTGTTCGGGATCATGTTGACCCGTGCCCCGATTGGTAAGGATCAGCAGCTCGATAACAACCAGCGCGGAATTTCGGCAATCGTCGCCCTGTTCCTGTTCGGTGGCTTGTCGGCGATGTTGTGGGACGCCTTTGGGAAAGAAGAACTTGATTTGGGGAACTCCGTGGCTTCGGGTTCATCGGGTGGGAATACCGCGGATGTAGCCGATTCGATCTTCTCCACGTATTTGATTCCGTTTGAAGTGGTGTCTGTTCTGTTGTTGGCTGCCCTTGTTGGCGCCGTTGTGATTGCTCGTAGGGATTAGGTCGTTCTGCGATGATGCTCAACCAGTTTCTCATCCTCTCGGCGTTCCTGTTTTGTTGCGGGGCCTATGGGGTGCTTGCTCGTAAAAATGCTGTGCTTGTGCTCATGAGCATTGAGTTGATGATCAACTCCGTGAACATGAACCTGATCGCCTTCTCGCTGCGGAATGACAATGTGGCTGGGCACGTGTTTGCGTTGTTCGCGATTGCTGTTGCGGCGGCCGAAGTTGGTGTGGGTCTGGCGATTGTTCTGTTGATCTACCGGAATCGTCGCAACATCGACATTTCCGACATTGCTGAAATGAAGGGCTGATTTCCATGCTGTCGAACATGTGGATTCTCCCCGGCTTGATGGTGGCGGCGTTTGTCATCATTTTGTTTTTTGGAAAGAAGCTGCCTCAGGGTGGCTGGTGGGTTGGTCAGTTGGCTATCACTGCCTGTTTGGCATTAAGCGTTGTTGGTGGCATTCAATGGCAGAACACCGAGAAGGTGGCCGTTGTTCATCACGAAGCCGCAGCCGAGGGTGCAGCTGAGGGCGAAGGCCATTCTGCAGAGGTTGGTGCGGAAGGTGAAGACCATTCGGCAGAAGGTGGTGCAGAAGGTGCTGTCGCTGGTGAAGGCGAAACGCATACAGAGGCTCCTGTCGAGGGCGAAGTTGCTACGCATGCTTCAGCAAGTTCTGTGTCCAGCGCATCGGCTGGCCGTGGATTTGCGATTGCCGCAGCCGAAAAAGAAGAAGGCCCAGCGAAGCTTCGTACGCCGGTTCGCAACATCGTTACCTGGTTTACCGACGGAAACGTAAACATCACCCTTGGTACCCACGTTGACGGTTTCGCCTTAGCCATGCTGTTTGTGGTTTGTTTCATTTCGTTCTGTGTACATGTTTTTTCGCGGGAGTACCTGCGCGGTGATATTCGCTTCACCCACTACTACGCATCTTTAGCGTTGTTTACCGGCGCGATGCTGTGGATGGTTCAGTCGGCCACCACGCTGGGCTTGCTGTTTGGCTGGGAGATGATGGGCTTATGTTCGTTCTTACTGATTGGCCATTGGTGGGAAGACGAAACCAATACCAATGCGGCGCTCAAGGCGTTCTTCACCACCCGAACCGGTGACATTGGCTTGTTGATCGGCATCATCATTTTGTTCTTTGCTTCTGGTCAAACCTTTGATATTGCCAAGACCAATGAGCTCGCACTCAACGGTGGCATCTCGCAAAGCAACCTCACTCTTGCTGCCATCTGCTTGTTTTGCGGTGTCGTTGGTAAGAGCGCCCAGTTCCCGCTGCACACGTGGTTGCCTGATGCCATGGCTGGACCAACCCCTGCCTCATCACTGATCCACGCAGCCACCATGGTTGTCGCTGGTGTGTATTTGGTCGGACGTATGTACGGCGTGTTCTTTGAAGGCTTTTCGATCGCTGCTGGTGGCATGAATCTTGGTGCATGGGTCGGCTCGATCACCCTTGTCATGGCGGCGCTGCTGGCGTTCGTGCAAACCGACATCAAAAAGGTGTTGGCGTACTCCACGGTTTCCCAGCTTGGTTACATGATCATGGGCCTCTCTGTTGGTGCATGGGCTGGCGCGTTGTTCCACCTCTTCACTCACGCATTCTTCAAGGCACTGTTGTTCCAAGGGGCCGGCTCGATTGCTCACTCCGGATCGCACCACTCCTTTGAGATGGACCGCATGGGTGGCCTTCGCAAGTTCATGCCCTGGACGTTCGGTACCTTCACGGTTGGCTACTTTGCCCTTGCTGGTTTGCCGCCGTTCTCGGGCTTCTTTTCCAAAGACGAAATCCTCGCCCATGCCAAGTACAACGGGTTCGGTTTCGCGTTTGCAGCAGGTTCTATCGGTGCGTTCTTGACGGCTTGTTACATGACTCGTGTGATGTACCTCACCTTCTTCGGTGAGAACCGTTTGCACGTTGGCCACGAGGCGCATGAGGGGCATGAGGCCCATGACGACCACGATGCCCACGCGGTTGCTGCGGTTGGCCACAACGCGCACGATACTCACGACACGCATGGTGCCGCTGCTCACGCACCCGTTCATGCTGTTGCCGTGATTGACGCAGACCACGACACTGAACACGAGGACCACGAAGCGCATGGTGGGCCGCACGAATCGAACTGGTGGATTCTTAGTCCGCTGGTGTTGTTGGCGATTCCGGCGTTCATGGTTGGGGTCATCCAGTGGCCCTTTGGTGTCATTCCTAAGTATCTGTTTGAGCACTTCATTGAAGATCTCACCTTCGAAGAAACCATTCTCAAAAACGAGATGCTCATCCCGTTCAAGTGGGGCGTGGCGATTCCTTCAGTGGGCTTAGCACTTGCCGGTATTGCTGCTTCGCTCGCTTACTACCTTGTCGCCAAAGGTGACCTTGGCTTGGTTCGTCGGTTCGCTCCGGCACGCTGGATCCACAATCTGTTGAAGAACAAGTACTACCTCGATCACCTGTGGACTGATCTCATTGTGGGATCCATCAAGGGCCCAATTGCTGCTACCGCCTATTGGATTAACCAGCACGTGCTTGATGGCGTTGTCAACACTGCAGGCAAGGGTGCAGCGGCGGTCGGACGGGTTGTCTATGACGTTGTTGACCAAAAAATCGTTGATGGTGTGGTGAATGGATCTGGCTCGATTGCCAGTGAAAGCGGCGGCGTGCTTCGTCTCATTCAAACCGGCAAGGTCCAAAACTACGCCGCCATCGTTATGGGATCCGTCGGCATCATCGCCCTCGGCTTGGCCCTCTTCATCTAGGTCTTGAACATGACACCCACCTCACCAACACTCGTCGCAATTTTCACCGTCAATTCCTTGCCACGTGTTGTCAATTTTCATCCCGGCGCCAATGCAGATTTCACACGAAATCACGTGGCAATTATTTGTGCGAATACGCACTAGGAGACACCAGAAGTAATCATGGACAGTTTCTTGAATAGCTGGGGGCTTACCCTCCTCATCTTCCTGCCCTTCGTGGGCGCGATTGTTGTATCGCTTTGGAAGCGTGATGACGAAGAAGGCCAAAAGGCCGTGGGGCTCCTGTTCGCAGTGGCCACTATGGTGCTGATGGGCTTCACCATGCTCAATTTCGATTACGACCGAGCGGGTGAACTGCAATACGACCAAAACAAGACGTGGATTGAACTCCTCAATTCCCGCTACCACATTGGCCTTAACGGCATGGCCCTACCAATGTTGGCGTTGTCGACAGTAGTAATCGTGCTTTGCATTATTTACTCGTGGAACCACTGGCCAGAACCACACAACCCCAAAGCCGTTTTGGCACTCATGCTGATCCTTGAGACCGGAATGAATGGCGTGTTCGTCAGCCAAGATTTGATTCTGTTCTTCGTGTTCTTCGAGCTCACGCTTCTGCCGATGTACTTCCTTATCGGCGTGTGGGGCGGACCGAATCGTCAGTACGCATCGATCAAGTTCTTCCTCTACACAATGTTTGGTTCAGCCTTCATGTTGCTGGGCTTCCTGGCCCTGTACTTCAAGGCCGGCCGCACGTTTGACATCAACGAGTTGATTGCCAATGTGCCCAATGCCAATATTCCTAAGAGCACCCAGATTCTGATCTTCGGCGGCATCTTCATGGGCTTTGCCGTGAAGGTCCCGATGTTCCCGTTCCATACCTGGCTGCCCGATGCCCACACCGAGGCACCAACCGTTGGTTCGGTAATTTTGGCGGCGGTTCTGTTGAAGCTCGGTACGTTTGGGTTTATCAAGATCGCCATTCCGATCCTTCCTGAAGCCGCAAAATCGTGGGCGCCGGTGATTGGCATTCTCGCCGCCATCGGCATCATTTACGGTGCGCTTGGTTGCTTGGCGCAAAAGGACATGAAGCGGCTCATTGCGTTTTCGTCGGTCGCCCACATGGGTTACGTGATGCTGGGTATCTCCACGCTCACCTCGTATGGCATCAACGCTGCGCTGTTCGGCATGGTCGCCCACGGTCTCATCACCGGCATGTTGTTCTTCTGTGCCGGTTCAGTCAAAGAACGTTTCCATACTCTGGAGATCAAGCGTCTCGGTGGCTTGCTGCAATCCATGCCAAAGCTTGGTTGGGTTCTCGGATTCGCCTCGATGGCTTCGCTCGGTCTTCCTGGCCTTGCTGGTTTCTGGGGCGAGTTCCCCGCCATCATGAGTGCCTACCAACCAGCCGACGGTCTCTCCAAGCCCTTGTTCCGTACACTTATGGTTGTGGCCGCCGTGGGTACGGTGTTCGCTGCTGGTTACCTTCTCTGGTTGTTCCAGCGCACCGCGTTTGGCAAGCAGAAGGAAGAGTGGGAAGGTCACCACTTTGACGACGTGCTCCCCAGCGAGTGGATTGCTTGGATTCCGTTCTTGATTGGGATTGTGGTCTTTGGCTTGTTCCCGAATTTGATGTTCAGTGTCACCGATCCTGCTGTTCAGGTTTTGACCAAAGCCTTCGGAGGCTGACGTCACGATGATGTCTCTACTAGCGGGCCTGTCCTCGGCCTTTAGTTCGGTGCTTGGTTCCGTCTTCGGTTCGGTACTGGGAGCCAATGGGTTCAACGCGCCCACCCTTGACTACCACGCACTTGCACCCGACATCATGCTGGCTTCGGTCGCGGCGCTGGTGCTCATCGTTGACCTGATCGTCGATGAAACCCGCAAGCATTTGGTAACCACGATTGCTGGTGCCGGACTCATTCTTTCGTTGATTCCGATTTTGACGTTGGCTGTGGATGGCAAGAACCGCGCCATGTTCGATGGTGGATTCGTTGTTGACAATTTCGCCTTAACCATGAAGGCACTGTTCATTATCAGTGGCTACATCGTGTTGATGATGTCGGCGAACTATTTGCAAGAGGGCGATTATCACGAAGGTGAATACAGCTTCCTGCTGATCTGCTCGCTGCTTGGTATGACGGTTATGGCGTCCTCGCGTGATTTGATTTCTATTTTCATTGCGCTTGAAACCATGTCGATTCCTGCGTACATGCTCGCTGGCTGGCGCAAGCGGGATAACAAGTCAAACGAAGCTGCGCTCAAGTACTACCTGCTTGGTGTCGTTGCTTCAGCCGTGATGCTCTATGGCATGTCACTGCTGTACGGCGTGACTGGTCAAACCAACCTTTACGCCATTCGAGATTCGATCGCTGGCGGCGCCACGCCGATTCTGGTCGTCTCGATTTTCACGATCATCGCTGGATTCGCCTTCAAGGTTTCTGCAGTGCCGTTCCATCAGTGGGCGCCCGACGTGTACGAAGGTGCACCGACGCCAATTACCGCGTTTCTTTCGGTCGCTTCCAAAGCCGCGGGTTTCGTGGCGCTGATCCAGTTGGTGTTTATCGGCTTTGGATCACGCACCGATATCTCCCGTCCGATCTTTTGGATCTTGGCAGCGGCAACCATGATCGTGGGCAACCTGATCGCGCTCCGTCAAACCAACATCGTTCGTATGCTTGCTTACAGTTCGGTGGCACAAGCCGGATTCATTTTGGCTCCGTTCGCCATCGTGGGTGCTAGCGACTCTGCTACCGGTCAATCTTCCTTTCAGGCGATCGTGCTGTACCTCATGGTGTACGCCGTTATGAACCTTGGGGCCTTCGTGATGGTGATCATCGTGGCTCGCAAAACCCGTTCCGGAGAGATCTCCTCCTACGGTGGACTGTTCTCCTATGCGCCAATGCCTGCCGTGATGATGTCCATCTTCATGTTCTCTCTTGCCGGTATCCCGCCGCTTGCTGGTGCCTGGGCCAAGATCTTCGTGTTCAAGTCACTGATCGAAGCCGACAATGGCTGGGGTCTCACGCTTGCTTTGATCGGTGCCATCACCTCAGTTATTGGCTTCTTCTACTACGCCAGCGTTATGCGGGAAATGTGGATGCGTCCGGTTCCCGATGGTGACCGCACGGCCATCAAGATCCCTACCGCTCTCGGTGCCGCCATGGCCATCTGCGCCATCGGTGTTGTGGTAATCGGTGTGAACCCCACCTTCTTTACCCGCCTCGTAGACCTCGCTGCCCGCTAACAGTTTTCTCCGCCTCGGCTG
This sequence comes from Acidimicrobiia bacterium, assembly GCA_043718695.1. GTDB lineage: Bacteria > Actinomycetota > Acidimicrobiia > Acidimicrobiales > JANYDT01 > JANMZO01. The sequence continues at coordinate 9,595 of JAYSVF010000348.1, read as the reverse complement.
TCCTTCGTGGTCCCAACCTTTGGCAAAGTGAGGAATGCTGAGAGGCTTCGGTGCTAGCGGAAGTCATTCGCCTTACAAATCGACAAACGCGCCAGTTAGGCCCGGTTTTTAACTGGCCCAGTTAAAAATGTGCCCTTAGTGGCGCACTCACGTTGAATGGGCTAGCGGAAACTTCTGATCGAATGGCGAAGTGTCTGGGAGACTTGTGGGTATGAGCACGATTGCATCCCAAGAACTCGATCTCACCACTGGGCTAACCGTGCTGGGCCAAACGGTGCAGCACCCCATTGCCCACGTCGAGTGTTTCCCGGCGCCTGCGAATGTGACCGTGGTGCGAATTACTACCGACGAGCTGTCATCGATGTGCCCGGTCACCCGTCAGCCCGACATTGCCCATGTGCGCATCGAATACGAGCCACGAGCCTTCTGCGTGGAATCAAAGTCGCTCAAGTTGTACCTCTGGTCGTTCCGTGACCGTGCAGTGTTCGCCGAAGCCCTCGCCGCGGAAATCGCCCAAGAGTTCATGGACACCGCGCAACCAGCCCGAGTGAAGGTCGTCCTCACCCAACGCCCCCGCGGCGGCATCGAAATCCAAGCCGAAGCCGAGCTACACGCGTAGCTGTAATGCCCAATCGCCCTGAAAAATAGCGGGGCCGGTAGCTGCTGCGTATGCAACAGTAGAAAATGGAACTCGACGAACTTTGGCCGCTGTTCAACCTACGAGTACGAACTCCGGAACTTGAATTGCGGGTCCCGACGGATGCCGATCTGGCCGAACTCCTCTCTGTTGCTGCCCGTGGCGTGCACCCGCCAGAGTTCATGCCGTTTCTTGTCCCGTGGACAGATTTACCTTCGCCGCAGATGGAGCGAAGTGCACTGCAGTACCACTGGAAGTGTCGTGGTGAATTTTCATCGCTCGCTTGGAATTTGTGTTTCGTGGTGGTTGTCGATGGCAAGACCGTCGGATCCCAAAGCCTGCACGCGGACAATTTTCCGACATTACGCAGTGCCATGACTGGATCATGGCTTGGAATGGAATACCAGGGCCAAGGAATTGGAAAACATATGCGCGCTGCCGTTGTCCGCTTTGCCTTTGACTACCTTGGCGCAGAGGTGATTACGAGCGGCGCTCACGTGGACAATCCGTCGTCACAGAAGGTTTCCTTGGCGACAGGTTACGAGCCGAATGGCACCTACCGTACGGTTCGGCGGGGGCAATCGGTTGAGCACATCCGTTACCAGTTGACTCGTGAGCGCTGGGAAGCAACACGCTCAGACGAGCCGCTGATAGTCGAGGGCTTCGAGCCATGTCGATCAATGTTTGGCCCGCGGTAATCGGGCTGTCGAGATTCTCGGTTGCCCAACCGGGGGAGCCGTTCTAACTACTCTGGTTGCCTGCTCGCTCCGTAACCGCCGGAAAGCTCTTCAGTTTGCACTGATGGACACTGATTGGAGAGGACTTTTCCGCTGGTCCAAGGGGTTTTTCTAGTTGGTTCTGTCGTACTTGCCAACGGAGTTCTTAGAGGCGAAGGTTGAAGACCTTTACGCGGACCACGATTCGCTCTGAGATGATGTTGGCTGTGAAATCGATTGTTGGGCGGATGCATCGGGATGGGCCGTTGCCGTTTTCGACGGTTATGCGCGAGGCGCTGTATGGGGCCGAGGGTTTCTATACGACGGGCGGAGGGGCGGGGCGTCGACGGGATTTTGTGACCAGTCCTGAGGTGGGTTCATTGTTTGGTGCGGTGATCTCGAATGCGCTTGATGGGTGGTGGGTCGCTTGTGGATCGCCGGATCCGTTCATCGTGGCGGAGTGCGGCGCTGGGCCGGGAACGTTGGCTGTATCGATCCTCGCTGCGAAACCTCAGTGTGCTCCCGCTTTGCGGTATTTGATGATCGATTCGTCGCCGGCCATGCGCGATATTGCTCGGGCCCGGAAATTGCCGCTGGTGGAATCGTGGGAAGTGTTGGCGGGGTTTTCGGAATCTGCGCATGATGATGACGAAGAGATTGAGGGGTTCGATGATCGAGTGCCTTCACCTCGTCAAGGGCCCCTGGTGGCTTCGCTAAGCGCGCTTCCTACTTCATCTGTGCACATAGTGCTTGCCAATGAGTTGCTCGACAACATTCCGTTTGATATCGCTGTTCGAACTGCCGACGGTTGGGCTGAGGTACGCGTTGGACTTGCCATCACCGATAGCGCTGATTCAGTGGGCGTGGCTGCTATTGGCTCGGGTGCCCAATCCGAAGAAATTACTAGCGGATTGTCTGTAGCTGCCGTTGGGTCAGTGCAGGTTGCGATTATTGATTCGGTTGCGGAACTGGGGGTGGGGGTGAAGGGCGAATTTGTGGAGTACTTGATTCCTGCCACGGATGAGATGACTGAGTTTTTGGATCCGTTTGGGGGTTCGGTACCCGTCGGCAGCGAAATACCGGTGGCACGGGAGGCGGCTCAGTGGGTGCGCGAGGCGGTTGCTTGCCTGGTCGACGGGGGCCGGGTGGTGTGTATCGATTACGCGGCATCTACCGAGGAACTTGCGTCGCGGCCCGATCGAGGTTGGTTGCGTACCTATCGTCGGCAAACCTCTGCGGGCGATCCGTTGCAGTGGTTGGGATCGACGGATATCACCGCCGACGTTCCGTTTGATCAACTGCCCATGGCACTCATATGTACACAGAGCGAATTTCTTAAGGCTCATGGAATTGACACGCTGGTTGAATCAGCTCAATCGTATTGGGATGCGCACGGATCATCGGGTGACTTGGCGGCGTTGAAGGCCCGGAGCTGGATTTCGGAAGCGCAAACACTCACTGAACCCAACGGTCTTGGATCGTTCCTCGTCCTGGAATGGAAACGCTAAAGAGTTTGGCTGAACAGTGGGACCCTCGGTGTTCACCGAAGTCGCTACTTGCGTAATTGGGATTGGACGGTCCTTTGTTCTCGAAATCGATGGGAGTTGAATGACTCTTCCAAGGCTTTTATCCCCTCGATTTAGAGCGGGCCTTTTGTAGTCGCGGTGTGGCGGTAGGGTTGAAGGCGTGACGAATGGTGTTGAAGTGATTGCGAAGCCGGCGAAACCGATTTTGTTTTACAACGACCTTTGACGGTTTTGACGTGCAATGGCGGCCTTGGTCAAGGCCCTCGACTCTGCAGAAAACCTGGCGATTCTTGGCTTTACGCATCCGCTCGGCAACACGTATTTGACGCACCTCAGTGATGCCGAATTGATGAGCGGCATGCATCTCGTCGGTATCGATGGCTTACTCAAAACCGGTGGCGACGCGGAGATTGGTATGTTGGCATTGCTTCCCCAACCCATGCGTACGGTTGGTAAAGCGGGTCAGCGATTTGGGTTCGTAGCCAAACCACTCAAGGCGGCCTATTCGCTGATTGCCGCGAACCGAAGCCGGTTGGGTCGCATCGTGCCGGATCTTCCCGCGGTGAATCGCGAACCCTAAGTTGTAACTGGCGGGCCCCATCTCCGCTTCGCTTCGAGTCCCACCAGTGGGTTGTCTTCCGACCGGCAAGCCGGATCGGGAACCCTAGGATGTAACTGGCGGGCCCCATCTCCGCTTCGCTTCGAGTCCCACCAGTGGGTTCTCTTCCGATCGGCAAGCCGGATCGGGAACCCGAGATCTACTGTGGAACCAGAGAGAACTGGTTCTATCTGCGGCCTCGCAGCCCAGAAATTAGTCAAAGGGAAAGCCAAATGCCACGTGGAAAGATGAGGGCATGGGCGAAAGCCTTGAAGAGGGATGTCCTTGCGCTGTGGCTGGCGGCGAGGGATCCAAGAACACCTTGGTACGTCAAATGCATCGCCGCTGCAGTGGCTGGTTACGCGTTGTCACCCATCGATTTGATACCCGATTTCCTCCCCGTGATTGGATACCTCGACGACGTAGTTTTGATTCCGCTGGGCATTGTTCTTTGCGTGAAATTGCTGCAACCGGAGTTGATGAACGAGTTCCGCGCCAAAGCTACCGAGATCAGGGATCGTCCCATCAGCAAGGTTGCAGCAGCCTTTATCGTTTTGCTGTGGATCGCCTGCGCAGTGTGGGCGGGAATATGGTGGACCACTCGGTCGTAGCAAACTATGTTCACGTTGGAAAGTGCTGGCCAAAAGCACGTATTGGCGTTACGTTAGTTTCGCCGGAATGTTTGGTTGGGCGGCATGGCGCGTGGGGTGGAAGCTACCGTGCGGTGATTCCGCCTGCTTAGGCACGTCGGGTCGGTGACCGCTGCGAAAGCTCGGTCGCCAAGTTTGATGCAGCGGAACTAGGCAAGGTGGTCCAACATGATTCGTAATCAGCTTCAAGTAACCGACGTACAGAAACGGCGGAAGCGGTTTCGCGCCGGTGCGCTCACCAGCCGCTGATTCTTGGGGGCGTGATGGGAAGTGGGTCGCTTCGTCCCACACCGGTTGCGGCGCAAACGGCTACGCCTGAAGACCCGGCCTTACTTCGTGAATTGGTTCTGCGTATCACGGGTGATGGTTCTGGCGGAAAATCAAAGCTGCTTGTCGGTTCGCTCCAAACCGTAACTCCTGCGTTCTCAATTCCGTCGGGCTGGAGGGTAATTGGGGCAGTTGTTCGGGAATCCCCAACCGGCGTTGCTGGCGCACCGACGGCCGAATTCAGCAGCAACTATGTGGACGTGCCAACGGGTACAGCATCTGAGGCAATAAGCGCGCTTACGAAAAGTTTGACTGCTGGGGGATGGATATCGCAACAGAATTTTGCCCCGAACCAAGGTGGGTTTGTGGTGGCCAACTCACCGCAACCGGCTTATGCGCAATTTTGTAGCTCTACATACTATGTGTCGGTCAATGCCTACAAAGATGCCAGTGGCCCGGTAAGAGTTTCGTTGATGGCGAACTCCACTACCGCGGGTTTTCCGGTTCCTTGCGGCACGTCGGCTTCGCCCCCGGCGACGATTCCTGTCCCGTCTATTCCTCCGGTTTACAGTCAGCTTCCCCGCCTGGTTTTGCCCGATAAGGCCGTGTTGGTCAATTCTGGGGGAGGGGGAGGGAGCCAGTACTCCTCGTCGGCTGGTCTCACGACCGACAAGGCCGATACCCCGACGGTTTTGGAATCAATCTTCGCGCCGCAAATGGTTGAAGCTGGTTGGCAGAAGGTTGGCGGTGTGGCTTCGGAAACTGCGTCGGTGAGCACGTGGCGCAAGACGTTTAGTACTACGCCCCTTCAGGCCACGCTGCTGATCGTGAATGCCATCGGCGGAGATCAACGCAGGGATCTCACCATTACCGTTTCTCAAGAAGCCAAAGCTGGAGAGTATTTCGGTGGCCCCTTTCCCCTCGCCGTGCCGGTGATGACGGTGGTTCCTCCTCTTGGTGGCATGCCCCGCAGACGACGGTGGCCATCGCTCCGGGTTCACCGACACCCATTGCGAAAGCCTCGAGCGCAGCATCGAAAACGAAGACAGCGGTAAAGAAAACGTCGTCGGCCAAATCGGTTAAGTCTGCAAAGAAAAAGTGACACCAGAACGAGTTTTACAATTGACCTACGTCGGTTCGCGGCAAGGCAACGGAAGGACAACCGGATGAGCTCCTGGAATGGTCACGAAGCGTCGGTGGACCGAATCGTGAACGAAACGCAAATCAAACCCACTGGCGTTTTGGTGAGCGGCGAGGATCTCGGTGGCCTCGAACGTCTTGACGTAGTGGAACCCGTCGCCGTTGTCCGCCGCCCGCTTGGCGGTTCAGTTCTGGCATTTCATGATCCGTTTGAAACGGCGGCGGAGTGGGCGGAAGCCAACGAATCCGACAGGAACAAAACGCGCACCTGATTGTGCCGGCTTGGCTAGAGCAGGTTGCGGCGGAACAGGTCGTGGAGGCGTGACCAGTGGCGTTCTGCCGACGGCTTGTCATACATCGGGCGCTGGGGGAAAACGAAACCGTGCTCGGAGCCGGGATACCACTCGACAACGGCATTCGCGCCCGCGGCCTTCGCCGCAGCTTCGTAAGCGTTTATAACTTCTGGTGGTGCATAGCTATCGGTTTCCGCCGCGCCGACGTAGAGCTCAGCGGTGGTGGTGCCGAATGCGCGGTGTGGTGAATCGTCGGCATCTTTGGCGAGCGCAACGCCGTGGAATGAAGCAGCGGCTTTGACTTCGGGTATGCCAGCTGCGGCCATCAGCGCGAACGGGCCACTCATGCAGTAACCCACAACACCTACCCGGGACACATCGGCATAGTCGGGGAACTGGGCGGCCCACGTCAGCATATGGCGACAGTCGGCGACGGCTTGCGCGTTGGACACGTTGTTCATGAGCTCAAACATGCGGGGCATATCGCCGGTTTCGAACACGTTGTACTGCGGGACGTCGCGGTAGTAAAGGTTCGAAACGATCGTGAAGTAGCCAGCGCTAGCCAACCGACGAACCATGTCATGGAGTTCCTCGCGCTTGCCCGGCGCGTCCATCAGGAACAGGGCAACGGGACGTGCGCCACCGCCATCGGGATGCGCCACAAACGACGTCATCAAACCATCGGGCGTTTGGATATCGAGATGTTGTTCAATCATGTCGGTGAACTTAGTGTGATGTGCGAGTTGGTGCGAGTCCTGCGAGCCGATTGTGGGGTCGTCCCACCCGACCGAAACAGTGCTCAGGGATTGCCGCGGTTGTTCCGGCAATCGGCTCGTTGGAATTTGCGGGCCTGTCACACATGTAGCCATTATGATGACATTTGTGCCATCCAGCCGTGAAGTCCTCTACGCCCTCGCCGTGCCCCGTTCCGGCTGGATCATTACCGCCGAGGCGAACGACGCAGGGGTGTCGCGCCAGCAGCTCGCGCGCTACGCCGAGAGCGGTGTACTCCGGCGCTCCCGCTACGGCATCTACCGGTTCCGCGACTTTCCCGCTCAGCCCTTCGAAGACGTGATCGAAGCGTGCCTGCGGGCTGGCCCTCTAGCCGCTGCCAGCCACGAGACAGCCCTAGCGATTTACGGCCTCGGCGATGCCATGCCAGCTTCGATTCACATCACCGTGCCTCAGCGCCTTCGAAAGAAGCGAGCGGGGGTGATCGTTCACGTTGCCCCTTGCGCGACGGCGGATTTCGAAACCCGCGATGGTGTTCCGATCACTTCTGCAGTTCGGACGATCCGAGACATCGCCGCAGTCTCCATTATCGAGGATGTTGCATCAATTGTTCGGGAAGCCGAGGAACGCGGTCTTCTTCGCCGACGTGAAGTGCAAGAGCTGACTAAAGAACTGATGAGGTCGAAGTGATCGGGCCCTATAAGACCGCTGCCGCGTTTCGCATGGCTTTGGAGCAGCACCTCAACGAGCGGGCGCTGCGAACAATGACGCCGGTCGACCGCCTTCGCAAGGAGGTTGCTCTGCAGCGTCTTCTCGCTCGCATGGTGTCCTCATCCCACGCTGGTGGCTGGGTCCTCAAGGGTGCCCAGGTGCTTTTGGTGCGACTCGACGAACACGCAAGGGCAAACCAAGGACGTCGACACCACGTGGCGCTTCGAAGCGGGCGCCCTTCGGTCTGCGCTTGACGACGCGACGTTGATTAATCTCGTAGACGGCTTCACGTTCGAGATTGCGAGTGGGTCAAGAATCGACGCAGAGACCGAAGATGGAGGATGCGGTTCTCTGTGCGGGCTCGCCTCGATGGCGATTCTTCGAACAGTTCGTACTCGACGTAAACATCGCCCCCGACGACCCGCGCCCGGTTGACCATCTCACGCTTCGGCCGGTTCTGCAGTTCGCGGGTTTCGCTTCACCGACGATTGCAGCCGTACCGGTGGCCTTCCACCTCGCAGAGAAACTGCATGCGTACGTACGGATCTACTCTGGTTCGAGGCCATCAAGTCGTGTGAAGGACCTCTACGACATGCTTGTGATGGCGCGGGCCTTGCCAATGCCACGGAGCGGAGACCTTCGAAGCGCTGCGTCACTCACGTTCGCGCTTCGAGAAACGCCGCTTCCCCTTGAACTTCCAGATCCACCGACGACGTGGACAGCGCCTTGGGCCGCGTACGTGCGCGACTACGGCATCGAGTGGCTAAACCTCGATAGCGCCATCGCTGCGCTCCGCCCCTTCTGGTCGCCGATCACGAGTCCAACCGAGCCAGAGCTTTTATGGGACCCTGTTGCGTGGTCATGGCAACCGACCAATCCCGCCGAACTATATGAAAACTGAAGTTTCAACCGAACCTTCCTTCTGGAACTTCAGATTCGGCCGCCACAGACGTCTGCGCCCGACCGCTGCGATACGGCTTGGAGGCCGACGTTGCAGGCGCTTTTCGACAGGTCCAAAAGAACGGTCATTCGTGTCGACGAAGTGCAGAACTGGTGTGCAGATGATGACGCAATGGTTTCAGCAATCACCGATGCAATGCGAATGGCGCTATTTGCCGAAGGCTGGCCTGCTGTGCGATCGAACCGTAATACGGCTGCCTCAAAGTGATCGTGACCGGTGGGGTGATCCGGCCCAGGATGTCAGTCGGGAACGACGGCCAAGCGCTCGTTCATTCGGTTTGGGTAGCGAATAGACGGGTGAGCGAAGTGTCTGTCGGTGGAATTGCCATCCTGCAATTGACTCAGCCAGTTCTTGCCTTCCTCAAATCGATTCCGTTTGCTGCTTAGGCTCGAGTCAGCTCAACGGGCTCCCTTTGACCGATGGATCGGGCCGCTGAGCTTAATGGTTGGCCGTCGAGTGTGTTGTGGCGGGGGTCACTTGAGTAACCTGGCCGTATGAGTGAACCTACCCTCGATGCCCTGCTGCAAGAGAACCGCACCTTTGTGCCCACGCCCGCCTTCGTGTCCAACGCCCTGGTAGCTGACCGGGCTATGCACACCGCGGCCGACGCCGACTGGCAGGGGTTCTGGGCCGATCAATCGCGGGATCTGATCACCTGGTCGAAGCCTTTCACCAAGGTGTTGGAGTGGGAACTCCCGTTCGCGAAATGGTTTGGCGACGGTGAGCTCAACGTGAGTGTGAACTGCCTGGATCGCCACGTGGCCAATGGTTTGGGCGATCGCGTGGCGTATCACTTCGAAGGTGAACCGGGCGACACGCGAACCGTTACCTATGCCGAACTGCTCGACGAGGTGCAGCGGTTCTCTGCCGGTCTCAAATCGTTGGGCGTAAAGCGTGGCGATCGCGTTTGCATCTATTTGCCCATGATCGTGGAAGCCGCCGTCGCCATGTTGGCATGTACCCGTATCGGTGCCGTGCACTCGGTCGTGTTCGGCGGGTTCTCTTCGGATTCGTTGCGAGACCGCATCAACGATCAACAAGCCGTATGCGTAATTACTGCTGACGCTGGCAACCGCAAAGGTGCCCCTTCCGCGTTGAAGATCAACGTAGATACCGCGCTCGTGGATTGCCCAAGTGTGCAGCACGTTGTTGTAGTGAATCGCTGCAACACCACCGTCGCCTTTGAAGCACCGCGTGATGTTTGGTATTCCGATCTGATGACGACGTTTCCCGCAGGAACAGTGTGCGAACCAGAAGCTATGCATGCAGAGGATTTGCTGTTTATCCTATGCCGCAATCGCGGGTTTTGTGGCGCAAAAATGTGTGCAGCACCAATGCGCGCACTTTACGCGTGAGGCCGTGGC
>JAYSVF010000347.1:0-6452 GCA_043718695.1 Acidimicrobiia bacterium | reverse complement strand
CCCATGTCAAAACCACTTGCTGGTGTAAAGGTTCTAGAAGTTGCTGCGTGGACGTTTGTTCCCGCGGCAGGTGCCATGCTGGCCGATCTTGGCGCCGAAGTCATCAAAGTTGAGCCGCCGACCGGTGATCCTCAGCGCGCGCTGAAGAATTTGTTGAATCTCGATCCCAACGGGCCGAATCCGTTCAACGAAATTCCTAATCGTTCGAAGCGCAGCATTGTGTTGGATCTTCGCAAGCCAGAAGCACACGCGTTGTTGATGAAGATCGCGGCGACGTGCGATGTGTTCCTCACCAGCTATCTTCCCGAGGACCGTACCAAACTCAAGGTGGACGTCGATGACATTCGCGCCGTGAATCCCAACATCATTTACGTGAAGGGCAGCGGTTGGGGCTCGAGCGGTCCAATGTCTGATGTTGGCGGTTACGACCTTGCTGCTGGTTGGGCAACTAGTGGTTTGGCCTATCGCCTCACCGAGCCTGGCGCGGTCGACGGGCCCCCACCACAACCCGCGGCATTCTTTGACCTCCAGGGCGGGAACACTTTGGCCGGGGCCACGGCAATGGCTCTGTTTAAGCGTGAGCGAACCGGGGAAACTTCGGTGGTGGATGTGTCCCTCATGAACGTGGCGATGTGGGCCATGGCTCCCGACATCGTTGGTGCGCCGTATCAGGAATCACACATGTTGCCGGTTCGGAAGTCGCCAGGGAACCCGATCACTAACTGGTATAGCACCTCCGACCAGCGATGGATTTACCTTGTTTGCCTTCAGGCCGATCGGTTCTGGGGTGAGCTCTGCACCGACATTTTGGATCGACCAGATCTCGCCACCGATCCAAAATTCGACAATATGGGCGTTCGCTTCCAAAACAAGGAAGAGTGCGTGCAGATTCTTGATGCCATCTTCGCCACGAAGACCCTAGAAGAGTGGAAAGCCCGCTTAGCATCCTTCTCCGGTGTTTGGGCACCTGTGCTTACCTTCAAAGAGGTCCACGACCATCCCCAGCAGCAACCAAACGGTTTCCTACCCATGGTCACCAGCAACGAGGGCATCGACTTCCGTTTGGTATCGGCACCTATGCACTTCGACGGAACTCCCACTGCTCCATCGGGTGCGTCACCAGAACTTGGACAGCACACCGAAGAAGTTCTTCTCGACGCTGGCCTTGATTGGGATGCAATTTCCGCAGCTCGCGATTCCGGGGCTTTGGGCTAAGTGTCATGACCACTTATGATCGCGCCGAAGTTGAAGAAGCCTTTCGCCATTACTACTTGACCGGCATTGTTGGCGAAGACTGGGTAGCTTGGTCACAGCTGTTCACTGAGGATGCTACGTATACGGATCATTTCTATGGCACGTTCAACGGGCCGCTAGAGATTCAGAAGTTCCTTGAATCAACCATGTCCTTTTGCACCACACGTGTATTCGGCCTTGGTTTGGTACAACATCGATGGCAATCAGATTGTCTACAAATGCATGAATCGTGCCGACAATCCCGAGCCCGGTGGACCACCGATTGAGTTTCCTTCTCTCCAGATCATTCAGTATGCGGGGAACGGCAAATGGTCATCGGAAGAAGACTGGTGGATCAAAGCCGAGATGAAGAAATTCAACGAGGTCTATACCGAGCAATCGAAGAAGTTTGATCCTGATCACAAGACGAAAATGAGTCGTCTCGATTGGGGTTCGATTGCTTGGGCTCGTCCGGCTGAGGGGCATGCGAAGCCGTCGTGGGCGGGGCGTGATGATGTGCCAAAGGTTGCCAACATTCGGGACATGAATTTTGGGAAAAGGTTTTGAGGTTGTGGCCGGTGGGGTTGGTTGGCGTCGGGTTTGCGAAACCAGGCACACACCCCGCAAGCGGGGACCCCGTGCGGCTGTACTGTTTCGCAATTCCCGACGCGCAACCGACCCCACCTCGTTTCTTACCTCGAACCTCTTCTTTGTGGGAGAGAAGGGCAAACCTGTTTGTTGGGCTGTTGGTTGTTCTTGAGGTGAACCCATTCAGCGGTGTTTGAGGAAGGCGAAAACCTCGTTGTTGGTTTCGTCAATTTGTCTTTGGTGAGGATGCACTGTTGGAGGTTACGAACCATGACCTTGCGGGGTTGTGGTTGGGTGGCCTGCACTGGGAGAGGTTGTCGTTTACGTTGTGGGGGTGGGTGTTACTACGAAGAGGGTTCTGACGAACGGGGTGCCGAGGGAGCCTTTGGCATCGTCGGGCCCAAAAGCTGGGGCTGTTCGGCGGGCGGGGTATGGGGCAAGTGGAGTAGGAGTTGGGGCCTTGGGTGGGCGGACTCGGCAGTTAGTTTTGGATACGGCGTTGGGGTGTTTCGCGGCGGAGGGTTTTCATCAGACGGTCATGGAAGATATTGCGGCGAAAGCAGGGGTTTCTCGGGCGACGTTGTATCAATACTTCGCTAGTAAAGAGGCAATCTTTCTTGAGTTGGTTGAAGTTGGTGGCGGAGACTTTTTAGTTCTGGCCAAATCGGCAGGGCCGTTTGGTGGCGGTGCTCCGGGTTTCGAGAACCTAATGGCGTGGGTAACGGCTTGGTCAAGCGAGGTCAACAAATACAGCGCGTTGTTTGTGGAATGGTCCAACGTCAACGCTCGCAAGGCTTCGCTTAGGCCGCGGTTGGCCTGGTTTGTTGAGCGCCATACATCCCTCTGGTCAAAACAGCTCGCCGGTTCTGATTTGGGCATCGTTTCTGCCGAGACCATGGCAGTTCTAATGCTTTCCGTTGCTGATCGTTACAACTACATGCGGCTCGTCTACCAGCCCGCGGCAAGCGACGCCGAACTTGCGCAAAACCTGGGCCTCGCGTTTCAGCGGGTGCTCTTTCCTGCAGATGAAGCTGCATCGGGCCGAACGAACGCAAAACAAGTTTCGCTCGGTTCGCCAAACCGCAAAGACCCATTCAACACCGACCTCGCCTTAGGATCAGCGCCGAGTGCAATACCCGTCGGCAGAAACGGGAAAACAACTTCGAAGGGATCGTCTGTCGCTGAAGTTTCCAAACGCAGCGACGGTTCTAGTGAAGCGGGAATTGATCCGTTTGCTGGTTTGACCCAGCAGGCCAAAGTTACCGTGCGAAAGCTGCTTGATGCTTCGGGCCGGGTGTTTGCCAACAATGGGTACAGCGGATCGAACGTGGATCTGATCGTCGGCGAAGCAGGGTTGGCACGGGGGACGTTCTACAAATACTTCAAAGAACGGACGCAGCTCTTGGCAATCTTGGCGCAGGAGTGTGCAGCCTCGCTGGTGCCAGCTTTGGCTGAGCTTGGAGAAGTGGCGATGGTTCTCGATTCGCAAGAACGATCTGCGCGCCTACGAATACTACTTGATGAGTTCCTTCGCATTCAGCATCTCCACTCGGCTGTTCTACGGGCCTGGCTTGAGCAACATCCAAACGACCCGGCAGTGCTCGCCCCTTATCTGCATGTGCGCTTACAGCTTCGAAACACGGTCGCGGCCATGCTCGGAAATGCACCGGCAGACGAGCAACTGCATTTGGAAGCCGCGGCCATGATGTTCGCCGCACTCCTCGAACGATTCCCCGAAGAATCAACCGGCACCCGCTTCACACTCACCGACACGCAAATCATAGAAGCCCAAGCCCTCTTCCTCGAACGAGCATTCTTCGCCTGTTAGTGCCACTCAGTCGCCGATGAAGGTTGGGGGGCGGCCTTCGATGAAGGACATGACGCCTTCTTTGCGATCCGCGGTGGTGGAGATGAGGGCGGTGGCGGTCCGTTCTTCTTCGAATGAGGTTGCCATGTCGTTGCTCAGGGAACGGCGGTACAGGCGCTTGGTGAGTCCCAAGGTGCGGGTGGGGCCTTGAGCTAGTCGCGTGGCGAGTTCCTGGGCGACGGGGAGCACCTGGTCGGCGGCAACAGACCGATTCACCACGCCCCAACCGTGTAGATCGGTGGATGTGAGGGTATCGCTGAGCAGGGCAATTTCGTTCAAGCGATGAAAGCCGATGATGCGGGGAAGGAAATAAGGATCACCAGCGTGGGGAACCATGCCGCGGCGGCTGAACACGTGGGTCCAGCGGGCATCGGCATCGGCGACCACCAAATCGGCCAGAAGGGCCAGCATCCAGCCAGCACCGGCCACGGTCCCGTTGACAGCACTCACAACCGGCTTCTCGACCTCCCAATAGGACTGGAACAGCGAGCGGTAGTCCTCGGTCACGTAGCGGTAGTCGAGCGGGCTCGAGGGGGGTGCTTGGCCGCTCACCGCATCGGCACCGGAACAAAAATCCCGTCCAGAACCCGTCAGCAAGATAGAGCGGATCGAGCGGTCCCCCGTCGCACCCCGAAAGAACTGGGTGAGGGCAATTGCCGTGGCCCCGTCGATAGCGTTTCGCCGCTGCGGACGATCAAGCTTGACGGTGGCGACACCTTCGGTGATGGTGATGACCAGGCCTTCGGAGCTTTCGTTTGCAGACATCGTGATCTTCGTTTCTTTTATGTTCCCATGGGGCCATCGGCTGGCCAACTCGTGCGTTTCAGAACTTGACGCTAGTGTTAAGAAACTCTTTTGTTCAACATTGGTGCCTCAACGCCTCTCGGCGGCGAAACCGATTGGGACTCGTTTGGAAGTGGCTTGCCCAAGCGTCTTCGTGGCTTCAACGCCCAAGATGTCACTTGGATTAGGGATTTCCGGTGGTTCTGTTGAACGTTAAGAGATTCAAAACGTACGCACTTGGACGCATCACGTCTTGTGATGGCCATCGAAGGGAACACGAACAACATGGCTGGTCTGTTGACAGGAAAAATAGCGCTCGTAACCGGCGCTGGTCATGGCATCGGCCGTGGGCACGCGCTCGAACTGGCGAAGCAAGGCGCGACGGTAATCGTCAACGATCTTGGCTCCAGCGTGAGTGGCGAAGGTGCCGGGCGTGATGCCGACGTTGTTGTCGACATGATCGTGGCCCGAGGCGGTTCGGCGTTTGCTGATTACGGCGATGTGGGCGACGAAGACCAAGTTGAAGCCATGATCGAACGAGCTTTCAAGGAGTTCGGACGTCTCGACATTTTGGTCAACAACGCCGGCATCGTTCGTGATAAGGCCATCTGGAACATGTCGGTGAACGACTTCGATTTGGTTATGCGTGTACACGTCCGCGGGACCTGGTTGGCCTGTCGAGCGGTTTCGAAACGTTGGCGTGAACAGGCCAAGGCAGCAGACAGCGGCAAGGTTTACGGGCGCATCATCAACACGACCTCAGGCGCTGGTTTGCTCGGCAACTTCGGCCAAACCAACTACGCGACCGCCAAGGCCGCGATTGTTGGTTTGTCGTTGACGTTGAGCTTGGAACTCGCTTCTATCGGCGCGACGGTAAACGTGATCGGGCCCGGCGGTCTTACTCGTATTTCGGCCACGATGTCGGGCGCTGCACCAATCGAACCAGGCGATCTGGCAGATGATGAATTCCACCCCAAAGACCCGTCGCTGTGCTGTCCGGTTGTTGCCTGGCTGGCAAGTGACGAGGCAAGTCAGGTGAGCGGACAGGTCATTCGGGCCATGGGCGAGCACATTCACCTCATGGGCGGCTGGACCGAGGAGCGCACCATCTCCAACGGCGGGAAGCGTTGGGACGCACAGAAACTTGGCGCAATTTTCGCTACCGACGTGTTTAACACCCGCGCTCCCGGCCTCCGCATGGGCGGCTGAGTTTTATGGCAGAGCTCACCTCCGAAGAAGAACAAATTGTCGAATTGGTTGCGCGTTTCGTTGATAACGAAGTGCGTCCGGTAGCTCGTGATCTAGAAGCCGAGAACACCTACCCCGAGTCGTTGATTGAGCAGATGAAGGAAATGGGCGTTTACGGTTTGGGTATCCCCGAGCCTTACGGTCCCTACGCCGTTTCTGCCCGTTGCTACGCGCTAGTGACTGAGGAGTTGGCCCGCGGATGGATGAGCCTCGCCGGTGCGTTCGGCGGGCACTCCGTGGTTTCCAAGTTGATCCTTCGCTATGGCACCGAAGACCAAAAGCAGAAGTACTTGCCACGAATGGCAACCGGCGAACTCCGCGCAACCATGGCCCTTACCGAGCCCGACGGTGGATCTGATCTCCAAGCACTTCGCACCGTTGCTAAGCGCACAGATGAGGGCTACGTCATCAACGGTGCAAAAACGTGGATTACCAATGCACGAAAATCGGGACTCATTGCCCTGCTGGTGAAGACTGATCCTACGGCTGTTCCCGCCCACAAAGGCATCAGCATTTTGTTGGTTGAGAAGGTTCCGGGCTTTACCGTTTCGCGCGATCTTCCCAAGCTTGGCTACAAAGGCGTGGAGAGTTGCGAGCTGCATTTCGATGATTGCTTCGTTCCGCACGATGCGCTTTTGGGTGTTAGCGAGGGCGTCGGTTTCGCTCAGATGATGGGTGGCCTTGAGATTGGCCGAATTCAAGTTGCTGCTCGCGCCATTGGTGTGGCCCGCGC
>JAYSVF010000346.1:0-37644 GCA_043718695.1 Acidimicrobiia bacterium | reverse complement strand
CGCTTTCGGTGATTCCTAAGCGCGCTTTCGTCTTGGCTGGAGAGTCGACGAGGCGGTAGGTGAGGTGCGGCCGTGCGGCGAAAACTTCTTCTTCCGAGGTAAGAATCAGGGTCGAGTAACTTAGCTTGGCACGATTGCCGCTACGTGCTGAACCAGTACGCACCAGGGCAATCGTGTCATCGATTGATTCGAGATCGAGAAAGTCCAGCATCACGCCATTGGCCAATTCGCCTCCCATGGCCAACATGTTCGGTCCGCGGCCGGCCAGCCATATCTCGATCGTTGGGTTTCCAAACCCCAGCGTTGCGTCGACCAAGGAAAAGCGATCAGTGCGCATAGTAACGGTCTCGCCGTCGAACAATCTGCGACAAGCAAGAAGGGTTTCCCGGGTCGCCGTTAACGGCTTGGAACGATCAATATCCAGTGGGCTTAGGGTTAACGAACCACCGGCGCCGAGACCAAGAAATGTTCGCCCGTTACTGAGCTCGAAGAGCGTGGCAATGGCGGCTGCGGTCGTCGAAGGGTGGCGGGTATAGGGGTTGGTGATGCCAGTCCCGATAGACACCTTGCTAGTGGCGCAGGCGATGGCGGTCAGTGTGACGTAGACATCACGCATGGCCAATCCTTCGTCGTAGACCCACACTCGCTCGTAACCAAGTTCCTCAGCAGTTTTCGCTAACCCCACCAACACCCCCACAGGCGCTTCAGGCATCAGGTTGACGCTGATCTTCATCGGTTTGACTTTGGAGAATTTGCCACGACTAAACTTTAAGGGCTCTGCGTTGTTCGATCATCGCTTCTTAACCAGAATTTCCGGTTGGAGCTATCGGTATTCGTCGAAAGCCTTTTGCAGAAATGGCCAGCCAGCCTTCTTGCGTTCGTGCCACGTGACTCGGTTCCACACTTCCCAGTTATAACCAGTGGTTTTGGCCACGATGCCGCCCGGTCCAACAACGTTGATGCCAATCCGTTCAATGGTTTCTGACCTCAACGTGCCATCAGGTTTGGGTCGAAGGAGAAGTTTGCTGGAAGGATCCGAAAGCCCGATCATCCCCCAAGGAATGCGGAGTTCCAACACGTTTTTGGATCCGTTCACGAGTGCGCGATCATCAAAGTTTGCACTGTTTGGATCGGTGGTTCCCCAGCGCAGCTCGCCAAAGGGGATGGTGTCAATGGCGAGCTGTTCTTTGGTCGTGGGAATGGTGAGCGCTCTGCTCACAATTTGTTGAGGAATGCTCCAGGCTCCACTGCCCGGAACCAGATGCGCAGGGTCGAACTTCAGCTCCTTGAGTGCCACGCCAAACTCGAATTGCACAGGATCGGTCCACGAAGCGATCCGTAGTTTGGCGGTGTTTCCAGGGCCGATGAGAATGGCTACGTTGGATTCAGGAGAAACACCGGGCCGGCCCGGGAGGCCCTTATTGGGTTCAGGGAACAGCTGTAAGCCAACCGCAAGTTCTTCCTTCGCCCAAGGTTCGGGTGCCGATTTCCCAAGCTTTTTGCGCCCGATTTCGGTGCCAGACTTCGGCGTGGTGAATCGTATGCGCAAATACAATGACTCTTCATCGTGTGTGGCGCGGACCTCGGAAATGGGCCCTCGAGACTCAAGGATCACTTGGCTTTGCTTCCGAGTCCATTCGGCGTCCTTGCCATCCAATACGACCTTCTGGGTGGCTCCGGCTTCGATGGCTAAAATACCAAAGTGTTCCTCGTTGGTAAGCGGATTGCGCCACATGGAGCGCCGGTCTTTAGGAAGCTCGTGCTCAACTGAATTCCAGGTGAACTTGAACCACTCATCGAGCCATTCGAATACCATGCCACCGGCGAGTCCTTCTTCGGCGATGATGCGCATCAGGTCAGCATTGTTGACGCCGGCTTGTTGCTCGGAGTGCCCGCCCTGGTAGCGATCATTTGGACCACGGTGGGCAATCCCAATGCTCGATGGTTGTCCAAACTCAGTGATCATTACCGCTTGGTCGCCATGATGTTTTGCCAACGCATTGATGTACCCGGCATAGGCATCAAGTTGTTGGGTGGCAGGCCGTTTGTAGTTCAGGTAATCGGTCTGAAATCGAAGTCCATCGGGATAATACGGATAGGCGTGATACGAAGCAAAGAACCCACCCGGCCACGCTGGAGTTGCGGCCATATGTTTTGCATCGATCGCTATGAGATCTTCAGACCCAAAGGGCTCTTGGGGATGACGAAGTGGATCGGCGGTAACCCAATTGGTGTGCGTAAGCGGACGGCTCCAACCTCGTTTTGCCTCAAGGATAGCCACGTGATCCAGCATCGAAGCTATCCAGCGCTCCATCGGGTTTGCGTCGAGGGTGGAGGTTATGTAGGTACCTGCAGACTCTGATCGGGAAGCTGGATTCGCTGCGGCAATGGGTGATTTGGAGATCAGGCCAGTGCTCGAATTGACGTTGGAAGTTGGATTCAGTCTGTTGGTGCTTTGAACCACTCCGGGATCCCATTCCACGCCGATCGAGTAGGCAATGACCCAGGGGGATATGTCGCTGGTAAAGGTTCCGCTGGCTTGCCCAATCTTTACTGGGCGGACCAAGTCTCCATGAACTGCGGCCACGGCATCGGCGAGTTCAGCGCGAAACCTTGCAACGACGTCGGGATCGTATGCGTTTTGGGTGTGCAACATTTCGTCCTCAGGAACCCAAACTCCGGCGAGTACAAAGATTGGGTCCTGGGTATGTGCCAAGTTGTAAGCGCGCAGAGCATCGTAAAAATCGGGCTTCAGAATTGTATAGATACGTACCGATGTGGCACCTAGCTCACCCATTTGCTGCAACCAGCGGTCATAATCTGCACGCTTCGGTGCCAGTTCACCTGGAGAGGTACCGGGCAACGTTGCTCCAAGGTTTACTCCCGCCCAAAATTGCTTCCGCATTCCCGACGTCGTTGCGACGTTCACATTCGTGCCAACGACCTGGCCAGGAAGACGGAAGTTGCCAACGCGTATGGGCTGGGGCACCTGTCCGCCAAAGGGCTTCTTCAACACAATGGTGGGTTTTGGCTTTGTGGATCGAGGTGCGTTTTTGAAGCCCTTTGCAATGTTTGAACCAGATTTGGCTGCGAGCGCTGAATATGGGGTGAGTGCCGTGAAGCCAAGCAGAAAACCGGCCATAGCGAGCCGGATGCTCCAATTGACCGATGAAGCAGACATGTACAGGTGCTTCGACCGCTCCTTGGGGAAACCTAAGCGTTTAGTTACTCAAAGCTCCGAACGCTTAGGCGAAATCCTCATAAGAAAGGGTACTTGGATGATTGAATATCTAGTGCAGGGACCTGTAAAGTTCAGCAGTGTGTTCCGGCTTAGAAAAAACAGTTCACCAAGTTATCTACCTTGCGAGGCACTTTCGCCGCGTCTCCGCTTGGGAGATGGAACGCTCTAGTGCGAAACAACGGAGCTGGTCAGGTGACTGCCAATGAAGTCCAGCGCTTCGCTTGGCAGCAACGGTAGGGCAAAGAGGTTCCCTTGGGCGAAACCGCATCCCAGTTCGGTAAGCGTGCGTTGTTGTTCGGAAGTCTCTACGCCCTCGGCGACGATCTGCAATCCAAGACTTTGGGCCATGGCCACGATGGCACGCACCAGCTTTTCACCGGCGCCGCCCCGATCACTCATCTGGTTCACAAAGGATCGATCAATCTTCAAAATGTCGACGGGAAGATCGCGTAGGTAACTGAGCGACGAGTAGCCGGTACCAAAATCGTCGATCGCGAGCTTTACGCCCAGATTGTTGACCAAAGCCAAGCGTGCTGAGGTTAGCGATGGATCTTGGGCCATTGCTGATTCGGTTATTTCTAAGACCAGCTTTGATGCCTCGAGGCCTGAACGTTCAAGTTCCATTGCCACAACGTTGTGCATGGAATCATCTTCGAGCTGCAACACCGAAATGTTCACCGAGATAATGAGATCTTGAAGGCCTGTCGCATCTTGCCAAGCCTTGAGCTGATTGCAAGACCGCCGCAACACTTGGCGTCCAATTTCTGGAATGAGACCAAGCTCTTCGGCAAGCGGAATGAACACCACCGGCGAAATCGTCCCGAGCGTTGGATGTTCCCAGCGAGCAAGCGCCTCAAATCCACGAAGCGCTGTGCTTCCGAGGTGCACAATCGGCTGATAGCGAAGGGTGATTTCTTCGTTCGCCACGGCCTTTCGTAAATCGCTTTCGAGCTGCAATCGATACATCAACTCTTGATGCATCGAACCCTCAAACACAGTGTAACGATCCTTGCCTGAATGCTTCGCGGCGTACATGGCAACGTCGGCATTGCGTAAGAGGACTTCGGCGCCGTTTTCGGTATCACCAGTGATGGCGATCCCAATGCTCGCGCTCACAACTACCTCTCGATCGGCAAGGGTGAAGGGTTGATTGAACGCCCGTAGAGTCGCTGCGGCAACTTTTAGAATCTCCTCGGTATCGGTGGCATCCTCCACCAGAATGGCGAATTCGTCGCCACCGAGGCGAGCAGCGGTGTCTTGGCGGCCAATGCAGCTCTGTAAACGTTGGGCAACGGCAACCAAAAGCTCATCGCCAGCGGCGTGCCCGAGTGTGTCATTGATCCGTTTGAAATCATCGAGGTCGCAGAACAACACACCAATGAACGTTGCGGCCCTTGATAGACGAGTGATGCCATGCTCAACGCGATTGCGGAAAAGCAAACGATTTGCCAACTTCGTAAGCGGATCGTGGAACGCCTGATGGACAAGACGATCCTCCATCGCTCGGCGCTCCGTAACATCGCGGACAATCGCCGTCCACTGTTTACCTGCTGCCCCATGCCAACTGGACATCGTGAGCTCGCAGGGCACGAGGAGACCATCGGGGGTTTTCGCCTCCAACTCGAATGCTTGCTTACGGTCAATCTGTTGGGTTCGTCGAAGCGCGACCGCAAGCTCGGTCATGCTGTTGACCGCAAAATCAGTTCGGAAAAGTTGTGAAAAAGCGAGGGTTCCCAACAATCCTTCCTGATGACCAAAGAGTTCTACTGCTTGAGGGTTCCATGCTTCAACGCTGCCGCTATCGGCCACCACCAGGATTGCGTCGCTAGCGCTATCCACCACGGACCGGAAACGTTGCTCAGAGATCTTGAGTGAACGTAGGGTTTCGGTGTTTCTTATGGCGTAGCGAATAGTTCGCGCCAGAGCATCTCCATCAAAATTGCCCTTCACGAGGTAATCAACCGCGCCTGCGGCCAGAGCTGCACTATCGATTTCTTCGTCGTCTTGGCCAGTCAGAAGGATGCAGGGCGTATCGCTGCCCTGAGCTTTAACGGCTGCAAGAACGTCAAGACCGGTATCAGCCCCAAGGCGGTAATCCAGTAAGCAGACGTCATAGCTTCCACGAAGGATTTCGCGAATCGCCGTGTCCGCGTTGCCAGCTACATTGACCGTACTTTTCAGACTTTTGACGTCACCAAGTAACTCCCTGGTCAGGAAGGCATCTTCTTCATCGTCATCGACGAGGAGCACGGAGATTTGGTGATTGGTCATAAGGTCGCTACCGACTTAGCAGTTGGCGGCAAATTGCTACGTGAGTTATGCCGCCAACTTTGAATCGGGCAGTTCAACAAGTTCAAGCCAATAGCGGCCAAGGGTACTCATAACATCGACAAGAGAATTGAACGTTACTGGCTTCGTGATAAAGGAATTCACGCCAAGGTCATAAGTACGCAGAATATCTTCTTCGGCCTTCGAGGTTGTGAGCACAATCACCGGGATCCGGCGGAGTTCGGGATCCTTTTTGATCTCACTTAATGCCTCACGCCCGTCCATTCGTGGCATGTTGAGGTCAAGCAAAATTAGACCTGGGCGCTTGTGCGTTGCTCCGGCATAGCGTCCGCGGTAACAAAGGTATTCAAGCAGTTCTTCCCCATCGTCCACGGTAACGAGAGGGTTGGTCAATCGGCTTTCCTCGAGTGCTTCGCGGGCCATCATCCGATCGTCGGCATCGTCGTCGGCGAGAAGAATGGTGATGGAAACTGGTGGGTGTGACATGAGAAATCCTGCTTTTTTTCGGTTATGCGCTCGGGGCGGGGAGTTGAGAGTGATGCGGTGATTGTGGTGTGCGTGGGTGTTGCGGAAAAGGAAGGGGATGAAGGTAGTTCAGAGGGTGCTAAACATCCACAAGATCTGACACGTGAGTGGGAGTTGCTCCGAGTAGCAATGAGCGAGTCTCGCTTTGCTTGACCGGCAGGGTGATAATGAACGTGGTGCCCTCGCCCGGGATAGAGGTGGCTGTGATATCACCGTTGTGACGCTCCGCTATGCGTCGACAAACACTTAGGCCAATACCTGAACCCTCAAACTCGGTTCGCCCGTGGAGGCGTTGAAAGACCTTAAAGATTCGGTCGAGGTATTTCTCGTCGAAGCCAATGCCATTATCGGAAACCGTGATTCGACACCATTGACCGACCTGCGTGCTAGCAAGCCGGGAAGGGAAAAGGGGTGAGGAGCTCGATATTACCGACGCGGCAACAACAATTGTTGGTGCTGCATCTTCCCGACGAAATTTGAGGGCGTTGCTGATCAAGTTTTGAATGAGCTGCCGCATCTGGGTTGGGTCGGCTTCGATACTTGGCAACGACGTAACCCTTAGCTGGCCGCCCGTACGCTCCACGGCGATTTCCAAATCTGATGCCACGCCAACGGCAATAGCTTGAAGATCAACTTCGCGAAATGGCTCGCTTTTCGCGTTCACTCTGGAGAAGGACAACAGGTCTTGAATCAAGGTTTGCATGCGAGCTGCTGAAGATTGCATGCGGTCGAGGTAGTCGATGGCTTCGGGGGCCATGGTCTCGCCATGCTTTGTGCGCATGCGATCGCCGAAGGCGACAATCTTGCGGAGCGGCTCTTGCAGATCGTGCGATGCCACGTGGGCAAAGTCTTGAAGGTCTCGGTTGCTTTCTGAGAGTTGACGGGCAACGGCGCGCAGCTCCTTTTCGCGGATGGAAACTTCTTCGAGCGCCTTGGTCTTCGCGTCTGAAACCCGGTTGTGGCGCTTCATGATAAGAATGCCAAGAATGGCCGCGAGCGGGACGATGGCAACACCAAACCAACCGAGCAATAACGTTGATGTGGCATCTTTTGCCGATTCATCGGCTCGACGTTTCGTTGATTCAATCCGAAGCGTGTCCAGCGCAGCCCACAGTTTTGAGACTTGCTCGTTGTGGGCGATAGCTAACGTGTTGCTGTCGTCAATTCCAAGCGATTGCAAAGTGAGCGTAACGTTTCCATCCTGCATTGCCGCAAGGTTGAAGCGAACAGGAACGAGCAACGTTTCCGCGCTCTTTCTTACTGAGCCGAGGGCTTGGATGGTGGGTCCCACAGCCATGTCCGGCCCGAGCTGGAGAGCACCAATTTCGAATTTGATCGATTCTTGTAACGCATCCATTCTGCGAATCTGGGCAGCCAAAATCGCGTTGGCCCCGGCCAATCCTTGCTGTGTGTCCACCTTCACTGAGTCAACCTGGTCGACGATCGCGCCGACTTGGAAGAGCTCTACAACGTTTTTGTCGATCTTCTGCCAGACACGCGCGTCGACAAGGGTAGCCCTACGAAAGTTGCGATCGGTGTAGGAAGCACGCACCTCGGATATGGCTATCACGGAGAACACGGTGAGCAGCAATGCATACATCACCGATACTTTGGATTGAGCCTTGTACTTGGCCCTAGTTGTGTTTCGCTGCGCAATCTGCATACTTGGCCATCGTCGGTCAGGCTCGGAAACTTGACTACAAAGCTGAACAAACCGGTATTGCGTTTGTGGTGCGCCGGAAACTTGAGGTTTAGGCCCAATTACATGGGTACAGAGGTTTAGGTGGGGCGGAGGTTACGAGGTGACATCTTTATGAGGCCTCACCACCAATCCAGCCCCATGATCGTAGAGAACCAAGACGACTGAACACCCCGCAGCTTCGATGAACTTGGCAGTGAGATCGGCGTTGATTCGATTATCTGGGGTTACTTTGCTGATGACTGCACAGAAGCCCCTGGTAGCGGTAACCCCTTTTCGACCGCCGATGTCACTAACGAGCAGCCTCGCCGCTCGTTCCGCGGTGAGCAGATCGTAGGGTCCACAACCTGCGGCCGCAGCGATTCGCATGGGGCGGTGGCCTTGATCCTCGATCACCCGATCTAGCGCATCGGCACCCAACACGGCCACCACATGCGTGGTTGATGTTGGGAGAACCGGTTCGTGTGGCCCAGGTGCTTTCACATTGCGGCGTCGAGCTCCATCGGCCTCAAGCACAATCGCGTCTACCAATCCAGAGCTGGCGAGATCATCGAACCAAACCGTGGGCTGGCCCACAACTTTGGGTGAGGCTGGATCGGGATGCTCAACCACAAGGCAAAGGCCCGGCCCGGTTAAGGCTTGGGCGATTGCTGCGGAGTCCGGCGACAATACCCGCAGTCCTCCTGTTTGATCGTGTCCCATTTTGGTTGTGGTTGACACAACAACTCGCGAACCTTTCGCTGCGAGCGCAGCGGCGAGAGAAAATGTCGTGGTCGATTTACCACCTGCCCCCACTACCGCAATCACCGGGACTGGGCGAACCCGACCACTGTTTTTTGTAGTGACCGATGAGGTGGATCGATCAGCACCGGTCTCGATGTCGAGGGCTCTTAGAATCTGCTCGGCAGCGGAGGCAATAGGGCTAATCGGCGCGCTTTGTCCTTTCGGCCCGGGTTCATATTCGTCAGGTCCATCGCGTTGCACGGGAGATCCGGCCGAGGAGTTGGATGCGCGCATGGACCGACCTTAGGCCCCGAGGCCAATAAGCGGAAGTACCCGCCGGGTTTCGCCCGATTTCGGCGCACGAACGGGATCGCTGCCCGATTGCGCCAAAGTCTCATCCAGACCATACCCACATAATGGCAACCGAATCACGAAAAGCCACTTTCACGCACACGCGCTACGTTGAAGTGATGCGCATTGTGGTTACCAACGACGACGGAATTGATTCAGTAGGCCTCCACAAATTGGCTGCGGCGATGTTGCCCTTTGGTGAGGTAGTCATTGTGGCGCCCGACAGTGAATACTCCGGTGCCGGTGCCGCCGTGGGAGCCCTCCATCTCATTCGCCCTGAAGTGCACAAGGTTGCGAGCCCCGTGGACGGAACCGAGGCCTGGTCGGTCGACGGTCCGCCTGCACTCTGTGTGATGTTTTCCCGTTTGGGCGTTTTTGGTGGCGTTCCGGATCTGGTGGTGAGCGGAATCAATCCCGGAGCAAACGTGGGCCGAGCGGTGTATCACTCCGGCACGATCGGTGCTGCGCTTACGGCGAGATCGGGTCGGATTAGCGGGATCGCCATTAGCCAAGACGTGGCTGGCGGCGGCTTCGATGGCCAAAGTATGGACCAAATGTTGGCCCTACAGAAATGGGATTCTGCCGCGGCAGTTGCAGCGTTGGTCGTTGAGGGGTTCATCGCCAACTGGCCTGACGCTCCCGTAGTTTTGAATGTGAACGTACCAAATCTTGCATTGGGTGACATCAAGGGTTGGCGATACACCGAAGTAGCAGCGGTTCCGCCTCGCACCCTAGTTAGTGCCACTCTTGAGCCCAAAGATGGACATGCCGATGCCTACCGAGTGACGATGCAGTACGGCGAATCGGTCACTCTGCCAATCGAAACCGATGGCGGTGCCGTAACGGCCGGTTACGTATCAATATGTGCGCTTAGTAAATTGAATGCCGAACCGCTTGATCCAGCTCTCGCAGCGATGTTGGATCTCAGTATTCCCAATCGGTAGCTCGTTTATGAACGTTGGCGCTGTTGCTGCGGCCCAGGAGAGGGCAGGGCGTGGCCTCCAAGCGTCGCGTTTTCAGAGGTCCACGAGTTCAGTGGTCACGAGCCTTGAGCTTGGGTGTGTCAAGGCGTCTTGAGGTCTTGGGAGCACCCCGTTTAAAGGTTTCGCAGACCCAAGAGCGCTGCCTCAACCGCACCTCCACCGATTGCTAGCGCTTTGTCGGAGATCTCGAAACAGGCCGATGCCTCACAGCGGGGATCAATGTCACCGATCTTTAAACCGGCGGTGATGGGAGCTGATTCGGCAATCAGGCCACGGAGGATTCCGCTGAACGGGGCATACAAAACCGTGCCGTTTTCCATTTCCCCAATTGGTTGTCCTTCAAGGACCTGATCGCCAATGGCTGAGTTCCAGCGCACCATGCCATTGCTCGGTGCGCGCAGTACTCGTTCAGTCCCGCGGCCATCCACCAGCGCCGCAATGCCAGTATCGGGCTCAGCAGACCCAGTCCAAAACACCCGGCCGAGGTGATGACCGCGATTGGTTTCCACTACCGCATGCACATCTTCACCAGCGCGAAACCCCGGCCCAAGCCCAACGACAACGGTTGCGTCGCTGAGCGTTGTATCGATGTTCCGCTTGGCGAGACGGGCATCAACAACGACATCGGGGTGTTCTGATTCTTCGATAAACGTGGCGAGGGAAGGGCACACCACGACGGGAACCTCGGCTCGATGGTTTGCCGCGGCGAGCCGTGCGGCTTCAACTGCAGTCTTTGGGTCAGTGAACAGAAACCCTCGAAGGCCCTCAATATCGATCGTTCCCAAACGAACCGCGGTGGAAAGAGCCACCGTTCGCCGCACCGTCAGCGGCTCGGGCAACTCCAGGGCAACCACCGCAAATCCAGCATTGATCAGACGCCACGCCACGCCGGTAGCGACATCGCCGCCACCCCGCAACACCACCAAGGGATGTTTTGGATTCTTTATTGGTAGCACTTGTATCCAGCTGAGCGACATGGCCTGGACCGGTTACCACTGGGAAAAAGAGAATTCGGCGGCATGTATTTGGCGACCTTTAGCTACGGCGATCGGCAACGACGGCGGCCATAATGGAAACGGCGATTTCCTCGGGTGTTTCGGCGTTGATGTTTACACCGATCGGTGAATGCACCCGCCCTAAAGCCTCCAGCGAGATGCCCCGTTCGCTAAGCGTTGCGGCGGTTGTGGCCCAACGTCGAGCGGATCCCATCACCCCAATAAAGCGAGCGGGAGTATCGAGAACAAGCGGCAGTAGTTCCAAATCAACGGACATGTTTCTGGTGACGACAACCACCGAAGTATGCGCGCCTATTGGTTCTGCCTGAAGGGCCTCGGCGAAAGAACCGGCGAACACCGCATCGGCACCAGGAAGATTGACTGCGGTAGCTAAGGCCGCGCGATCATCAGTGGCGATGACTCGGTACCCCATCCACTTGGCGAGGTTGACAACCGCAGCCCCAACATGACCACAACCAATGACGTACACCGTTGCGACGGGAAGAAATGGTTCCACAAAAAGCTCCACAGTTCCGCCGCACACGCCAGGATCCCCGTTGGCGGCATCAAGTAACTCATAGGTAAGGGTTCTGCTCTTGCCATCATTCATTGCAGCGCCAGCTTCAGCGATACAGCGGGCTTCCATCTCGCCGCCCCCAATGGTGCCGATGGTTTCGCCATCACGAACTACCAGCAGCTTGGCCCCGGCGTGGCGGGGAACTGAGCGCGAGGTTGCCGTGACCGTTACCAACGCAACCGATTTTCCTTCCTTCACGAAATTGGTAAGCGCACAGAGAATATCAATATCGGATGTACCTGAAGGCAGCAGAAAACTTGGAGGCCGAGTTCCCTCAGTGTCGAGTGATGCATGCTCAGTCATCGCTTCGTTCTCGTCGTGCTCGTTTAGCTCGTTCGGCTCGTTCGGCTCGTTCGGCTCGTACTGCTCGATTGGTTCCATTGAGTTAGCTCCTAGCCCACAGCCTGGTGGCTTGCTCGTGGACCCGCGCTCGCATTGCATCAAGATCGGCGTTGAGTACCTCACCATTGCGAACCCGCCATGTACCGGCCACCATGACCTCACGGACATGATTGTGGTTGCGCCACAAAATGAGTTGATCGATCAAATTGTGTTCGGCTACCGGCGTGGGAAAGCGAGCATCGACGAGCTGTAGATCAGCGGCCCACCCCGGTCGAAGACAACCAACCTGTTGTAAGCCAAGGGCTTGGGCACCACCTTCCGTAGCCATATGCAAGACGCGGTGGCCACTCATGGTTGAAGGGTTGAGGGTGCGAGCTTTGTGCAGCCAGAACGCGCCCCGCATTACTTCAAAGAAATCATTCACGTACCCATCGGAGCCCAGGCCCACCACCACCCCAGCATCGGCGAGCTCGGGGATAGGGGCGATACCACCACCCACTTCGCAATTTGCGAGCGGCATATGGGAAACCTTCACCCCACGCTCGGCGATCAAGGCTCGTTCGCGGTTAGTGAGCTGCACGCATTGGGAAGCCAGAAACCTAGGGGAGAGCACACCGATGGAATCATAAAAATCCAACGTGCGCATACCAAGATGTTCTTCAGCCCACAAGCCTTCGTGGACTCCCTCGTTGCAATGCGCATGAGTGAGAACCCCGAGTTCAGTCGCTTGATTAAAAGCCAAACGAATGAACGGCTCCGAACAGGTAAAGGTGGTGTGAAAGCACATCACGCCATCAACCAACGTGGCCTGTCCGCGGGAACGATCGGTGCGGCACGCGTTGATGAACTGTTCATTTTCCCGTAACCCAGCCAACCCGTTTGCTTTCGAAACTCGCTCTGTTGCTTCAAAGGAAAGCAACCCCCGCAATCCGCGCGTTTCCACAACCTCCCGCTCTACGTGAAGTGCGTCAGGAAGAGCGTGTGGTGCCTCAAGAATGTCGTAGAACGTTGTGGTTCCCGATCGCAGCATTTCGGCGCACGCCCAATCAGTCGCTGCAGCAATCATGGGCCCATCAAGGCGGTCTTCAACTTTCGGCCACCAATAGTCGGTGAGAAAGCTCCAAAAATCAGCGACTGGGTCAACGGGAATGCCGTGTGCCAACACCCCGTAAAGGTGGGTATGGGCATTCACAAATCCAGGAAGCAAAACCTGATCATCAGCGCGCAGAACTTCGTCATCACGGTGTGCTGCCAACAGCTCACCCGAAGAACCAACGGCATCAATCTTGTCGCCGACGATGCGAACCGCCCACCCTTGGCGCGGTGGTTCATTGGCGGCAGTGATCAACCACTGCGGAACGATGATCACGGGCGCGCCAACAAGACGAGTGGCTGGCTGGCGATCAGGCCGTGCGACACACTGAAGAACATCATCGATTACCGCGAGGGCGATAGCGAGGCAGGCGACCCAATGCCCACACCGGCGGCGACCAAAGCGTTATAGACCCGCTCTGGGGTAAAGGGAATATCGTTGATCGCCACGCCGGTGGCATTCACAATTGCTGCGCGCAATGCCGGAGCCACGCCATCTTTGGGAATCTCCGCTACAGCCTTGGCGCCAAAGGGCCCCGAATCTTCCATCGTCTGCACCAAGAAGACCTCAACATCGGGCATCTCATCAGCGCGATAGATCTTGTAAGGACCAAACGATGCATTGATCATCTTGCCGTTCTCATCAAAGGCAAACTCTTCACAATGGGCATAACCCAGCGCCTGAATCATTCCACCCTCAATTTGGCCAGAAGCGGTTACCGGGTTGATGGCCACGCCACAATCGACCGCCATAACCAACTTGATCACACTCACCTGGCCGGTCTGAATATCTACTTCAATCTCAGCAAACTGCGCAGCAAACGGTGGCGGGCAATCCTGTGAAACATGGGATCCTTGGCCCATCAACTGCTCTTGATCCTCAGTGTGAAGGGTATTGAGCGCTACCTCTTCCAGTGACACGCTCGTTCCATCAGGAGCATACGCGCGCTTATCTTTCAATTCGATCGAGCAGGGCTGATCAACACCGAGCATCTTTGCTGCGCGCTTCTTTATCTTCCAGCGCAACTCGTCGGCGGCCTTTTTGACGGCCATGCCCGAAATGTAGGTGGTTGACGAGGCATAAGCGCCCACATCGAACGGGGTCATGTCGGTATCGCCGGTATACATGATGATGTCATCAATGGGTACACCCAGAACCTCAGCCGCGATCTGCGCCAATACCGTATCGGCCCCCGTTCCAAGATCAGCCGCCCCGGCCATTACGTTGAACGAACCATCATCATTGAGCTTCATTGAACATCCGCCCATATCCAAGAACGGAATTGCGGTGCCGTGCATGCAAAAGGCAAAGCCCAGTCCTCGTCGGATATGTGGACGATCTACCGGAGAGATCCACGCGGGGTCGAGACGGCGATGCCAACCAATAGCTCGCTGGCCTTGGGCCACGCACTCCTCAATGCCCGATGTCATGATCATCGGCAGTTCTTCCCAGGGCAACTCCAGCGATTCACCTCGTTCGCCCAACCGGGTGACGATATCCAAACGGTCGCCCACCTTCACCCAGTTCTGCCGTTTGAAATCGAGAGGGTCGCGGCCGATCGAACGGGCGATGTCTTCCATATGTGACTCCAACGCAAATTCGGCTTGTGGTGCGCCGTAACCACGGTATGCGCCGGGAACGGGAATGTTGGTATACACAACATCGCAATCGAACTGTTTAAATTTTGCGTTGTAGCTCGAAAGCCCGCGTAAACCCGCCACATTTTGCACCGTATAGCCGTGCGTTCCGTATGGCCCCGTGTTCCCGAGCAGGTACATGCGCTGAGCCATCAGTGAGCCATCGTTCATCACGCCAGTCTTGAACGTAATGGTTTGTGGGTGGCGGGTACGCGATGATGCGAACTCTTCTTCTCGATCAAGTTCCAATCGAACCGGGCGACGGGTGGCCAACACCAAATGGGCGGCGATGTCCTCAATCAACATTTCCTGCTTGGCACCAAAACCACCGCCAATTCGCGGTTTAATGACCCGGATATTTTTAATAGGCATACCTATTAGTGGGGCGATCATGCGTCGAACGTGGAACGGTACCTGGGTTGCGGTGCGCAAAACCATTCGCTCATCCTCATCAAGCCAGGCCACGGTAATGTGCGGTTCGATTGGGCACTGTTGTACCTGGTGCACGCGAAAGGTTTGTTCAAACACATGATCGGAATCGCTGAAAGCCCGCTCAATGTCGCCAGGAGTAGCGCCGTGCATGTGGTGAACGATGTTGCGTTTCGCGTCGTGAATTCCAATCGCATCAGGTTCATCGTGAATTTGGGGCGCACCATCAAGCATGGCTTCGCGTTCATCAAGAATGAACGGCAAAACCTCATAGGTCACCTTGATTAACCGAAGCGCTTCTCGTGCGATGGTTTCGTTCTCGGCGGCAACTGCTGCTACCCGGTCACCAACGTGGCGAACCTTGTTATCAAAGCTGAACTGATCAAAAGGATAAGGATTCGGCCAGGACTGGCCACCCGAGGCGTAGGCGACACGAGGAGTGTTCTTGTAGTGCAACACGGCGTGAACGCCCGGAAGCGCAACCGCGGCGGAATCGTCAATATCCAGAATGCGTGCATGGGCGTGAGGTGACCGGAGCACCTTGGCGGTGAGCATGCCCCGCATTTCCACGTCATCAGCAAACGCCGCATTGCCGCGCACCAGCTTGACCGCATCAACCTTTATCTCGGCCTTTCCAACAACCTTCATGTCGGGGACGTCGCGCGATGGAATGACACGGGGAATGGCTTTAGAGATCGCAGGCAACACATCATCAGGTGCAACCTCAACGGCATGCACACCATCAGTAAGAGGCGTGATGAACTCCACCACGAACGGCTCGGTTGTCTCGCCCCGCATGACCGCCGCTGCCCGTTTGACTGCCTCAATGGGTTTTACGTACGCGGTCTCTCGATCCAAGATCCCGCCCAGCATGTCGCGAATGTTGTCCTCGGTGGGTGAAGGATTGGCTTTGAGGAGCGCGAGCGTGCCCAGCATCATGGCGCCAATCGAGTAACCACCCTGCATGGCGCCCGTAGCAACGAAAGCCGCCTGGATTGGATGGAGTTCACCAAGTGCATGCGCGTTGAGTGATAGCGCTGTCGTGACCTCGTGTCCGTCAACCTGCGCGGCCAACACCACATCGGCACTTGCCAACTGCCCATCAATTAGTACGGCAGCCGCGCCGGTTTCGCCGGTATCGGAACCAAAACGGACACTCCAAATCCCTTCGGACCGTAACGCGCGTAAAAGGGTGTCACCCGGGTGAATAGTAAGTGCACGGGGTGTCCCATCCAGGGTGAGGTTGATGGTTATGGTGCCAATTGGAGCAGGGGTCGTCATGAGAAGTCCTTACAAACAAACGGTGAAGAAAATTACAGTGAGGGAGGTGAGTGAAACGTAGATCGTTGCGGCAGAGCAAAATATCTCGCTCACCGGTGCGTTAGCGGTTAGAGCGTAAGAGCGGCATGAACCCGGCCAGCCAGTACGGTGGCGAGTTGCGAACGGTAGGTTGCCGTGCCCCTGAAATCAGACGTTGGGGTGAGGAGCGCTGGATCAGCAAAGACCTTTGGACTACTCGCCATGCCCGTGGCAGCCATCGATAGTGAACCGTCAGCGGCGCGGGACCCTACGATGGCGACAATCGCGCGATCCATGCCGGTTCTCACCGTACGTTTGCTTACAACGGTACATTTCGGGTCAACATTCACCTGCACAACAATCTCGCCCTGCGCAATACCGCGGGTCAAAAGTTCATCAAGTGCCACGGTGTGTCGTCCACCGGAAGAAAAGATCGTGACGGTTGCGTTCATCACGAGCAAGGATGCAAGCAACTCTGAATCAGCGTCACCCGAGACCACCAACCCGCCGATGGTTGCCAACGTGCGCAACGTGCTCGGCGCTTCGCGACGGGCAAGCTCCCGTACGCCACTGGGAAGCTGCTCACACGCAGCCAAATCAGCAAAGGTGGCCATAGCTCCCAACGCGAGGGATTCGCCGTCCTCACAAATCCCTCGCAAACCAAGTGCTTGAAGGTCAACCACGTCGGTGGGTTCACCCGTTAGCGAAGGCACAAGATGGGATCCGCCAGCAAGCAACACCGTGGGGCATTCGCGGTGCAAAAGCGCTATGGCTGCTTCGAGACTTTCAGGACGGTGATAGGTGGCAACGTTGGGCATTAAGGCTCCTTACTGAATGCGTCCACACTACTTGGCAGCCACTGCTCAGCCACTTCGCCTGAAATGTCGTTCAATCATGAGGCGACAGGCACAAGCGAATCGATGTGCTGAGTCGTTTGGCCCTCTTGCAAGGGACGGCCGAAGTCGAAGATTCACGCAATGCCATCGTTGCTTACCGTACGGGTAGTCACTAACCGTGACTGGTGCGCGCCAATTCTTGTATTGGCTCGGTGCTCATGACGTCGGTCTTTGCATCTATCCCTATTGGGCACACCTCGTTCTCCGACCAACTAGGCGAATCTGGACCAGCGGCCACCAAACCGCAGGTAGCCAACATCAAGTTCGTGGTTGTTGGTGCTCTCATGACTCTTGGCGCGGTATTTCTTTCGGCGCGGCTGCCAGGGCATGGGCTGGTTTCAGGGAATCTTCCTGTTGGGGTCTTGATTGTTGGCTTCGTAGTGCTCACGGCAAGCTTGGCCCTGGCTGAGCTCCTCGCCGAAAGCTTTGTAACGACGTCGGGTTCCCATTCGTTTTCTTTGCGGGAGTTTCCCTTTGCCATCGGGCTACTTCTGCTGCCGCCGATCGTTACCTTCGCTGCGGTATTCATCGGGCTTGGCATCGCCTTTTCGCGGCATCGTCAAATCCCGCTGGCTCGGGTGTGCTTCAACGTCTCGGGTGCGTCACTCAGTGCGTCAGTGGGATTGGCGCTTGCGCTAGAGCTCGTTCCAGAGGTTGGACATCCCGGGTTTCGAGTGTGGACTGGAACACTTGTATCTGTTGTGGTTTCAACCGCCCTTGGTTCGATCTTCACGCACGTTTCGCAGTTGATTTCGGGCCGAATCGGTGGGGTGGTAAACCTGGTTGACTCTACGGTTTCAGGCTGTTCGTTTTCTGCTGCGTCAACGAGTCTTGCTGTACTTGTTGTTTGGGCTGCCTTCGTAGATTTCTCCGTACTCATACTTATCGTGCCGCTTATGGCCCTCACATTTTCGTCCTTTCGGAATGCGATTTCCGAGCGAGCAAAGCGAGGAGAAACAGAGTTTTTGTACAGCACGTTGCAGCTGATGAGTGACCATCGAGGCGTTGAGTTTGGTTTAGCTGGAGTAGCTCGTTCCTTACGGGCTGCGCTTCGGGCCGAAGAGACAACCCTCTGTGTTCACACCCCAGAGGGTTGGTTGATGTTGCAAGAAGACCCACCGTTGCTGGTTCCGCTTCGGGGTGAACCAACCATGCCCGATCAATCCCTGCGAAGCGAACTTGGTGAGGGACGGCTCTTTCTACGACGCCGTGTCGACGGCAGCGAGGGGCCATTGGCACTCATTGACGTGCAACAGAAGGCGCTTGGACGATCCGGCTTTAGTGATTTAGATCAACATTTGTTGGATTCCTTGGCAGACCAACTCGGGGTGCATCTCGAAAACTCCGGTCTGTCGCGCATGTTGGTGAAGTTGGCTGCGGCAGAAAAGCAACTTTGGACGCAGTTGCATACCGACGGTCTCACGGGACTGGCGAACCGAACCTGGCTGCACACGAGCGCTGCGGAATCCACTCCAACGGCGGTGATCCTTATCGATCTTGATGGGTTCAAAAATGTGAATGACACACTTGGTCATGACTCTGGCGATCAAGTCCTCAAGGTGTATGGCTCCAACCTCCTGTCCTTAGCTCCCGCCGGGTGGGTGCCCGTGCGCCTGGGAGGTGACGAGTTCGCATTAGTCCGCGTGCATACGAATGTGCCAACCCTGGGCGAGGTTGAGGATTTGCTGCTCGAGATCGAAACCCAGAGTGTTCCCCCCGAACTACTTGCTTCCCTGGGAGTTCCGCTCGGTGCTAGTGCCGGTGGTGCGGCGTTTACGGGACCGGGCGACGATTTAGACGAACTGTTACGACGAGCAGACCTGGCAATGTATGCCGCCAAGCGCGCCCGCAAAGACGTATCGGCCAAGCGCTCCGGTCGGGTGGGCACACCACGAGCTGGGGCTGCATCAGGGCTTTTTGGCCCTCGGTAATCTCCTTTGAAGTTTTCGTCTCCATCGCCATTGCGTTGTGGCTTTGATTCACGTTCTGTTCGTCGATGGAAACAATTGTGACTTTGCCGCTCCAACATTGGTCGTGAACATGAAAGTGTTGCACTATGAGTTTGTTGGTTGTGGATGCAGCAATCGTGACGGTCGATGACGATTTCACGGTGTACGAAAAAGGGTGGATCCGCACCGAAGGTGATGTGATTGTGGGCGTAGGCTCGGGCGACGCCCCACCAGTTGCTCGTCACGGTGACGTGACGGTAATCGACGGAACAGGCCATTGCGTGATGCCTGGAATGGTGAACGCCCACACCCACCTTTTTCAAACGCTTTTTCGAGGGTTAGGCGATGACAAATCCTTACTTGACTGGCTCCGTGATTACATTTGGCCAGCCGCCGGGGTGATGACGGCAGCAGAAGCCGAACTGGCCGCTCGGATTGGTCTACTGGAAAACCTGCGCTCCGGTGTAACGAGCGTTATCGATCACGCCTATATTCACCCTGATCCTTCAATCGACGACGCAATGTGCCGGGCCGCCGATTCGGTTGGATTGCGATACTTGCTGGCACGAGGTTGGTGCGATCGCTACTATGACCCCAAGCTGCAAGAGACGTTGCCAGAAATTCTTTCCCGCGCCGACGATCTTCGAGCAGCCTGGGCCCATCATCCTCGAATTCGGATAGAACACGCACCCTTGATTCCTTGGGGATGTTCCGATGAAGCAATGAAAGCAACGATTGCGGCTTCGGCGGCATGGAACGATGGCTTTGCCGGGCTGCATGTTCATTGTGCCGAGACTTCTACTGAAGTGTCGATGAGTGTTGATGAGCGCGGAATGCGCCATGTTCCATGGTTGGCCTCAGTTGGTGCGCTTGGCCCAAACACACAACTTGCGCATTCGGTGTGGCTCGATGACGACGAACTCGCCCTCATTGCAGCTTCGGGGGCATCGGTGGTGCACTGTCCGGTTTCAAACATGTACTTAGCATCAGGTGTTGCCCGGATACCCGAAATGCTTGCGATGGGTATACCGGTTTCCCTAGCGTCGGATGGGCCTGGATCGAACAATCGACAGGATCTGTTTGAAGTGTTGAAAGCATCGGTGTTGCTTCAAAAAGTTCATACCCTCAATCCGATGATTCTTCAACCCGAAGATGCCCTACGAATGGCGTGCCGCGGCGGCGCGAAATCATTCGGAATGCCTTCAATAGGCGCGCTTACCGTTGGACGCAAGGCGGATTTGGTGCTGGTTGACTTGCAATCAGTTTTTGTGGCACCGGTTCATCGGGTGCCTTCGGCTCTGGTGTTCAACGTGACCCCGCGCGACGTGCGACTTGTGCTGGTTGATGGTGAGGTTCGTATGCGTGATGGATTTTGTATCGACGCAAAATCAGGACTCGTTGTTGATGAGCGGGCGTTGCTGGCCCAAGCGGCAGATGCGGCGCGAACCCTCTTTGACCGGATCAATCTCAAGACCGGGCTTCACGCCCGAATCTAATCGAGTCCCGCATCGACTCCCGCACCGCGACCTGCGGCGAATTTGTGGTCAGTAGTGTTCTGGGACCTCGGCGGTGAATCCAAGCTCAGTGGGTCGTGGTTGTCCAACCGGCGAAGGCGTCGATCACGTCGGCGATGTTGGGCATCATTGGGTACAGGATTGGGCAGGTTACGCCCGCATCGATGTATTCCGCCACGGTTTCTCGGCACTGCGCTGCGGTTCCAACGGCCATGAGCTTGCGGACCAAAGCATCAGGTATAAGTTTCGCTGCCTTGCGGTAATCCTCTTCGGTTGCGGGCCATCCTACGACTTCTTGGATGCGGGCGATGAGATCAGGATCAGCGCCACTGGCTTCTTGGATGTGTGGCTCGGTGCCGAGGTAGTAAGCGAGCAGACTTTTTGCGGTGAGGATTGCCTCTTGGGGATCATCATCGGAAAGTGAGCACACCAGCAGTTCGGGTCGGTCGATTTGCTCAATTGTTTTGCCAACTTTTGCGGCACCAACGCTGAGTTGGCCAACGGCATCGCGTATGTAGTCGGTTGATACGACGTAGTTCAGTACCGCACCCTCGCAAATCTCCCCGGTGAGCTCCATCATCTTCGGTCCGGTGGCACCGATGTACAGCGGGATATCTCGTGGGCCGGTGTCGCCGTAGGCCACATCGAGCCGTACGCGGTCGAGCTTTACAAACTCGCCTTCGTAGGTCACCTCTTCCATAGTGAACAGCCTGCGGATTGATTCAATATGTTCTCGCATAGCTTTGAGTGGCTTGCGTCGGTCTAAACCAATACGTGAACATATGGGCTCCCACCAAGCGCCGAGCCCTAACATCACCCGGCTTTCACCTTCGGGGGTAAGGCCGCCAAGTTCCCACATGGTTGACCAGGTCGCGGCGATCACTGCGGGGTTACGTGACCAGATCGGCAACACACCGCTCCCGATCTTGAGGGTGGTTGTTTCGGTGAGAAGGGCACTCATCATGACGACGCAATCTCGCGCCAACCGTGTGTCGGCTTGCCAGATTTCGGTAAAACCTTTTGCCTCGGCGTACTTGGCCATTTCAATTTCGTACCGAAGTGGGTGCTTGTCTTGGAAGTACAGAGCGAGGCGTTGCATGGGCAAGAGGATAACTGAGCCCCAGTGAATCGGGGCTTCAGTTGACCCTTCATTTCAGCCCAATTTCGTGGCATCAAGTCCGGCCCAAAAGCGGGTCACTCCGATTTCCAAGGCTCTTTGAACCGGAGAGTGTTTGGTGGAAGCCTGGTGGCGAAAGGGACGGGGTGTCCCTATGCTGCGACGGTGAAGTTTCGGATCGATCAAGTTTTCGCTGCCGACGTTGCATCGGTAGGTGCTGCGTTGGTGGATACCGATTATCTTGCCAACGCCATGGCCAAGCTTCCCGATATTGGTGCGCCGATTGTTGAGTTGCAGGAGCGTTCGGGTTCTTC
The DNA here is from genome assembly GCA_043718695.1 of Acidimicrobiia bacterium. Classification (GTDB taxonomy): domain Bacteria; phylum Actinomycetota; class Acidimicrobiia; order Acidimicrobiales; family JANYDT01; genus JANMZO01. The sequence continues at coordinate 15,671 of JAYSVF010000346.1, read as the reverse complement.
GATTCGTCAGCAACTGCGCTACTCCTTTAACGGGAGCTTGCCCGCTGCCGTTACGCGGTTTGTGAGCACCTCGAAGCTTTCATGGATCGAGGATTCGCTGATCGATCTCGCGGTGAACCGGGCGACGTTCACCATGACGCCAGTGCATTACCAGCAGTTCTTTCGTTGCTCTGGCGAGTGGGTTTTGAGTGCGCTGAGCGCTGGCATGGAACCGAAAACACTGCGGCGAATCGAAGGCAACCTCAAGGTCAACTCACCGGTTCCGTTCATTGGTGGCGAGATTGAAAAGGCCATCGTTTCCGGACTTCAAGAACGACTCGCTCTGGAACCCGGGGTTTTTGAAGAATGGCTGACAACTCAAAAGCGGTAGTGAAGGTGACCGCGCTCCTCAGCTCGCGTTAGCGACAACTTGCAGCATTTCTGTGCCGTAACGATCGACCTTGACCGGTCCGAGGCCCGGTAAGTCGAGCAGGTCTTGGCGTGACGCGGGGCGTGCCTCGGCAACGGCCGCGAGTGTGGTGTCGTGGCAGATAACAAAAGCCGGAACTCCGGTTGCTCTCGCCGTGGTGGCCCGCCATTTCTTGAGCGCCTCAAACGTGGCCGGATCGGCGTTGGTGCCAATTTGCACACTGGCATTCCGAGCGCCACGGACCCCTGGTACTCCTGCAGACTTCGCTGCTTCAGCACGTTGACGTATTGCCCGTAGATGAACCTGCCAATCACCGGCGGATGGCTCATCGATCGAACGCCGTGCCGCTTCGATGTTGGCAATCCACGGGGACTCATTGCGGTTGGTCGTGCGGGAACCAAACGTGCGGGACTTTGCCCACGAGCAGTGCAGTTCCACTTCGGCTCGGGTTACGGCCACATAGAGCAACCGGCGTTCTTCATCCCAAGCGCTCTGGTTATCGGCTTGACCAATCGGAACGTAACCGCGCTCCAAGCCAGCAACAAACACTACCGGCCACTCCAGACCCTTGGCTCGGTGAAATGTAGCGATCTCTACGACGTTCCCACCGCGATCAGGTTCATCGGCACGCGACGTGATTGCACCGGCGAGCCACTGCAAGAATCCAGCGGTCGTGCCGTTGTGATCAATGCCAAGAAATTCTTGGCCCAACCGCACCAGACCTTCCAAGTTGGCGGCCCGCTCGTTGACGCCTTCGGTGTTTCGCACCCCAGCATCGTTCGCCTCTGCAGCCATTTCTTCAATATCATGCAGGCTTTCCGAGAACGATCCACCGGACGGCATGCGACGCAATTCAGCCATGGCCGATTTGATCTCGGGTTGGGCTAGAAACATGCCGCCACCTCTAACCTTGTGAGGAATACCAGCGGCTCGCAGTGCTTCTTCAAACAGCAGGCTTTGCGCGTTGGTGCGGGTAAGGATGGCCATGTGTGACCATGGCATCCGCGGAGAATGTCGATCGCGCAGCGCGCGTGCGATGGACTTCGCTTCCTCGACATCGGAGGCATATCCCGTGACGGTGGGCGTGGGGCCGTTTGGGCGGTTTGGGCGAAGTGGACGTGATTCGCGAGCCGATAAACCAAGCACGGCATCGGCAACAGTCAAGATCTCGGGTGTTGATCGATAGTTATCTTCGAGCCGAACGATTTCAGCCTGAGCAAACCGTGCCGTGAAGCCGGTAAGAAACGCTGGATCGGCGCCGTTCCAAGCGTAAATAGCCTGGTTTGGATCGCCTACAACGCAAAGATCGACACCTTCGCTCACATGGGGCACGCCGGGCGCCACCCCAAGCCATCCTTCGAGCAAACGATATTGGGCCGGGTTTACGTCTTGAAACTCGTCAACAAAAAGATGCCGGAACTGCCAACGTTGCCGGGCGGCGAATTCTCGATCGGATTCGAGCGCATTGACACAAAGCACAAGAAGATCATCGAAATCAACGATTCCTTTGCGTTTCTTATCGGCCTCATAACGACGGTAGACCTCAGTCATCACCGCGGCACCGAGCGGTGGAGTGCGGCCAATTCGGTTGATCTCGGCTTCGTATAAATCAGGCGTAAGCATTCGCGCTTTGGCCCACTCGATCTCGGTCACCACGTCGACCGGCTGAACGGCATTTGATTTGCGAGCGGCCACGAGCGGCGCTACGAGACGCATTTTGGACTCGGTGAGCTGCGGTGGCTTCTGATCGGTATCGGCCCACCATTGACGGAGTTGACCATAGGCGACGGAGTGAAAAGTACCCGTAGCGATTCGTTCGCGCACACCAAGTTGACCCAAACGTTTGGCGAGTTCCCCCGCCGCTTTTCGCGTGAAGGTGAGAGCAAGGACGTGACGAGGATCAGCTGTTTCTGCTGCGACGCGGTAGGCGATTCGGCGGGTGAGGACACGAGTTTTGCCTGAACCAGCGCCAGCGAGGATTCCGAGCGGCGTGGCGGTGGAAACAACAGCGGCGTGCTGCGCTGGGTTGAGCCCTTCAAGCAGGCGTGCGTAAGCCGGGTTGGTTGCTGCGTTTTCCATGTCATCGAAGGTACCGAGGGGGTATGACAAAAAACGGGACCCTGCCAAAGAATCCCAAAAGAAATTTTCGCAGTATCTCTCCCTTCGAAATCGGCCAGGCAGGCCCAGGCAGGCCCAGACAGCCTCAGACGGCCGTCAACAGCCGAAATGGGGTGCGAGAAGAAGGTGAGTTAGACCCAATCGACTCCGTCGTCAACCCCGGTTGCCCTTAGGGCATGTTCGAATGACGGAGTTGGTCCGGCGGCCGGTGCGGCGTGGGTATGGACAATATCGACGGGGCGATTGCAGGTAGGGCACCAGGGACGCCATTGCAACGTTGTGCCACAAGAATCATGGCGGGGGAGTGGGCCCCCAACTTGGGCGGCGCCCCACGAACGAAGTTGTTCAAGGGCCGAAGCAAGCTCCTGGCCAGGTTGGGTCAGGGAATAGCGAAGCCGAAGTGGGCGTTGGGAATAAGGCGAGGAAACCAGCAGCCCATCAGTTTCCAACTGACGGAGACGCTTCGTCAAAATGTTTGGAGCAATGCCGTTGACCTGGTCCATTAGTTCATTGAAGCGCCCGGGGCCGATCAAAAGCCGACGGACAATAAGCAAGGTCCAACGATCCCCAACACGGGCCAACGCCGCATCAAGTGCATCAAGTGCTTCGTGATCAAGCGCCTTGTGGGCATCGTGCGAATCAGACACATTGGTTGGATCACGTGTTGTACCCCGCTCGCTCGCAGGCCCAAAGGATCCAGGAAGGGATTTATCGATGTTTGGATCAGACACGGTTCGATCATTCTGGCGGAAAACCGTTGACGAAACAACGGATTCAGTAGTAACTTGCAAATCACAAGTTACTGTACGAAGGGAAGAGGAATTCCAAATGTCAACCACCACCAACATTCTTGATGCGTTCAGCACGACCGCAAAATCTGTGGCAGCCAATGTGGGCGCAGCCGTCGTCGCCATAGGACTCGATGCCCGCGGTACTGGGATCGTCATCGGTGCAAACACCGTGCTAACGAATGCCCATAATCTGCGGAACCCAACTGTTGCCGTCACCTTCCAGGGAGGACGCCAAGTACAGGGCCGAGTGAAAGCTGTCGATCCCGATGCTGATCTTGCCGTGATCGAAGTGGACACGACCGATCCAGCGACCGGCACATCCCCATCGCTGCTGTGGGCCGAAACCGCACCAACGCCAGGCGATGTGGTGTTCGCGCTTTCACCCTCCCTTCATGGCCCCCGTGTGAGTTTCGGCATGATTTCGGCCGTCGACCGTACCTTTGCGGGACCCCGAGGCAGAGAAATTGCCGGCTCAATCGAACACACTGCGCCACTGTTGCGCGGTGCCAGCGGAGGACCCCTACTGGACCAGTCCGGCAGACTTGTGGGCATCAACACTCATCGACTTGGCGATGGCTTCTACTTAGCCATCCCCGGAGATCCTTCGACCAAGGCAAAGATCGTTCGCTTAGCCGCTGGACACTCTGGCGATGATCGTCGACTCGGCATCGCGCTGGCTCTCCCCGATGTCGCCGCACAGCTTCGTCGAGCCGTAGGTCTCGAAGCGCGTGAAGGTCTCCTCGTTCGTGGTGTCGCTGCCGACGGCGTTGGCGCAGCTGCTGGCATTGCTGAAGGAGATCTCCTCGTGACTGCGGGCGGGTTCCCGCTCAGCGTTGCTGGCGATCTCGAAGCTGCTCTAGCAGCGATGCTTAACGAGCCACGAACCGACTCAATCGTGATTGGACTCGTCCGTGGAACTGCTGAGGTTGAGGTTACGGCGAACTTTCCCTCAGCATGACGGAGCTAGCCCTGGCGGCCAGTTAGGCCTCGACAAAGCAGGCGTGGCCAAGGTGGATTGCCTAGAGTCTGGTTATGGCCTTTCCGAAGAAGTACCTCAACGACAATGAAGCTGTTGTACTCGAACGCAATCCACACATTTGGTATCTCGCAAAGCCATTTTTCGCGATGCTTGCAACTGCAGCAGTTGGCGTGGCCGCAGCACAGTTCATCAACCCAACGAGTGGCAACACCAACGGCTGGATCTCCTGGGCAACCTTGGTTCTTCCCGCCGTTGGATTTCTGTGGTTTGTGAAGCTCTACACCCAATGGCGAACCACCAACTTTGTCATCACTACTGATCGTTTGATTTACCGCCATGGGGTGGTGGCTAAAAAGGGCATGGAAATCCCACTCGAACGCATCAACAACATTGCGTCAAACCAATCATTCTTTGAGCGAATTCTTCGTGTTGGTGACCTTCAAATCGAGTCCGGTGGCGAAGACGGTAGGCAAACAATTTCAAACGTGTCAAAGCCGTTCGAAATTCAGAATCGGATTTATGCCGAGGTGGAACGCTCGAAAACTCGTGATCTTGATCGCGCCGCCGGAGCTCGAACCCTTTCGATCCCAGAACAAATCGAAAAGCTTGCCGATCTCGTTACAAAGGGTGTTGTTACCCAAGCAGAGTTTGACGCAAAGAAATCTCAACTCCTGGATCAAATGTAAGTACGCGTATAAAAGTTTTCGGGTACTCCAGTGCGTGTTGTTTCTCTTGTACCGAGCGCTACGGAAACGCTGCTTTCCTGGGGTGTCGAGCCGCTTGGAGTTACGCGATTTTGTGAACAGGGGGATCGTTACAGGACCTTCGGTGGGACGAAAGATCCAAAACTTGCGGACATCGTTGACGCATCGCCGGATGTGGTGGTGATGTGCGACCAAGAAAATCGCCGTGAAGATGCTGAGGCGCTCCAAGCTGCCGGTCTTTTGGTTCATGCCATCCGCATCACTCAACTACACCAAGTCGGCCCTGAAATGATTCGACTTGCTGAAACTTTGGGCCTTGATTCGTCGTTGGGTGCGGCTTGCTCCGTTAGCCAACATGCCGGGCTTGCCAACATTGAGCCGGTGCGCGTCTTTGTGCCCATCTGGCGCAAACCGTGGATGACCATCAACAATGACACCTACGGCGGATCGCTGCTTCAGGCCACGGGCTTCACCAATATATTCAGCGCACATATCGATAGGTATCCGTCAACGGAGGTTGATGAGATCTTGGCTGGCCAACCTCAGAGGGTTTTGGCTCCGAGCGAACCCTATCCCTTTACTGAGCGTCAGCGTGGCGAACTTGAGACCTTTGCGCCAACTCACTTTGTCAACGGTAAAGATCTGTTTTGGTGGGGTGCCCGAACCCCCGGGGCTTTTGAACGGCTTCAGTTGCTACGGGTTTGACGCAATCGATCTGTGGTCCGGCTGCATCATGTTTACTTCCGTTTCTGAGCGAATCCACTGCAGCAACGGGAATGAATTCAGGGTCATTTCGTGAGTGGAATACCGGCAATTCTCAACACGACCCTCAGATCACCCCTATTCTGTCGCCGTGGATTTCGTGAAGCACATGGCCGAGTACGCGGGCGTGGTGATTGAGAAACAGAATCGATTTGCCGCCCTTGTTGGCCCTAACATCTGGGCAACCGATATCAACGGCCGAACGATAACCTTCAGTGACCAGCACGGAACAGTACTTCTTACGGTTGGTGCCGATCTGTTGTTCGGCGAAAACACTAAGGAAAAAGTTGTCCAGTGGGCCTGGGATATGCAGGGTGATACCCCAAATGAAGCGGTCAAAGCTCGTTCCCGGGCGCTGCGCGATTGGGGCGAGAAGCACGAGTTTGCCGAACTTACGATGGGTAGTTGGAAGACCGATCCGGTTCGTACCGGCCCGGCACTTGCGTGCGTGGCCGCAGGCATTGGCAACTATGACGCGATTTTCATTGCCCCTGATCCAGAGGGAGCAACTTCGTACTTTGCCGTTACCTCGCCCCTGATCAGCATCCCCACGTTTGATTTGACCGCCATGGCTCGCGCAATCTGCGACCTGTGTAACGGCTACCCCGTAGATCACCGAAGGGCCATCCTGGCCTATTTTGCCGCTCGAGGACTTAGCGTTACCCAACCAATGGGTCGTGTAGTTGGGATCACCCCGACGGGCGCGAAGATTCGGGTTATTTTTGATGAACTTGGACGAATCCAGAATCTCCAGGGTGATTTCGCGGTTCCCGAAGGTCTGCAACTCAGCCGTTAAATCGCTTTACCCCTTACGTCGCCGTTGAGCCGTAAACCCGGCGGACGACATCCTCGAAATCAGGTTCGGTAAGCGAGAGATCCACGATGGTCGCTTGGGCTGCAATGGATGCAATGACTGCGCCTGCCGTTGTTTGCGTCTCATCTATTCGTACCCAGTGTCGCAGGCCTTCAGAGCGCAGATGGACAGCGCCAGACCCCAACATGGGCTGACAGGGCGCTGACAGTTCCACCATGATTATGCGTTCAGAACCCAGCCGGGCAATCAATGTTGGTAGAGGGCCGTCTTCCACGATCGTTCCGTGATTGATTACGACCACACGGCCACACACTTCGGCAATATCAGCCAGATCATGTGTGGTGAGCAGCACCGTGGTGCCATGGGTTTGGTTGAGTTCTCGCAAGGCTCGCCGCACCGCGTCTTTTGAGACAAGATCGAGCCCAATTGTTGGTTCGTCGAGGATAAGAAGCTCAGGACGATGTGCCAGTGCTGCGGCTAACTCTCCACGCATGCGTTGTCCAAGGGAAAGTTGACGGACGGGTGTTTGTAAAAAGGTGCTGAGGTCAAGCAGGTCAATCAGCCAGTCCATGGCGGCGCGATGATCGGATTCGCTCACCCGAAACAGATGGCGGAGTAACCCGAAACTATCGGCGAGTGGCAAATCCCACCACAGCTGACTGCGTTGTCCAAACACCACACCAATTCTGCGGGTGAGCGCCATTCTTTCTTTGAGCGGATCAAGACCGAGCACTCGGATGGTCCCTACCGACGGGGTCAACACGCCGGTGATCATTTTTGTTGTTGTGCTCTTTCCTGCACCATTGGGTCCAATAAATCCCACCGATTCACCTGGATAGATCGAGAGGTCGATTCCGTCAACTGCGGTGACCTTGGTCGCGGTGCGGCGCAGAAGGCCAGCGCGCTTACGAACTACAAAGTCCTTGCCGAGCCCCGTTGCCTCGATAATGCCAAGTTGGCGAGGCTGAAAGGGAGAAAGCGATTGCCCGCTCACGGAGTCTGTGTTGGCGATTGAGCTGGCGAGTGGGTTAGCGATGGGCTGGGGATCCACGGGTTTACGATCCAGTGCTTTGATAAGCGCGCAAACCAAGCTTCCAGCTCGTCATGGCCAGAAGGGCCCGCCGGTACGCAGGCTAGAGGCGCACAGTAGGAAATCCATCGTGCAATATGGAGTGGGTTTGTTACATCAGGAAGAAGCACAAGTGCAGGGACGTAACCCACAAAGGCGAGTGGAAGCAGGGAGAACAGCAGCCGCTTCATCCAGGTGGGAAAAATGTGCGATGGATATTGGGCCGCGAAGTTTCCCCCATACGTGACGCTATTCCCTATTTCGGCGGTATCGGGTGACCAGAAGCTCAACGAGCCAACGATGACAAACAGCGCTGCAGAGATAGTACTTGCGCTTACTAATGAACCGGTGAAGAGAAGCCATTGGGCTGGTGAGCAAGCGAAGTGGCCCGTGGTAACAACATAGACAAGAACACTCACCACCGAGACCGCCTGCATCACCCGTCTGATGGCGAATTCTTCGCCGAGAAGCAAAACGAACGGTCGAATTGGTCGGGTAAGGAATCGGTCGAACTGTCCAGTCTTCACGTGCTCGCTGATCCGTTCGGTGCATCCTCCAATGAACGCATCACCAATTCGAAACCCTGCAGTGGCAAGGGCGAACACGAAAATGACCTGCGTTCGATTCCAGCCGCCGATTGTCTTTGTCTTGGTGAACAGTGCATAGATCGCCGCCAGGTCAAGCAGGATCAACACGGATCCGGTAAGGATCCGTAAGGCGAAGGAAAATCGGTACGAAGCATCGGCGGTGATTCGATGGTGCAGCATCCGCCCGTAGAACCTTGCGGTGCTGAACACCGTATGTGCCCGTGCTAATTCAGTTGGGCTTTGGGTTTGTGAAACGAACACGCTATCCACCGTTCAATTCCAGTCTCAAGCGGGCTCGCGAAAGCTCAACCCGAAGCAATATTTCAAGAACAACTAACCAAAGAGCTTGTAGCAGTCCCACTCGGAGGAACGATTCAACGCCAACGAGTACCCCACAGGGAAGTTGCATCATTGAGGCGAACGGCGTCAGGCGCAGCGCGTGTTTGATCGCTGCGGGGTAAAACTGTAGGGGAAGGTGCCCGCCGGTTCCAAAGGCCACAAAAATCACCATCAGCTGTACTGCGCCCGTTCCGTCTCGCATCCAGAATGACGCAAGGCCGATCATTGTCCATAGCCGAGAAGCAATGGCCGCAGCAAGCACCATGAGCGGCACAAACTTCACTATGGCGAGCCACGTTGGCAGGGGAAATCGGAACACCAGCCAGCCCACGCACATCACACTTAATCCACGGGCCAGAAAGTGAAATGCCGAGCGGCCGAGATCGTGGGCTAATCGGAACAACGAGAAATCAACCGGTCGGCACAAATCCGTAGCAATGTCACCAGAGCGCACCCGCCCCGCCAGCACGTAATCACCAAAGGCCGATACGACCATAGCAATGGCCTGCGCAGCAAAGGCATAGGTGATTATGGTTTGCGGAGTGAGGCCGTCGAGGATTGGCGCCCCAGAGCCGCTAGCCGCTCGCCCCGTGATCGCGGCTCGGAACGTAATGGCCATAATGATGCCAAAGGTGCAGTTGGCGGCAAGCCCAGCAAGGGCAGCTAGCCGATAGGTTGAGAATTGACGAAACGTCGCTGCCGCAACCGCTGCGTACGCGCGTATTTCGCCCCGAGCATCAACCCAACGATTGCTCCTGTTGGAGGTGGCTCGGCTGGTGTTCGTCAGTCAAGCGTCCATATCGCCATTCAATCAGAATTACCTTGGTGATGCAGCTACTTGCCAATTGCCGGGCTATGCGGACCAGTCACAAGATGAGCGCCACGAGATGCTGTTACATGCCAGCCATCTTCAAGGGCTCCGGGTTCTGTTAGGGCCACCACGCATCCGCCGAATCCGCCGCCGGTCATGCGCGCACCGTAAACGCCCCGAGCAATCATCAGTTCGCTTACCAATGAATCCATCTGCGGAGTGGAGGTTTCGAACTCATTGCGCAGACTTTGGTGGCTTTCGATCATGAGCGCACCGGCGGCACGGTAGTCGCTGGTTCGCATAGCCGTACCAAAATCTCGTACACGCTGATTCTCCGAGACCACATGTTGCGCACGCATGGCAACTACCGCATCATCGATTTCCAGAACGTCATCAAGGGTGGCCAAACGCAACGGGCCAATGAGTGCCTCGGCGGCTGCACACTGAGCAACTCGTTCAGCATAGGCACTACCCACCAGGGTGCGATGGTGCCCAAAGATGATCACTACGTCAACATCGGTCGGCATAGGTACCGGCTCAATATCGAGGCTATGGCAATCGATTTTCAAGGCGTGCCCAGCAACCCCAGCGGCGGATGACAGTTGATCCAAAATGCCGCAGGGAACACCTGAGGCAATGTGTTCAGCGTGCTGAGTAAGTTTGGCCAGCTCAATGATTGAACCAGAGAAACCCAGCGCAAGAGCCACCGCTACTTCCAGCGCAGCACTCGATGAGAGACCGGCACCTACGGGCAGTGTCGTCGTCACGTGGCCGGTAAAACCGGGAACCTCCGCACCGGATTCGCGCAGGGCTTTTATGACGCCAGCAACATAGCGACCCCATGTTGGTATCACCGAAGTTGGATCGTTGACGTCGGCATTGATGACGACTTCCCCGGCTTCAGCGGCGCTGGTAAGACGGATCACGCCAGTGTTGTTTCGCTCGCCTGTGATTGTTGTAGCCAGATCAATGGCCATAGGCAGCACGAGACCACCGGTGTAATCGGTGTGATCGCCAATGATGTTGACGCGTCCGGGGGCAAGAGCGGTAATGAGAGAAGACATGCAGAAATCCGGCTAACAGTTCCGCAAGTTTTCGGCGGCAATCTCCGGAGGGACAGGATTGAGGTACACCCCAGCACCCTGCTCCGCGCTGGCCACGAATCGTTGCACGCCCGGAGCTCGAAGCAACGGTGTTACGTGTACATGTAAATGCGCCATCGGCCAAACTCCGCCATCAGTGGGAGTTTGATGAATCCACAGCATGTAGGGCATGGGTGCATCGAAGAGCCGATCGAGCCGCGAAAGTGCGTCAACGAGCACTGCGGCAAATCCATCCCATGAGGAACGAGCCGAAGGGATGTCACCAACATGGTGTTTCGGCGTGATACGTAACTCATAGGGCCACACCGCAGCGGAGGGAACCCACGCCACCCAGTCACCATGTGCAGCAACCAAAAGCTCGCCGGTGGGACCATTGGTGGCTAGCTCGTCGCACAGGGCGCAGCTGGCGAGCGATAACTCGTGGGCAGGAAATGGTGGGACGGTATCGAAGGCGTAAATCTGGCCGTGTGGGTGCGCGATCGTTGCGCCAACTTCTGGTCCACGATTTTCGAACTCCAGAACATAGGCAACATCGGATCGGGCGCCGAGTTCGAGAAAACGCTCATTCCACATTTCGATGACCTTGGTAACCCCGTCAACACCGAGCGAAGCGAACGAGGCATCATGAATAGGGGAGTAGAGCAACACTTCAGCTTTGCCCTCAGGAAGTTGTGGCCATCGATTTTTGAACCAACGAGTGTTGTAAGGCTCCGGGGCTTCGACCCCACCAGGGCAGAACGGGCATCCTGTTGAGGGGAGGTTCGGCCGTTTCTGACGGTTGGCGTTAATGATCACGATGTTGCCGGTTAGCGCGTCAACTCTGGTCACGGGCTGGGGCTCATGGCTTGGTGCACGTTGTTCGGCTACTTGTTGGGACCCCGGCGTGGCCATCTGCTCGGCCATCTGCTTTGCCTCGTGCCCGGCCAAGGGTTCGGTCCTGTCCTGGCCAGCATGATCGGATGGGGAACCTTGCGCGTTCATCGGTGCACAGCTTTTCACGCCGCAGAGCCCCCTACGGTTCACCCCCAAACCTTTTGGTCCGTCGCCAAATGTAGCGATTTGCAAGCAAAAGAGCCCACAGATTTCGTTCCCAGGCGCTTCGACTTGAACTTTGTGCCCCTCTCGACCGACGATAGAGCTATGTCAGGACCACTTACTGGATTAACCGTTCTCGAGCTCGCCGGAATTGGCCCCGGCCCATTCGCTGGCATGCTCCTCTCCGATATGGGCGCAACCGTCATCCGGATTGAGCGTGCCCAGGAGGTTCGAGGAGGCGATCCAGCCAACCCGCCGAAAGACATCTTGCGACGAGGGCGCCAAAGTATTGGTGTGGATCTCAAAAATCCTGCCGGCGTAGAAGTGGTGTTGCGGTTGGTAGAGAAGGCTGATGCTTTGTTTGAAGGGTTTCGTCCGGGGGTCACGGAGCGTTTAGGGCTTGGGCCCGATGTCTGTTTGGCTCGCAATCCTCGTCTTGCCTACGGGCGAATGACCGGATGGGGTCAAACCGGTCCCTACGCGCTGGCCGCTGGCCACGATATCAATTACATCGCTCTTGCCGGTGCCCTTGAACCCATTGGCCGTGCGGGACAGGGTCCTACTCCGCCGTTGAACCTGGTCGGCGATTTTGGTGGTGGCGGCATGTTTCTCGCCTTTGGGTTGGTGTGCGCCATGTTGGAAGCAAAAACCTCCGGTAAGGGTCAAGTGGTCGATGCCGCAATGGTCGATGGTGCGGCCACGTTGATGGCAATGTTCCACTCGTTCACGGCGATGGGAATCCACAAGCCCGAGCGCGGCACCAACATGCTTGACACCGGTGCACCGTTCTACGATGTCTATGAATGCGCCGACGGAAAGTACGTGTCTATAGGTTCAATAGAGCCACAGTTCTACGCCGAGCTTCGTAAGCTCGCTGATCTTTCCGATCCAATCTGGGATGCACAGGTCGATCAAGAAAATTGGCCGGCAAAGAAGGTCAAAATGGCTGAGGTCATCAAGCTAAAGACTCGTGATGAATGGTGCGCCATCATGGAACATACCGATGTTTGTTTTGCGCCGGTCTTGTCGCTTGCTGAGGCTCCGAAGCATCCCCACAATGTTGCCCGCGAAACGTTCCAGGAACGCAACGGGGTTGTGCAGCCAAGCCCCGCACCGCGATTCAGCCGAACCGTTCCCGAGATTGCTGGTCCGCCATCACATCCCGGAGCCGAAACGGAATCAACGCTTGCCTCGATGGGATTTGGCGCCGACGAAATTGCTTCGTTGCAGTCTTCGGGGGCAATTCGCTAACCCGTGGCTTGTGCTGGCTCTTTGTCTGCAATCAGGGCTGGTTGAATCGCCGCAAACAGGTTCTCCACTTCGCGGCGAACCTGAGCTAACCCTTCTGAAGTTAACGCGAGATCGGCGATTCGTTTTCCCTCTAGTCCACTTACAAAGCCAAAGAGGGTTGGAACGCCTGCGACATCGGTAGCATCGACCCATTCTGGCCAGAGGGGCGAGACGGTAGGGTCTAGCTCGTCAACAGGCGCGCCGGGCTCGTGTGTTCCTGTTGATGGGTACACCCATATGGTTTGGGTGTCGCCCCACCACCTCTCTGCGAACCGGACGAAGACCTTGGTTTTTGATTCCATTCGCAGTCGATGAATCGAGGCGCGAAGAGCAATCGGCAACGGTGGGTCAAAAGCAATTGCTTCGCGCTGTAACGGGATGAGGGGCACGGCAACAACAACGATGTCCGCCGTGTAGCTCTGAGCACTTACTATGTGTACGGAAGATTTATCGATCTTCAGTGTCGATACTGGACTTGAGAGTTTTACGGATACTCCTTCGGCCAGCTTCTGGATCATGGGCTCAAGGGGTGTTGTGATGTAATGATCCCCGCCGGGATACGCGTAGGGTTCATCACCAAAGTGAAGCGAGATATCGTCGATTGAGCCGGCCAGCAAGGACTCGAAATGCTGAATGAGTTGCGTTCCAACCGCGGCTCGAAGTGACGGATCCGCAAGTTCGTTGAGTAGCACAAGCAACGTTGGCTTGATCGTCTCATCTGGCTGCCCGGTGCGTCGATGGGCTTGGGCCGCTGTGCTCAACGCCTCGTGCACGGCGCTTGTTGTCTTCAGCACGTTTAGAACGGCTGAGGCATCGAGGGTGGCGGCCGGGCCAAACTGTGTTGGTTCTTTGCTTTGCTGGTGGATCGTAACCACAATGTGTTGGGTCTGCGGCGGCTCCGGGGGAAATGCTAAGTCCACAGATCGTGCTAGTTCAGCCAGTGGGTTTCCAATTAGCCCGTGGATCCAAGCGGCACCGGGATGGATTGGTCGATTGCCCCAAATGCGATCTGTTCGGGCCCTTCCGCCAACCTTAGCTGTTGCTTCGAGAACGGTGACTTCAAGACCGGCTGCCCTCAGAACCTGCGCTGCTGCGAGTCCCGCTAGACCGGCGCCGATGATGACTGCGGTTCTCGCCTCGGGTTGAACAAGGAGGAGTCGTTGCGCTGCTTCACACCCGCTGTTGTACGCGCCATGCATTGTTGCTGGATGGTCAACGCTGAGATGCTCGCCGGCAAAGGTTAAGCGCGCACCAAGAACCTCGGTAAGCGCAGAACGATCTGTGGGAGTTGCGCCAACCCCGAGCGTTGAATAGGCGCCGCCTGTATAGGGCTCGGAACTCCATGAGGTGACAAACACATCGACAACGGACATAACCCATCTTGGCTGCTGTAGAGATGCTTGAAGTAACAAGTGGGATTCCACAAACGCAGATCTGTCCCCGCAGATCCCGCACGACAAACCCAGCAATAACCCAGCGACAAACCCAGCAGTAACCTGCTTCTCGTGAAGCTAGCCGATGGCTGCACCGTGCGACTCGAGGACGTTGGCGTTGGACGGTTAGGGTGAGGGAATGGCTCTAGACCCCACGGATGACGAACTTCGATTGCAAGAGGAGTCGCTGGTGTTTTCTTCCTTTACCAACGACGACGCGATTGCTTTGGGTATGCGGCTGATCGAGGCTGGTCGAGCTGATTCATTGCCGATTACCGTTGATGTGCGTCGAGGGGACCAGCAACTGTTCCACGCTGCGCTTGCTGGGACATCGGCTGATAACGATGGGTGGGTTGATCGCAAGGTTCGCCTGGTGAAACGGGTTGGTATGAGTTCGTATCGTGTGGGATGTCAGCTCCGAGCATCTGGTCGATCGTTGAGCGAGGCGATGTTGCTCAATGAGCACGAATACGCCGCGCATGGTGGAGCGTTTCCCATTGTGGTAGCCCATGTTGGTTTGGTTGGAGTGGTAACCGTTTCAGGTTTACCCCAACGCCAAGACCATGCTCTAGTAGTTCGTGTACTTGCTGAATGGCTCGCCGCCGCCTGACGCGGTGCGTTAAGAATCTCGCGCAGAGCTTCACGTTCGGAAACGAATACGCTCACGAAGTCGGCGGGGGCCAGGTAACGTCATCGGCTTATGGAATTGGTACTTGTCCGTCACGCGCAACCGCAATGGTATGTCGACGACGCTCACCAGGGTCTTGATCCTGCTCTGAGCGAGTTGGGTTTCCAGCAGGCAGAGTTGCTGGCTGATGAACTCGAAAACGAACACTTTGATCTCATTTTTGTTTCGCCGCTGCTTCGTGCACGACAAACCGTTGCTCCACTCTTGAAGCGCCAGGGCCGTGAAGAGGTTGTCGCTGAATGGCTACGGGAAATCAAAGATCCGCCGTGGACAGGGCAACCGCACAAACACATCCTTTCGCTGTTCGACGCCGAGGATAAGTCGCCCCTTGGTGATCGTTGGAATGGTCTCCCAGGTGGCGAAAGGATCGACCATTTCCATGACCGTATCAACTCCGGATTAGATGGGTTCTTGGCTGGCTATGGAATCGCCCGTCACGATCACGAAATTCCTTCCTGGGCGGCGTTGGATGGTGATCCAGCCAAGGTTGCCAACGGCCCAAAAATCCTCTGTGTTGCCCACGGCGGAACGAATGCTGTGGTGACTGCAGCGCTGCTTGGCGCCAATCGCGCTCCCTTCGAATGGTTCCGTTTTTGGTATGCGCACGCAACAATTGGTCGCTTTCAAGCCCGATCAACCAGCGGCATTATTTTCTTTGCGCAAAAGGGCATGGAGAATCACCACATCCCCAGCGATCTCCGCACTGCCTGATTTTGTCCCGAGTTCTGGGAACACGCGC
>JAYSVF010000345.1:0-6486 GCA_043718695.1 Acidimicrobiia bacterium | reverse complement strand
TCGGGGCCGTTCCTTGGTCTCTTCCCTGAACTTCCCACGTATCTCCTTGCTGATCTGTTCACCTCAACCACCAAATCGGCCCTGGTGGTTTGTGGGTTCCTCAACATTGCCTTTCTCTACCTCGCAATGCGGCTCCTGGCAACAATGTGCGGCATGGCGTTTCCGGTTGCTCGTCAAGCGGCCACACTCGGCACACTGCTCATTACCCTTGGCATGGCCGCGGAAACGTTTCGATCCAGCGAATGGCGCCTTGGATGGATGCTCTTCTCCAGCACGTATTACGTGGGAATCTCCACGCTCGGTGTGATTACGTTGGCTCTGGTGACACGAATTCTTCGTGGGCATCGCTCGGCGAGAGGTGACCGGGTTGCGCTGCCTCCGGTGTCGTTGTCGGGAACGCTTCTTCTCGTTGCACTGTTCACCACGGTTTCAAACCCAATGTTTTCGGTCATCGTTGCCGTCCCCTGTTGCGCGGCGATTGTGGTGTTTCGTTTCGCTCGTCGTTGCTCTTCGCCTGCGGCAGGCGTTGCGTTTGGAAGCTTGTTGATCGGGACTGTTTTGGGTTATCTCTTTCAGCCAATGCTCCACATGGTGAACGGCTCGGTTGACGGATACATCCACAGTGATCGAATCGGGCGTACCGCGAGGATGGTGGCAACGATGATCACCTCACTACTCAAGGATCCCTTCGGGGCGATTGAGTTGGTCATTCTTGTAGCGCTGGTGCTCTTTGCGCTTTTCAAAACGTCACGAATTGTTCTCGCCCGAAAGCTGGGCAACTTCGTTTCCTTGGGTGACTCATCCGCACGGGCGTTTGTTTCGATGTTTGTTGCCGCCTGGATCGTTCTAGCCCCGTTCGCGCTCATCATCACGGGACCGGGCGTCACTCGGTATTTCGGAACGTTCGCGGTATTCCCATTGTGTGTCGTGGTCGCTAATTTTCCGCTTTTGGCGCAACGTTTTTCTAGCGCTATTCGCAAGATCACCATGTTGGTGGTCGCTGCGCTCTCGGCCGCGGTGATGGGTTTGCTCCCCGCAGCGCAGGCGGCCATTGCCGTGGCCCCACCACCGGAGATTGCCTGCGTCTCGGCGACGGTTCCCAAGGGTTCTTCGGGCGTCGCCGAATTCTGGACAGCGAGACCAATTGATTTGTTCAACACTGCTGGTTTGCGGGTCTTGCAATCGAATTCAACCCTCGGAATTTTTGATTGGATCTCGAATCCAGCGGAGTTCAAAAATCGTGACCTCACCTTTGTACTCACATCTTGGGATTCCGGCTACACCCCAATAAATGCAGCAAGCGTGGCCCCGTTAGGCGCACCAAGTCGAGTAACGAAATGCGGACGCCTTGACGTGTACGAGTACCACCCAGGAACCCCAGCGCATACCAAACTCAACCAACGATTCAAGTACCCAGGCTGAATAATGCGGCGCTCCTGCGGATTGGCTCCAGTTGTCGTCTGATTGCTGGCCAGGGCGAAGTACGAATTAGCACTTGAAGCGAAGACGGAGCCCGACGCGCCTTGGCCAAGCTCGCTTGCTACCAGAGACCGGAGTAGACGCCACCGTCGATGGCGAGGGAGGCACCGGTGATGTAGCGGGCGTGGTCGCTGCAGAAGTAGGCGACGGTTGATCCGAAGTCTTCTGGGCGACCTAATGCGCGCATAGGGGTTGTGCTTACATCGGGATTGTCGCCGTAGAGGTGTTTGATGCGATCGGTGGCATGGCTGCCGGGCATCAGGGCGTTTACCGTGATGCCATATTGGCCTACATCGAGTGAGGTGGTTTTCAAGAACGCGTGCAACCCAGCGCGGGCTGTGTTGGAGAGAATTAGGTAGGCCGCAGGTTGTTTGGCGACGACGGAGGTAATAGCCACCACGCGACCCCATCCATGTTCCTGCATCCCTGGGATAGCAGCTTGGAGCATGGCAATGGTGGCCATGGCGTTGCTTTCGAAGGCCTTGGCGTAGGCCTCAAGCGAGGTACTGGCGAATCCACCGGTCGGAGGTCCGCCGCCGTTGGCCACGAGAATGTCAATCCCGCCAAGTGCGGCGGTTGCTTGCTCGATGAACGACGTTGCGCCTGCGGTGGTGCTTACGTCGGCCACGATTGGTGTGGCGAGTTCACCGATTTTTTCGGCGGCAGCCTTCACACGCGATTCGTCTCGACTGCAAATGGCTACGCGCACGCCTTCGTTGGCTAGTGCTTGGGCGCTCGCAAAGCCAAGCCCTGCCGACGATGCGGCAACAGCTGCGCGCTTACCTTGTAGTCCGAGATCCATGGTGAGTCCTTTGGTGATTGATGAGTTTGTGTTTGAAGGGATTTGAGTTTGGTCCCTCGTCCGTAACTATTCCAGACAAGGGACCAAACCCGATTTGAGGAACCATCGAACGGGATTGACCTAGTGCTGGAACGCTCGGCCAACGAAGCTGGCCCGTCCTATTGCTAACAACGCGATGTCGGTGGTAGCGGACGGCGTGCGATCTGTAGGACTGGCAATCTAAAGGATGACGCTAACTCGACCTTGGGGGCGAAGTTGGGCCATAGAGAGCGTTGAGCGTCGCGATTGAATTTCGAATCCTGCAGACCCGCCGCGGAGGAGGCGCATTTTGTAATAGCCGGGGTACACGTCGAGCTTCGCGAGGGCTGAGCGATAGATCACGAAGTTGGCGGAGACGGCAATCGAGCCGTCGGCGTTGGTGGAGGCCAACACGTTGGAGACGATGTGGCGGGTAACCGATTGCGGCGATTCGGCCCAAGCGCTGCCGTCGGTCATGGCGTCAATGCGTTGACTGAGCAAGAACCAATCGTCACGAACAAAAAACAGATCATGTTCTGGGTCACCAGCTGGGCGATCCGTTGCCGGAACAAGGTATTCACAATCGGGCGTGAACAGCGCGAACCACTCGCGCAAACGCCACTCATCGAGCAACTGTGCGTCGTGATACAAAAACATCTCGACTTCGCGGGACAGCAACGGATCGGCTGTTTGCGTTGGCGCCGAAACCGCAGGCGCGTCGGCCGAGCTCATGCTCCGCCGCCCGACGCAGCCCCAACTGATGAAGAAGTGTCGGTAGACGAAGTGGCCCCAACAGACGAGGCGGCTCCAACGGGAGAAGACTCAGTGGAGGAAGGACTAGCGGGAGCAACACCGATGAGGACGCGAGTGTCAATGACCGTTGGTTCCTGGTGAATCTGGCCGGGAAGGCCAACACGTCCACTGCGAAGCGTTGGAGGGACTTCTGGCGGATGTTCGGTGCCGGTCATACGACGATCCCATTCGCGCCAGAACGTACGCATCTGCAACTCGTCGGTGAAGATCTTCTTTTCCGAACCCATGCCGCGGGAGATATCGTTCCACGGGGCAACAGCGTGTGCAGCGAATCCTCGTTGACAGCGTTCAAGCGCTTCGATGTCATCGGGTGTTGCCAAGCCGGCCGGGCCCCAGAACGTCAGGAAGTTTTCTTGGCGCATACGGCGCAGTTCAGGATCATCATCTTTGGGTTGCAAACTCCATGCCGTGACTTCCATGTAGCCGGGGGAAATGGGATAGTACGTGCGCAGGGTAATTCCCATGATGAGATCTACCACGGCCAAGTTCGGGAAGATCACCAGATTGCGTCCGGAGAACATGCGATTGGCCCAGTCGGCACCATACAGTTCGGCGAAACGATCACGCCGGGACATCTGCTTACTGAGTGCCTCGCCCGAAATGTCACGACCTAGGCCGGTGTTCATTCCGCCAGTTGCATCCGCGCCACCGATAACCGCATGGCCATTCCCAAGGTCATATCCAAGGTTTGGTGAAGTTCCCGCCTTGAACACGGTGCTGAGGTCTTTGCCAGACTCTTTCAACATCGAAAGATACCGGTGATGAGTTGTCATGGCGTGGTAGCCGTCGGCTGAGTTTTCGCTCAACAGTTTCCAGTTGGCATTGGCGGCGTAGAGGTGCGAACCGCCAATGATTTGCATGCCCAGTTCGGATTGATCGGCGAACAAATCAAGTATGTCGGCGGAACCGGCGAGATAGGTCTCAAGATCAGCGATTTCCGAGGTCCACGAAAGGAACACAAACCCGCGGTACGACTCCACTTTGGAAGGTTGCACCAAACACAAATTGTGTCGATCAAAATCTGGTCCGTAGCTGTCCTCTCCGGGAAGGGCAACCAATTCACCGGAGGTGTTAAACGACCAGCCATGATAAAAACACTTCAGAAACCGACCGTGCCCTTCGCCGCGGGTTTCGATCTGCATGCCACGGTGGGGACAGGAATTGACGAACACTTTGACCTGGTGTTCGGCGTTGCGGGTGAAAATGATGGGGCGACCGCCAACATTGCGGGTGCGAAAATCGTGTGGATTTTCGATCTCGCTCTCATGGCCAACAAAAAGCCACGACTTATCGAAAATTAGCCGTCGTTCCTCTTCGAGAATGGCTTCGTCCACCATGGTGGAACGATGCACGCGAAACCGTGGGGTCTCTCGATCATCGATTACATACGGAACCGATTTTCCTAAAGCAATGTTGGACGTGCCCATTGTTAGCCCCTTCCGGCGTCCGCCCCCATGAGGGTACGCCCGATGATGATGCGTTGTACCTGCGCTGAACCTTCGAAGATGTCAAGGATCTTGACATCTCGATACCACTTCTCCAAAAGCAACTCGGTGCTCGTGCCATCAGGTCCGAGAAGCTGCATGCAACGCCGAATGATGCGTTCAAAGGTCGGCGGACCAAAGGCTTTGGAAACCGAAGCTTCGCTCTTGTTCAGCATCTCGTGATCGAGCAACCACTGCGCACCGTAGTTGACCCTGCGGATCCGCTCCAGCGCAATGTTCATGCGCTCCAATTCGTTCTCGATTCCACTCCAACGCTGCGGGGTGAATCCCAACTTTTGACCCTTAAGAATTCCGGTGGCCACATCGATCGACGCTTGGGTAATACCGAGGCCCATGGCTGAGATGTTGGGCTTGTTCTGGGCCAAAGCCCCGAGTGCACCACTTCGTCCGCTTCGCATTGACGGTTGATCCTTCTCGCCAACGGCCTCATCGCCTCGGCTGCCCGCATCTCCTCGCCAACCCAGTTGGTGATCAAGTGGAATCGCGCAATCGCTCAACAACAACTCTGAAGTACGCCACGCGCGGATACCCAACTTTTCTTCGTTTTCTTTGGCCACGATGAAACCGGGGGTGCCCTTTGGAACCACGAAAGCCTTGATTCCCGAGGCTCCGAGTGACTTATCAACGTTGGCAAAAATGATGGTGTAATCCGCATGGCTTCCGCCGGAGCAATACATCTTCGTGCCATTGAGAATCCACTGATCCCCGTCACGCGTAGCCGTTGTACCCACCATCGAAGTATCGGAACCGAAGTGCGGTTCTGTGAGGCCAAAAGCGGCAACGCCACCTTCATCAACAATCGGGCGGTACCAGCGAGCGATTTGCTCTGTCGTGCCCATAAGCTTCACCGTGAGGTGTCCAATGCCTTGGCCTACAACATCGTTGACCCATATGTCCCCATAACAAATAGATTCGGTGATGAGCAGTTCTTTGATCCATTTACCGTCGGTGAAACGGGCTTCGGGAACCTTGTCCCGGCGGTCGTGACGGGAGATTGCTACTGGGCACTTCTCGATAATGTCACGCCAATTTGCCGGTGGGTTGTGATCAATATCGGCCTGTCGTGCATAGGGTCGAACTTCGGTTTCAGACCAGTCCCGTATGGCCCGTCCGTGTTTTTCTAGTTCGTTGCTGATCGTAAACATGCGTGTCATGGTGAGGTTCGCTGTTCTGTGCGGGTTGTTGCGTGCGCGGATGGAAAGAAGTTGTGTCTACAGGGCGGTTTCGAAGGCAGTGCAGAGCGGGTCAAAGTCGATAGCAGACATGGCGGCAGCGCTTCGGTAGAAACGTTCAACCGGATGATCGTTGATGAATCCGTGGCCGCCCAACACTTGGATGGCATCGCGGGTTGATTGCGTTGCCACGGCGCCCACGTAGTTCACCGCAGCAGTGGTGGCGGCCTCGATGTTCTCGGCTTCGCCCGCATCAATTCGGGCAGCAATATCGGCCACATCGAGGCGGGCGGCGGCCACACGAATGGCAATATCGGCCAACATGAATGACACGCCTTGAAATGCCGCAATGGGCTTGCCGAAGGCTATGCGCTCCGTTGAGTATTTCGCTGCATAATCCATCGCTCGCTCCGAAGTGCCGAGCATGGCCGAAGCGAGCAGTATGCGTACGTTTGCTAATGCCAAGTTGATGGCGAGTGGATCCGTGGTCATGCCACCAAGCAGGGCGTCGTCGGTCACGGTGCAATCGAAGCTGACTGAACCAAGCTGCGCGGCATCAAGGGCTAGTTGACGATCTACCGGGCTAACGGTTACTCCCGCAGCAGATGGGTCAACGAGCGCGATACGCAGGTTTCCATTGGCGGAATCAACACCAACGACGAGCAAGGGATTTGCTCCTGTAGCACCGGCTACGGCG
>JAYSVF010000344.1:0-16200 GCA_043718695.1 Acidimicrobiia bacterium | reverse complement strand
TCCTGACCAGTTGAAAGATCTGTTCGCATATGTTCGCGAATTTGGTGACGCCGAAAGTGCGCCTGCGGACCTGGTGCGGCAAGTGGTTTGTGCAACGTGTGCAGGGACGAGCTTTTGGATGCAGTGCAGTGAAGAGGACGGTGTGGCAAAGCGTATTTGCGGGGGCTGTAAAGAAACCGTATTCATTGGCGACAGTGAGGAGCATTGGGACGATGCCGATACCGGAGACGCCCAATGTCCTTGCGGCAAGAAATCCTTTACTGTGGCCGTTGGATACTGCCTTGACTCCAACGGTGAGGTCACCTGGATGATCGTCGGCGCAAAGTGCGGTGCTTGCGGTGAAATCGGCGTGTATGCCGATTGGTCGATCGACTACGAGCCCACGAAAGGGCTCCTATCCCGCTTCTGAGGGCATGCTGACCAGGCATCCGGTGTGTTGGCCGATGGACCCGCAGCTGACGTGGACTAGTTAAAGCATCAAGTCTGGTTTGGAGGCTGACCAATTCCTCGCTTACGTTGAACCTATGAGTTCAGCTGCATCAACACAAGCCCGGATCGTGGGTGCCTATGAGCACCCCGGGCGTCACCTACCCGATCGCACTCTGGTGCAAATCCATACCGATGTGGCCTTAGGGGCCCTCGCTGATGCCGGGCTAACCATGGGCGACGTGGATGCCTACTTCTGTGCTGGCGATGCGCCCGGATTCGGCGGAATATCCATGGCCGACTATTGGGGTTTGAACATTCGCTACACCGACACCACCGAGACGGGCGGCTCTTCGTATCTCGCACATGTGGGTCATGCTGCCGCAGCAATCGCCGCAGGCAAGTGCCATGTAGCGTTAATTACTTTGGCTGGAAAACCTCGGACCGGAGGTGCCCAGGCAGGTGGAAGTGCGGCGAACACGGCGGCGCCGGAGCACGCGTTTGAATCGCAATGGGGATCGAATGTTCCCAATATGTACGCCCTCGCCGCCTCTCGACATATGTACGAATTTGGTACCACGTCGGCTCAGTTGGCCATGATCAAAGTGGCAGCTTCGAAACATGCTTCGCACAACCCGAATGCCTTTCTCCGTGATGTAGTGACGGTTGACGAAGTCCTCAACTCGCCCATGGTCGCTGATCCACTCCATCGGTTGGATTGCTGCGTCATTACCGATGGGGGAGGCGCAGTCATTGTGGTGAGTCCAGAAGTAGCACGTTCACTTACGAATTCAACCCGGAGCGTTTCGGTTCTAGGACATGGCGAAGCACTGAAGCACACGGCGAACGGTCACATTGATCTCACGCATACCGGTGCGTTGTGGTCGGGCCCGGCGGCATTTCGTGAGGCCGGGGTAACACCAAAAGATATTCAGTACGTATCGATTTATGACAGTTTTACGATCACCGTGTTGGAAACGATCGAGGACCTCGGCTTCTGCGCCAAGGGTGACGGTGGCAAGTTCGTGGAATCCGGCGCGCTCGAAGCCGGTGGTGCACTGCCATTCAATACCGATGGTGGCGGACTCTGCAACAACCACCCTGGGAATCGTGGCGGCATGACGAAAATTATTGAGGCAGTTCGCCAAGTGCGTGGTGAGGCGCATCCTGCGGTGCAAGTGCCTAACTGTGAACTGGCGTTGGCGCATGGCACCGGCGGAAACCTAGGTACACGTAGTGGTTCAGCAACACTGATTCTTGGGAGATCATGATGACCAGCGATACGAAAACGGCTCCACGAGTTGGGGCTAGCGGACTCCCCGTGCGCAAAGTTGAACCAACACTGGAAACCCAAGAATTCTGGGACGCGACGGCGAAGGGCGAACTCCTTCTACGCAAATGCGATGACTGCTCAACGATCATTTGGTATCCCCGAGCGTTCTGCCCGGCGTGCTCATCGCAGAACACCTCATGGATCACCTCCAGTGGCCGAGGCACCATCTACTCGTTCTCGATTACCCGCAAAGGTGCCGGCGCATGGGCAGAAAAGGGTCCCTATGTCATTGCCTACGTGGAGCTTGAGGAGGGTCCTCGGGTGCTCACCAACATCGTTGGTTGCCCTGTCGACGATGTTTCAATCGGTATGTCGGTACACGTAGTTTTTGATGACACGGGCGAAGGCATGTCGATCTTTCGTTTTTCTCCCACCGAGAAGTAGTGCTGCTTGGCGGGCTGGCGATCTAACCTAAGCCTTTGATGATTGAGATCACTACCTTTCGTTTGCATGACGGCGCGGACGCAACGCTGTTCGCCAAACTCGACCAGCAATTGCAAACCGAGTTTTTCTATTTCCAACCAGGCTTGCAACGTCGAACAACGGCGTGTTCTGCCGATGGCGATTGGGCCTCGATCATCGTGTGGGACTCGCAAGACTGTGCCGATGCAGCCATCGACAAGACCGAAGAATTCGCCCTGTTTGAGGATGTGTTGGCCATGATGGACCTCATGACGATCGAGTCCTGTCGGTACAACACGCTCTAGGAATGCGATTCCAGGGGCCGGGATTCCTGCGAATTCTGAGAGGTTGCGAGTTACTGCTGAACGAGCGTGAGCGGGTTACCTTCCGGATCGGCGATCGCCGCCAAGGTGGGTCCGTTGGGAACGTCAAGGCGATCAAGAATCACTGAGCCACCAAGGGATACGGCTTTTGCACAGGATTCCGCCAGATCCCGCACCTGAATGTACAGCGTGATTCCGCTTCGCCCAGATTGGCGGATGTGTCCGGCCGCCCCAGCTTCAGGTGCCCCCAGGCCGGGATCAAAGCTCATAATTCCGCCGTCGCTGATGTTCCAGTTGAACATTTCGCTGTAGAAGGCACGCTGAAGTTGTGCGTCCTTTGCTTCGATTTCGAAATGCACCAGAGGACGTGCCCAATCATTGTTCATGGATTGCCAACTTAGCGTTGGGAAAACCTTTTGGCTGGGCTGAAAGGAATCTCGGATCGGGCTGCTTTCACTCCATGACGCACGTAAACGTTTGAAAGGTGGCAGGGCATGACCAGAGCCGGGGTAGTTCGCAAGGTTGGCACGGTGCTAGGCAACGCTTCAAAAGGCTTGCCAAGACCCGGAAGTAGGCGGGGCCAAAACCTGAAGGCCGGCACTGCTGTGTCTCGTCATCATTGCTTTGCCCGCTCGGCAGTTGTCTTGTCCCTCCTTGGTTTGCTCGGATCGGGTTTCGGATCAAGCGCCGCACAGGCCAACCCGTTCATGCGCCAGTCTGTGCAGATTGTTCCGACGGTTCCAATCTTGGTTGAATCGGCATTGCCCCTTATCCCTAGAAGCACCGAGTCGTTTTCAGCCGTTGGGTGGACGATTGAACCGGCAAGCACTCTGCTTGATGAAGTGCTCACCGCGGTTGATGGAACGGCGTGGCGGGTCCAACGAGCGGCCAGGAAGACGAAGGTAACTCGCACTTCGGTAGTCGGGGGAAAGACCGTTGCCGATAAACCCGTAGTTGTTGACGGTGATTGGGCAATCGGGGTGGTCACCGCGCGGAACCATCGAAGCGGAGCCTCAGCCGACGGATCCACACTGGTTTTGGCCCATGGCTCCAAGCGAGATCAATTCGTCATGATTCAAGGTGGCAAAACAAAGGTCCTTACCTTCAAAGGCGCTTTTGGTCTTGATGCCGTTGCCAACGATGGTTCGATGGTGTTCTTAATCGAAACTGTTGATCCGGCTTTTGCCACCTATGCCGTGCGAAAAGCCGATTTGCGAACTGGCCTGTTGATCCCGGGAGCCATCCAAAATACCGATGTGAGCACCAAGGGTGTTACTGCCTCAACATCGAGCGAACCTGCAATGCGCGGTAAACCCTTAGATAGGCTTATCGGTGCTGATGGATGGACGTACACGCTGTACTACACCGAGAGCCATTCCTATGTGCACGCACTAGATAGTGCGGCAAGCGGAAACGGTTTGTGCTTTGATTTGCCGAGCCTGTGGAATTCCAATGCGGCCACGCTGCGTTTGAAGCTGGGCGTCGACGCGATGACGGTAGTTCGCAAATCAAAAACGCTCGGACGCCTTGTCGGCACCCGTCATGGAGTGCCACCAAAGATTCTCCTTCGCTGATCGTTCGCAGCTCAAGCCTTAGGCAGCACGCGACCGAAGCTCTGGGTCGATGAGGTGGAGAAGTTCTTCGATTCGAGCAGCAGCCCGGTCAACAGACATACTTGCCTGTACTTCGGGCCGGAGATTGCCGGTCAGACGACGAGCCGCTCGAGCGATACGAAACTCCAGCATCGAACGCCGGTTCAAGGAAAGTGAAGTCGATGGGATGAGGTCGGTTCGGCCTTGGAGGTTGTACACCAGTAAAGCGCCATGCAGCGCCATCAACTCGGCTCCAAATCCAATGGCAAGGTCTGCTGAAAGTGTTTCGTACTCACACGCCAGCGACTCCAAGATACGAGCTGGATCCACACTGTCTGTTGCTTCTGGGGAGGTTTGTGTTGCATTCATGGAATCATCCTGTCGACCTTATGTGAACAGGTGGTTACGACAGCCAGAGGTCACATGGGGCGAATGACACAGCGCTAGAAGACAGCGCTAGAAGACACCTGGGACACAGCGCTAGAAGACACGGCGCTAGAAGCCGTCGTCTCGGTCAAGGGTCTTTGGCTCGGGGCGTGGTGCTCTGGCAAGATGAAGCGGTGACCTCTTTGCCTAGTACATCCTCAAATGAGGCTTCGGCCGATTCTGCTGCATCGTTATTTTCGATAGCGGGAAAAGTTGCTCTGGTAACTGGCGGGTCCCGAGGTATCGGCAAAATGATTGCATCGGGCTTTGTGGATGCTGGATGCAAGGTGTACATAGCAAGTCGCAAAGCCGACGTATACAATGCCGTTGCTGCTGAACTTTCAGAACGCGGTGTCTGTATCGCCATTCCGGCCGATCTCTCCAAGGAGGCGGAATGCAAACGGTTAGCCGAGGAGATTGCTGCGAGAGAGTCCAAACTCGACATTCTGGTAAATAACGCCGGCGCCACTTGGACGGCACCGTACGAAGAATTCAACGACGCTATGTGGGACCGTGCGCTTTCGGTCAACGTAAAAGCCGTGTTCCATCTCACGAAGTTCCTCACTCCTTTGCTCAAAGCTGCAGGAACAACCGAAGCCCCATCGCGAGTCATCAACATCGGTTCGATCGACGCGTTACGAGTTCCTCCGATCGAAACGTTTTCCTACTCTGCTTCCAAGGCTGCCGCCCACCAACTGACCCGACACCTGGCCAAGCATTTAGCCCCCACGCTTACCGTGAATGGCCTTTTGCCCGGACCGTTCGAATCGCAGATGATGGCCGATCCCCGCTCTGATGTAGGCAAAGCCATCGCTGCCAGTGTGCCCCTCGAACGCATCGGCCGCCCCGACGACGTCGCTGGAACCGCCATTTTCCTGGCATCGCGAGCAGGGGCCTACCTCACCGGTGCACTGATCCCGGTTGACGGTGGAATGGCAGGTTTGCGATGAAATCGAGCGCTTAAGTTCGGAAGTTGACAGACTGTACCGATGCTCAGATCGATGCGATTGCAGAACTTCCGTTCCTGGGAAGACACTGGAGAAATTTCACTTGCTCCAATTACCGGATTTTTCGGAACGAACAGTTCTGGAAAGAGTTCTCTGCTGCGATTTCTACTCCTTCTGAAGCAAACCTCTGAATCGAGTGATCAGGGTGCGCAACTGGAGCTTGGGGGTCGAGGCTCACTTGTCGACTTTGGCTCAATGTCGGATCTTCTTTTCGACCATGATACCAAGCGAGCGTTGGGAATCTCGCTCGGGTGGGATCAGCAGACCTGGCCGCTCGAATCACCTGAGGGTGAGGCCGCATCACGTTGGCGAACAGCCCTGGGCAGTCCGTTGGTCTTCTCGGCGACTCACACTTTGACGAAACGCGAGATCCGGTGTGACTCAATGTCCTACGAAATCGATACGTTCAAATTCGGACTTGTGCGCGAACAATCCAAGTACCGGATGGTCAACAAGGGGTATGAACTCATTCGCCCCCAAGGTCGCCCGAGCTCAATCGCTGGTCCGATAAAGTCCTATGGGTTCCCCGCATCGACCAGACTTGCGTTTACCAACGCGAGTTTTCTGCAGAACTTTGAGCTGGCCTTTGAGCAAACTCTGTCCAACGTTTTCTATCTGGGACCGTTGCGTGAAGACCCACAACGACAGTATGCCGGCTGGCGTAAACAGGCCGGGGTTGGAACTCGAGGCGAGTTTTTTGTGGATGCCTTGCTTGCGGCACGTGAACGAAATGACAAGGTAAAGAT
This sequence comes from Acidimicrobiia bacterium, assembly GCA_043718695.1. Lineage (GTDB taxonomy): Bacteria > Actinomycetota > Acidimicrobiia > Acidimicrobiales > JANYDT01 > JANMZO01. Next base: position 9,945 of record JAYSVF010000344.1, on the reverse strand, counting down.
CGGGCCGAAGAAGTATCGAGCCCTTGATCAGTACGTTGCGGAGTGGCTGCAGCGACTTGGCTTAGTTCAGGAATTTAAGGTCGACGAAGTACGGCCCGGTGCGAATATTTATCAAGTACTCGTGAAGCGTTCGAAGCATTCGCCTTGGGTTCCGTTAACGGATGTTGGCTTTGGGGTAAGCCAGATCTTGCCGGTCTTAACCCTGTGCTTCTCCGCTCCAATGGGGTCCACACTGATTCTTGAACAACCTGAAATTCATCTGCATCCCAAGGTTCAAGCGGGCTTGGCAGATGTGTTCATCGATGCAATGAAGCTACGCAAAATTCAGATCATTGTTGAAAGTCATAGCGAACACTTTCTCCAACGTTTGTTGCGACGAGTAGCTGAGGAGACCATTGCGCCCGATGACACTGCACTCTACTTTTGCGAAGCTGAAGAAGAACGATCGACTATTCGTGGGCTCGACGTTGACTTGTTCGGCTCGATAAGCAATTGGCCGGTCGATTTCTTCGGTGATCCACTAGGGGAGGCAGTTGCAACGGCCCGGGCTGCTGCGCAGAATCGCCTGCGAATTTCAGCATGATCATTGATACAAATGTTCTCGTTGCTGCCGACTCGCGTGCTCCGCAAACCCCCGATCATTGTGTGATCAGGTGCATCGAAATGATCGACCAAGCAAAATCGGCTGTGATTGCGTTGGATCGAAGGGGCTTGATACTTGAGGAATATGCCAAGAACGTATCGAAACCCCAGGGAGTAATGCATCAGTTTCTACGTCATCTGTTACAAACTCAATGGACCCCAGAATTCTGCGAACAGGTCGACATTCGTGATCATCCCACCCGCCTTTTTGAGGAATTTCCCGATGATCCTCGTCTCTCGAAGTTTGACCTTAGCGACCGCAAGTTTGTAGCAGTTGCTCGGGCGGCATCCGTTCAACGCAGCATTTACAATGCGGTGGATAGCGATTGGGGTTCGGTGGACACGGAGCTGCGAGAACATGGCGTTGACGTTGTGTATCTGTGCCCGAGCTACTCGGCCCCAGGCAATGCCCGAAGCAAAAAGGCTGTGAGGAATCGGAAATCACCGAGACAATGATGTACGTAATTCTGCTTCGAGGCGTCAACGTAGGGGGCAACAACAAACTGCCCATGGCGGATCTGCGGACGGCGTTGGCCAACCGGGGTCTAGAAAAGGTAAGTACTTATATTGCTAGTGGCAACGTCATTGCGGATTCGCCATTGGGCTCTGAAGAATTGGCTTCGGTGGTTCGATTGGTGATCCTCGACTCCTTTGGCCTAGAGATCCCGGTGTTGGTTCGCACTCATGCCGAGTTAGTTTCCGTCGCTGAACGAAATCCTTTCGACCACATCACCGACCGGGCGAAACTGGCCATCACGTTTCTTGATTCCGAGCCAAGTCCGTTTGCTATCACCGCTCTGAGAACGGCCAATCCAGAACCCGAACAATTCGTGATTGACGGTACAACTATGTATGCCTACTATCCCAACGGCCTAGGCCAGTCGAAACTCACTCCCACCCTCATCGACCGCAAACTCAAAACCATCTCAACCACCCGAAACCTCAACACCCTCCTGAAACTCATCGAACTCTCCGCCTGAGGTTGTCAGCAACAAAACTGGCACAATCCACGGCAATGTATGCGTATGACTACTTCTTGAAAAGTAAACGTACGTTGACAAATTCATCCCATCCTGGGGCGTCTTTTTGGACCCACACGCCAAGTGCCCGCATCTCATGAACAGCCCGCGGCGGTGGGATTGGGCACAAATTGAAGAGGTGGTTCAGGGTATAGAGGAGGTGGACCAGGCGACGTTCACCGCTCTGCTCGAAAGCCATGGCATCAAAGAAGTGTCTTTGGTCGCTTGGAAATGACGGTCTGAGCGTTGGTGGTCGCGTGTGAAAGTGCATTCTTGTGTACCGATGTGCACGTGCAGAACCGCACACAAGCGTGTACTTCCGCCACGGGTTGGGTGACAACTGCGAACTCCGCGCCAGCTGGCCGGGATAAGTCGTCGAAAACCGGCGGGAAGGGCGCCTATTCTTGAAAGCTCGTCTCCGAACAAGCGATCAAGGCCTCACATGACCGAAAACAAGCCCACTGAACTGCCCAATAACGACTTTATTCGTGAGCAGATCCAGCGTGATGTGGCGGCAGGCATCAACGGTGGGGTAGTGGTCACCCGGTTTCCCCCGGAACCCAATGGGTATCTGCACGTCGGTCACGCCAAATCGATCTGCCTGAACTTCGGCGCAGCGGCCGATTTTGGTGGCACGTGCAACCTACGGATGGATGACACCAACCCTGCCGCCGAGGAAAGTGACTATGTCGACGGGATCCTCGAAGATGTGAAATGGCTCGGTTTTGAATGGAGCGGCGAAGTTCAGTACGCCTCTGACAAGTTTGAACAACTTTTCGAATGGGCCAAAATCCTCATCAAAACCGGTGACGCTTACGTAGATGATCAGAACGCCGAAACCATTGCTGCCACCCGCGGATCAATTACCGAACCCGGTACCAACTCACCGTTCCGTGATCGCAGCCCCGAAGAGAATCTGGCTCTGTTCGATCGCATGCGCGCAGGAGAGTTCAAAGACGGCGAAAAAGTACTGCGGGCCAAGATCAATATGGCCGATCCCAACGGTCAGCTCCGCGATCCCATCATGTACCGGATTCGCCATATCGAGCATCATCGAACCGGCAACGCCTGGTGCATCTACCCCACCTATGACTGGGCCCACGGTCAGTCTGATGCGCTCGAAGGCATCACTCACTCCGTCTGCACGCTGGAGTTCGATGCCCATCGTGCTCTCTATGACTGGTACCTCGATCGTCTACCGTTGCCCACCACGAGGCCACGCCAGTATGAGTTTGCCCGCCTGGCGCTCACCTACACGCTGATGTCGAAGCGCAAATTGCTCCAGCTAGTACGCGAACAGATGGTTACCGGCTGGGACGATCCGAGAATGCCAACCCTGCGAGGTATGCGTAAGCGTGGTTATCCAGCGGCAGCACTCCGAGCATTCTGCGCGCATATCGGTGTGGGCAAGATGAACTCCACCCATGAGATCGAACTGCTGGAGTACTTCGTCCGCAACGAACTCAACAAAGTGGCCGTTCGACGCATGGCCGTACTGCGACCCATCAAGGTAGTCATTGAGAACTATCCCGAGGGCCAAGTTGAGTGGCTTGATGCCGTCAACAACCCCGAAGACCCAGATGCCGGATCACGCAAAATCCCGTTTTCGCGCACCCTGTATATGGAGGCTGAGGACTTCATGGAAGTTCCGGCCCCCAAATTCTTCCGGCTCTTCCCGGGTAATGAAGTTCGCCTTCGCTATGCGTACTTTCTAACCTGTACCGGCGTGGTGAAGGATGCTGCTGGGAATGTCACCGAACTCCGAGCCACCTATGACCCGCTCACTTCGGGAGGGCAAGCCCCAGATGGACGGAAGGTCAAAACCACGCTGCACTGGGTCTCCGCTGAGCACGCCGCACAGGTTGAAGTTCGCGAATACGCGCATTTGTTCACCGATCCAAACCCCGGTGGCCACGAGGGCAAGGATCCGCTTGAGTTCTTGAACCCCGAGTCGATCACGGTACTCCAGGCCCAAGTTGAGCCCGCCCTCGCTGCGGCAACGGATGGCGAGCACGTGCAGTTTGAGCGGCTTGGCTACTTTTGCGCGGAAACGCCAGGCACCACAGATAACGCTGCAGGCAAACCCAGTGAGCACCCAACCCCTATCTTCCATCGCACGGCTACGCTCAAAGACGAGTGGGCCCGGATCCAAAAACGTTCCTGAATCGGAAACACGGAAAAGTCCGACCGCTTTGCGTGGGGTAGTGGGTGGATTTCCCGAAAATTGCTTTTTCGTCGTGGGAAGACTGAACCCACAGCCTTAAGCTGCCGATAGGAAATTCATCGTGAACATGGCGACCACTTCTCCTGAGCTTCGAAATCAGTCCGTCGCGGGCCGTGTTCGACGCGTCTGGACGGCAAAGCCTCATGACATGGCAATGCAAGAAGCGAGTGGCCGCAGCGTCGATGGGCTTGGCTTGCTCTACCGAATCGATGCCTGGCGTGACCGGCTCCGCGAAGCTGGGGTAACCGCGGGTTCGATAGTCGGCAACTGCCTTCCCCGTTCGATCGACCAGGTCGCGGCACTTTTTGCTATCCACGAAATTGGCGCGGCCTATGTGCCTCTCGATCCGAATTACCCACTCGCTCGCCGTGAATACATGGTTGCCGATGTAGGAATCAACGTTCTACTTGGGGCGCAGAATCGTGAAGTTGACGAGTTTGATGGTGTGCAGTGGATCGAACCCCCGAGCTGGCAGGGTGTTGCTCGTCGTCCTCAAGCAGTAACAGTCATCCATACACCGAAAGACTGCGATCTCGCTTACGTCATTTACACATCAGGGTCTACAGGTAAGCCTAAAGGTGTGCGGATAACCCACGGGAATCTCATCGCGTTTCTGGGCGAATGGGATGGTCTAGTCCACCCCGAGCCGCCAGGCGTGTGGTTGGCCCTCACTTCGTTATCGTTTGACCCTTCGGTAGTTGAATTGCTTTGGACGTTAAGCCGCGGATGGTCCATCGTGCTTGCTCCAGAACGACCGGCCCCCGGAGTCATAGGCCAGCTCATATGTGCACATAACATTACGCATTTGCAGGTCACCCCCACCCGTGCCTCGATGTTGTTGTCGGATACAACGGATCGCAACGGACTGAGTGCGTTGCGGGAAATGTTCGTAGGCGGCGAAGTGCTCACCGCAACACTGGCCCGCGAATTACTTCGGAAGGTTCCGGTTCTCACCAACCTGTATGGGCCGACCGAAACTACGGTTTGGGCCTTCGCTCAACGCTTTATTGCGGCCAGCGAATTGCTTGACCCTTTGCCGATTGGGCAACCCTTGAACGGGGTCTTCGCCCGCATAGATCCCGTCGAGGTGGAGTCCGCATCAGCGACAAACGTGGGTGGTGCTGCACAACCTCAGGAATGTGTGCAATCACGTCTCGGTTCGGGGTTGGTTGGGGAAATTGTTTTGTGGGGACCAGACGTCTCTCCCGGCTACCACAATTCTTTGCCAAACTCAGGGCCAAACTCAGGGCCTGACCACTCGGTCGATTCCTCGAAACTTGAATACCGAACTGGTGATCTTGGGCAAATCGGTGCCGATGGTGTTTGGTACTTTCACGGAAGAACCGATACGCAAATCAAAATCAGTGGAAACCGTATTGAGCCCGCCGAAATTGAGTCGGTTCTTCTGGCTCAGCCGGGGGTTGCTTTGGCTGCGGTTGTTGTTCGAAAGCTGGCGAGTGGTGTGCCGCGTCTCGTCGCCTTTGTTGAACCTCGCTCAGGCTCCGCAGTGGATCAGGTCCAGTTGCAAACGGCATGTCGAGCGCAATTACCTTCGATCTATGTTCCCGCGCTGATCGTGGTGCAATCGACGCTTCCGAAAACCCCGTCGGGGAAGGTCGATCGCAATGCACTCGTGGTGTCCTCAGCGTTGGCTGATCCGGGACCAATTGATGAAGATGTTGACCGGTTGGGAACGCTTTGTAAGGTTTGGTCATCGATTCTCGGCCGACCAGTCGCCCCCGACGACGATTTTTTTGCTTTCGGTGGCGATTCGCTTGGGGCGGTGGCCGTTATGGCAGAAGTGTCGCGAATCTACGGTGAGCAGCTTGGTCTTGCGGTTCTGATCGATGCTCCTACACCGCGAATGCTTCTCGCTGAAATTGATCGCGGTCAGGGACACAGCGAAACTTTGGTTGCGCTTCGCACCGTTTCTGAGGCGACGAGGCGACTCTTCATTGTGCATGGTGCTGGTGGCAACGTGGTCAATATGGTGCACATGGCTAAGCAGCTCCCTGCAAGCCTTGATGTGTATGCGTTTCAAGCGCACGGTGTTGCTACTCCCGATGGCGTGGTCGATCTCACCGTTGAGACCATGGCCGATCGGTACTTGAAGGAGCTCCAGGTCTTGCAGCCCGTTGGCCCCTACCTCCTTGGGGGTTACAGCGATGGTGGGTTGGTGGCGTGGGAAATGGCCCGTCGTCTCAACCATGAGGGCAGTTTGGTTCGCGGCTTGTTACTCATTGATTCTGCGCTTCCGCCAACACCAGAGATGATCAACGCAAGCACTGTTGAGAAAATCTTCAATATTTTCCGTAACGCTCGCGACCGCCAACGTTCTGGTTTCGGTTGGATTCGTGATGCCGTGAAAGGGCACCGCACGGTGAGCGCGGTCACAACGGCGAGCGCCAGTGATCTTGACCGGTTGTCAAACATCGATGTGCAGGAACAGGTTGAGCGGGCCACGGATCTGTACAGGATGGAGCCACTCACCATCGATGTTGCCCTGGTGCGTGCGGCCCACACGAAGCCCGTTGTTTGGGTTGACTTCCGCTGGGAACGATATGTACGCGGACGATTCTTCGTTGCCACTTCAACCGGCGACCATCTCGCCATGGTTCGCCCGAACAATGCTGAAACCCTAGGGATTCACATTCGCGAAGCCCTAACCTTCCTCGGCTAACCAACTAAAAACAAAACTGCCCGCAACCGAAGCCGCAGGCAGTTCCACTTCTACAAAAAAGTTGTTTCCTCTACAGAGAGCTTCTAGCGAAGCGCTCGTGTTGGGTGGGTTAGCGGGTGGCGACGAACGGGGCGCCCCGGAGGCGTCAAGCGAAGCGTGCCGGTGGGGCTGTTCGGTGACAGGACCCGCTAACTCGCCCAAGCCTAAGCAGCGGCCTTTTCTAGAATATGAATCCCGCACGACGAGCCAAGGCCAATTACGTGGGCCAATCCAACCTTAGCGCCCTCGATTTGGCGGGGTCCGGCTTCGTTGCGAAGGTGATGGCAAACTTCCCAAACGTTGGCGATACCCGTTGCCGCAATCGGGTGTCCCTTTGATTCCAGCCCGCCCGAAACGTTTACTGGGGTTGAACCGGTGCGCCAAGTGGCACCGGATTTAAAGAAGTCAACGGCGCCGCCTTCTTCACACAGCATCAAATTGTCATAGTGGACCAACTCGGCGGTAGCGAAACAATCGTGGAGTTCCACAAGATCGAGATCGGCCGGGCCAATGCCTGCTGCTTCGTAAGCTTGCTTAGCAGCGGCTCGGGTGAGGGTATTTACATCGGGAAGAACTTGGCATGCTTCCTGGTATGGATCGGAGGTAAGGATCGATGCCGAAACCTTGATCGCACGGCGTTGTTGTTCTTTGGAAAGTGTTTTGAGCTTGGCATCGCTCACCAAAATTGCCGCAGCGGCTCCATCGCAGTTAGCCGAGCACATGGGGCGAGTATTTGGATACGCGATCATCATGTCCCCCATGATCTGCTCGAGGCTCATGGCCTTTGAGTAGGCGGCGAGAGGATTGAGCGTTGAGTGCGAATGGTTCTTCTCGGAAATGCTGGCGAACAGTTTGAAATCGGCACCGCCCCACTTCTGGTTGTACTCCTGGCCAATTTGGGCGAAGACGCCTGGCATTGTGTCGGTCCCGATGCGGCCGTCGGTGGCTGAAACGGCGCCGTAACGACCGGATGGTTCGAATGCTCCGCTGCCCTGCTTGGTGGATCCTCCTGCCAGAAGCCCGGCACCGGCCAGCTTCTCCACGCCAACGGCCATACCCATTTCAACTTCGCCAGCCTTGATAGCCATGATCACCGTGCGCAAAGCCGTCGCACCGGTAGCGCAGGCATTCGACACGTTATAGACCGGGATGCCGGTTTGACCGATTTGCTTCTGGAGGGCCTGGCCGAAACCGCCGTTGCCCATGAGATTCCCAGCAGCCAAAATGCCTATGTCATTCATTGTTACGCCACCATCGGCGAGTGCGCCCATCGCTGCTTCTGCGGCTAGGTCGATGATGTCTTTATCTGCGTGCTTACCAAACTTGGTCATTACAATGCCAAGGATCCAAACGTTTTCTGCGGCCATGATGATTCTCGTTTCTTAGTCTTGTGGTAACTACAAATTGTTTTGCGTGCTTAGTGTTTTGTCGGCCCAGAACGGCGCCAGATGATTGGTGCGGGCCCACTGGGGCAGTTGCGAAATGGTGCAGGCTAGGAGACTGCTGAACAAATGCGACTGGATGTCAAATTTCGCTTTGCTTTTCCAGTTCGCGATCTGTCTAGGTCACATTATTCAGCACTCTCCTAGGCAGGCTCGAAGCCGTAACCGATGGCTTCGGTGCCGTTTTCATCGGTGCCAATTACGTAGGTGGCGAGGCGAACCTTCATACCTAGGCTGATGTTGGCAGGATCGGCTGGAGTGTTGATGACGTTGCCGCGAACGCTGGTTCCATCGCAATTGATAACCGCGGCGGTAAACGGAACGGGAATCCCGGGGGCGGCGAAGGCCACGATCGAGAATGAGCGAACGACGCCTTCAGTAGAAATGTCAACTTTCTTGAAATCGGTGGCGAAGCATCCGGCGCAGGCATTGCGACGGTCGAAATAGCGCGCTCCGCAGCCAGTGCATTCGTTGGCTACCAGGTGAGGGTGGTCGCCCAGTACGAGATAGTCAACATGAGGGATTTGTTTCAAAACGTCAGTCATGGGGGAAAGTATTACCCTGATTTTGCTCCTGGCCTAATCCGATAGACCAGCGGATGTGATGGCGACGTGGTTCGGAACCGAGCTTTGACCCGACAGAATGGGGAAATGACGTCGCATGTTTTGGTTTTGGGTGAAGCACTGGTGGATTTGATTGTTACCGAGGACGCCGCGGTGCCCCATATTGGGGGTGGGCCACTAAACACGGCACGGGCCTTAGCTCGCCTGGGGGTGCCTACAGCCTTTGTGGGCGGGGTTTCCAGCGATGTGTTCGGGAAGCGCATCACCGCAGCAATGGTGGCCGACGGGGTTCGGATCGATACCGTTGTTGGGACCGAAGCGCCCACCACCATGGCTTTGGTGGAGCTCAATGCCGAGGGAGCGGCAAGCTACCGTTTCTATTTCGAGGGCACCTCTGTAGCGGCGTGCACCCCTGAGCGGGCCACATCGGCCATCGAAACGCTGCTGGAATCGGGCCAAGACGATGTTTGCGCCGTGCATGTGGGTACGCTCGGTTTGGTCATTGAACCAGCGGCATCGGCTTCGGAAGCGATTGTGAACCGATTTTCGGGCACTTCAACCTTGGTGATGATTGACCCCAATATTCGTCAAGTGGTCCTGGTCAACATTCGGGACAGCTATCTGGAACGGTTGTTTCGTGTGCTGCCCAAGGCTGACATTGTGAAGGTTTCCGATGAGGATCTGGAATGGATCGTGCCGGGCATAAACCTCGTAGCTGCAGCCCAAGATATGGTGGCCAAGGGAACGGGCGCGGTGCTGATCACTCGAGGTGGTGACGGGATTACGGTGGTTTGTGCCGAAGGCGTGGTTGACGTTGCCGCGCCAAAAGCCGAGGTAGTTGACACCGTTGGGGCAGGGGACACCTTTGCTGCTGGGGTTTTGAGCTGGTGGAACGACAACAATCGGCCCTCGATGCGCACCCTCGCAAACCTCGTTGCAGCAACCGAGCGAGGGGCCGCAAGCGCAGCCATCGCCGTTGCCCGAGCTGGTGCAAACCCACCGAATCGTGCTGAGCTCGGTCTCTGATTTGGCTGGAGCGAGCTGAGTTCGTCGGTGGCTGGCGACTGGTTTTGTTTGCAGGAATCGTAAAGTTGCAAACTTCACCCAGTTTCATCAAACTTCGACCTGCTTCACCCAAGTAGTTTCTATAAACTTCAACCAAAATTTGTAGCGCTTATACGTTCGATCAAGCGAGGACAATCACATGGCAGCAGTGGCGTTTACCAAGGGTTTGCATGAGGTGGGGAACGATCTGTACGCATATCTTCAGCCCGATGGTGGTTGGGGATACTCCAATGCCGGGTTGATCGTGGGTGACGGGGCTTCGTTGCTCGTC
>JAYSVF010000343.1:0-16216 GCA_043718695.1 Acidimicrobiia bacterium | reverse complement strand
ATGGTGCTACTGGGACAATGCAATGTCTCGTTACCCCTTGGAATTGCGAGGAGGGAGGGTTGACCTGGATATTCAGGATTTCAAGAACACTCCCCTCGCACGTTCCTCCTTTGCTGTTTGCGCAGCCAAGAAGTGCGAGCAGCGGAAGCAGATCGGCATCGGAGATGAGGCTTTTTGGTCCGATGCACGAACACTGCACGTCCGCAAAGGGAGGCGAGTAGTGGTAGTTCATGTCTCGGGAAAAGTGAAACCCGGTTACGAATCCAAGTTCCAACTACTTGCCAGGGCCGGCTTGGCGGCGCCGGCGACTTGAAACGGCACTGTTGCATTGAGTCAAACTGCCGCTCCGGCGGAGACGCGGGCAGTAACTTTTCGGGATCCCCAGGCGGGTAGCGCGTCAACCGAACATTCACAAACGTATTCCTAAATGGATCGAAACACAACTTTTTGGACCTGAGCCTCATCAACCCCCGATCCGGTAACGATGCTGTTCCCAGAATCTTGCCGATGCTGTTCACCGCAGTTCTTCTATTTCCGTGATAACTGTTAATAACACGGAATTCCCAACTGGGTCTGTGTGTCGATGCCGATCGGAAATTGAAGCTTTCGAAAGTTAGTTGCCGCCTAGAGAAGCTAGGGTGGAGGTGACGGCGGGGTTGCCGAAGTGTTCGAAGGTAGTGGTATCGGTGAGGTCTTTGCGGCCCCACAACCCGAGGAGTAGATCGCTGGCTGTGCCACGAACTGCCGCATCACCTTTGCCATGGCCGTGGCTGACGGTGAGCGACGAACCGTTTTGTTCGATCATCCATTCACCATCGGGGGAATCGGTGGTGTGAAGGTGTACGGTTCCGCCGAGAGCAAAATCGGGCTTCTTGGGTAGGACACGACCGTTGGCGATGATGAAGTATTCGTTGACACCGTCAAGTGCGAGGTCAACGGGAATTGGGCTGGGATCGTTGATGGCAAGCTCTGCGTCGTAACGATGGATTGCGTGTTCTTGGGCCATTCGACGGTGCCAAAACGCCGTTACGTCTCCCGTGCCGAGAAACGTCCAACAGGGGGCGTCGAGTGGTGTGGTCGATAGGTCATGCACGAGTTGCGTAGATGACTCAGCAAAGTAGGCGCGCAGAGCATCGTGGTCCTCAGGAGGGGCAAGTAGTTCCGCCGGAGGAGCAGGAGTCATTGAGCCGGTACTGATTACGGCGAGAGCCATGCGATGCACCCTACCGAGATGGCCGACCAAGCGTCCGAGATCCCAGCCTGGACACGAAGGAACCACGGCAGAGAGGTCGCCAGCCGCGAGCGACTGGATTCGAGCGAGGTCGGAATGCAAGTATTCAAGGAAGTTCATAAGTGCACGTTTGTTTCTGAGACTTGTTGATCGAAAGGAGTTTTGTATTGTGAAACGGTTAGCCAACGGGCTGTCTACGCCCGAATGGCATCGAAAAGTGGGTGGCCAGAAAGAAGGGTTGTAGTACGTGTTCTCTGCCTTCGGGCGTATGCGTTGCTAGCGGACCGTTCGAAAGAAGGATTGAATGTCCCCCACGAGCACCACAGGTTGTTCCATGGCGGCGAAGTGGCCACCGGCGCTGAACTTGCTCCAATGCTGCACGTTGTACTGGTTCTCGGCCCATACTCGGGGAGCCTGGTACAGCTCTTTCGGAAATACCGCGCAACCAACGGGAACTTCAATCTTGGGCATCGCGCCAGCGCGGCCGGGCCCAATCGTTTCGAAGTACAGACGGGTCGAAGAATTGATCGTGCCAGTCACCCAATAGATCATCAAGTTCGTGCACAACTCGTCCTTCGAGAAAGCCTTGAATGGGTCGCCGTCGCAATCGCTCCACTGACGGAACTTTTCCAAAATCCATCCGGCCAACCCAGCAGGTGAATCCGTAAGGCCATAGGCCAACGTCTGCGGACGAGTCTTTTGGATCTCCTGATACCCAACCTCGTACTCACGGAAGCTCTTCATAAACGCGAGGCCCGGCATCTCGTCGGGAAGCACCCCCTCGAGAGGATTGGCCGGATCGGTGGGCCGCCCCATCACCATATTCACGTGCACACCCACCACATGTTCAGGGTCAATCAATCCCATTCCGGAGCTAATGATCGAACCCCAGTCGCCTCCTTGCACGCCATAACGCGAGTACCCCAAAAAGGCCATAAGCGCGCTGATTGATTGAGAAACATGCAATGTGTTGATACCCCGCACCGTCGTTGGTCCAGAGAATCCGTAACCGAGGATTGAAGGAATCACCAGATGAAACGCGTCCGATGCCGAACCACCATGGGCGACGGGTTCAAGTAGTGGGGCGGCGACTTTCAGGAACTCGGCGATGGAACCGGGCCATCCATGGGTGAGTACCAGAGGAAGTGCATCAGGGTGCGGTGACCGTATGTGTGCATAGTGCAAAGTCTGGTCGTCCACCGTGGCTTTGAATTGCGGCCACGCATTAAGCGAAGCTTCCGCGGCACGCCAGTCGTATTCGTCGGCCCAGTAGGCGCAGAGTTTTTGCAGGGCTGTGAGCTCGGTGCCGTACTCCCATTCGGTGCCTGGCATTTGATCGGGCCAACGAGTGTTGTGGAGGCGGGCTTTCAGATCGACCAACACTGAATCGGGGACGGCAATGCGAAACGGCTCGTTGGCAGTTACCGAGAAAATGGGTTCAGACATGACTTCAATGTAGAAGCTTGCGCGGGCAGAACCAAAGTGGGACTGATTATCGGCGAAGGTCACGCCGCGGAGGTACCCATCCGCTGGCGGGCTGCGCTGGCAATTCGAATCGATGGTCACAAGACGTCACCTGCTGAGCATATTGTTCCCATCGATTTCGGAATTGCCGGTGCCCATCTCCGAAATTCGTTTTCATTACGTCGGAGAACGTGAAAGCCTTGGGGCATGAAGTATTTCTTTGATTTTGGAGCTGTTGTTTGAGTTTCCCACCACCACGCGGTTCGGTCGACATTTTGACTCGCTCGTCACACTCGACACGCTCTGTGCACGCGCTTGCCCATGTTTGAAGAAGCAACGTTGGCATCACTTGGTTGGACACCAACCTTGGCCGATGCCGCAGCGTTAGCTCAATCGAAGGAAAAGGGGCTGGTCCCGGCTCGAGTGATTGCCCAACTGAGGGAACGTTGGTTTACCGCAGGTCCGGCCGGGGTGTTGTCGGCCGACTTGCGAGGCATTCTTCGCAAACCCGGAACTCCAGTGGTGAACCTTCCCGGAGTGGGGGATTGGGTCATGATTCGTCCCCGTGCCGAAGAGGGCCGGGCCACCATCCACGCCGTTTTGCCTCGACGAACCGTGTTGGTGCGCAAGGTCGCTGGCGTGCTTACTGAAGGGCAAGTGCTGGCGGCCAACGTCGACACGGTATTCGTGGTGGTGCCACTCGACGGGGAAATCAATCAACGCAGGGTGCAACGCCAAATCAGTATTGCTACCGAAGGCGGAGCGGCCTGCATGGTGGTGGCCACCAAAGCCGATGTCGCTACCGCTGGCGCTATTGAATCGTTGGAGGAAGCGGCCGACGCCACACCGGTTTGGTCCATCGCCGCCCCCGAGGGAAAAGGCCTTGAACCGCTGATGGCAGCGCTCGGTTCTGGCGCCACCGTAGCCCTGCTTGGTGTCTCAGGAGCTGGGAAATCGACGCTTACAAACGTGCTGCTCGGCACCACACATATGGACACCGCAGCGGTACGTGCCGGTGATAGCAAGGGCAGACACACAACGAGTCATCGAGAGCTGGTTCTCCTCCCGTCCGGCGCCATGCTGATCGACACTCCCGGGCTCCGAGAAGCTGCGCTGTGGACCGTAGACACCGCCCTGAAGGAATCCTTCGCGGATATTGATGAGCTTTCCGAAGGCTGCCGCTTCAACAATTGTGAGCACCGAACCGAGCCGGGATGCGAGCTGCTTGGCGCCATCAAACGGGGCAAACTCACTCGCGAGCGCGTGGAATCGTGGCGCAAACTCCACGATGAAATCGACACACTCGCCTTCAAACAGCGCGAACGAGAAGCAACTCAAAACAAGCGCCCCTTACAACCCGACCAACTTGACACCAGCCGTTCGAAACGCCGTCGATAAGCCGAACACCGCGCGCAAGTAGTTCTAGCGACTATGAATGCGCCATTAAGGGCACTTTTTTCACTGGCCCAGGTAAAAAAGTGGAGTTAGTGGCGCAACTCCGACCCCGCAGGTTTGCTTGTTCTCGCAGAAGCTTTGCACCTGCATCAAACGCGGCCGGGCCGATTCCGTCACCCGAACAGGGGTGCTCTTTGAGGCAGCGGTCAGTTACCGGTTTACAAGTTCGGACATGGTGTGCAGCAAGGACGGTGGGCCAGAAAGCAACAGCGTGGTTACGCACGAATCTTCCCAAGCAGCTAGATCGTCGGCGATTTTGTCCACCGGGCCGATTAGTGCCACTTCCTCGCACAAAGCCGTCGGGATAGCGGCGATGGCTTCGGCTTTCCTACCTTCGAGATACAGCTCCTGCACCTTGATGGCCACGGCCTCATAACCCATACGGGCGAAGACATCGAAGTGGAAGTTGTGCTCGCGGGCACCCATGCCACCCATGTACAGCGCCAACATCGGACGGATTTTGTCGGCTGCTGCTTCCACGTCGGGATCCACGACCACGCTCATCGATACGGCCACCTCAAAATCCGCCATGGTCCGCCGAGCTCCGGGGCGGGCGAAGCCTTCACGCAGACAGCTCAGGTAGTAATCGTCATGACGAGGCGCAAAGAACAACGGCAGCCATCCGTCGCAAATTTCGGCGGACAAAGCGACGTTCTTCGGGCCTTCCGCTCCGAGGTAGATGGGGATCTCATTGCGCAGCGGATGCACGGTTGACTTCAGTGCTTTGCCCAACCCAGCGCCACCAACGAAGGGCAACTGGTACTGCTTGCCACTGAACTGCACGGGGGCTTCACGGGCCCAAACTTGGCGCATGATGTTGACATACTCACGGGTGCGTTCCAGCGGCTTCGGGTAGGGCTGTCCGTACCAACCCTCCACCACTTGCGGGCCAGAAGCACCAATGCCGACGATGACCCGACCGTTGCTGAGATGATCAAGTGTCATGGCCGCCATGGCAACAGCCGTTGGTGTTCGAGCCGACATTTGAATGATCGCGGTACCGAGCTTCAGGTTCTTGGTTGAGGCACCCCACCAGGCCAGGGGAGTGAGCGCATCGGACCCGTACGCCTCAGCGGTCCACATCGATTCGAATCCAAGCTCTTCAGCCGTAGCAATCTGCTCAGTGACTCCATGAGGAACCCCCTTGCCCCAGTAGCCCGTTTGCAAACCAAGTTTTAGCGTCATGGACACAATGTAGGTGCCCAGACCCGAGAATGAGAACCGGGAATGAGAATCCGCCGGAATTTTGCTGGCCCTCGGTGTTGTTTTTCGTAGTCCAACGGGAAGGACCGTTAGAACGGGAAACCGCTCGATCGAGCTTCGAACACTGTTGGGGCTGTTGCGACTCTTAAGGCAGCTTGGTGGTCGTCGAGGGGAGCGCCGCAGCAGCGGGGACGGGGCTGAGGGCGGTTGGTGTTACGGCAGCAACGGTTGTGGGCGTAATGCTGGAGGGTGGGATGGGCGGGGTGATTGTGGTAGTGGCCACCTGGGTTGTTGCCGGAACTGGAGTTGGTTCGATGCGGGTCTCGGGTTTCGCTGTTGGTGCAACGGTTAAAACGGTTGGAGGCGTAGACGGCAGTACGACGATGATGCTGGGCAGTGGTGCCGCAGTTGCTGGAACCGTGACTGCCGGTACGGTTATGGCCGTGACGGTTGTTGTTTCGGTGGCGGAATCGGTGCTCTGTGCCAAAGCATTAACGGCATTAGATGTTTCGATGAGCTTTGTTTGCAGCGCCGCCACCTGAGCCTTGAGATCGTCACTTTCCTTTTGCGCGGCATCGGTTCGATCACGCTCCCGTTGCAAACGTTCCGACGACCGAATGCTCAAGTAGGTAGCAGTGATCGCCGTGGTGGTCGAGAGAATTGCTGCCACCAAAATTGCGTGCGCCGGGTTGAGCGGCTCCCGCTTTTTTTTGATGGGTGTCGCCTCCAACTCCAACGCACGAAGCTCTGGCTGAGGATGTTTTGTGGTGGTTGCAGGGGTTGCTGGTTGGGGCACAGCATCGGGCGGAGTGGTCGACGGCGGATTTGGTTCAAGGTCGCTCACCCCCAAGACGCTAGTTCCCAAGGACTTCCGACGGGCTCACCCTCCGATCGGGAACAAACCTTTGGGTCGGACGCCTAGCAACACCCAATCCCACGAGTTCCAAACGGAACCTATCGAGCTGGTTGGCTATCGAGCAGTGAGATCAAGCGGGCCATGGGCCAGGTTGGGCAACACGTACTTCGCAAACAAATCGCACTCGGCTTGGTGCGGGTAGCCGCTCAAAATAAACGCCTCAATTCCCATTGCTTCATAGGCGCGTAACTTGGCGAGCACTTGATCGGGATCACCAACAATGGCCGCACCGCAACCAGAACGGGCTCGGGCAATCCCCGTCCACAGATTGGCTTCCGCGTACCCGTCATTGGATGCAGCGCTATCACGCAACTCCGCTTGACGGCGCACGCCAGCGGATTGAGTGTCGAGCGACTTTTGCCGGATTGCTTCGCCCACATCGGCATCGAGTTTGGAAAGCAAACGCTCAGCAGCGGCACGAGCTTCGCCTTCGGTTTCGCGAACTACTACGTGTACGCGGTATCCGAAACGTAGCGTCCGCCCAAAGGTTTTCGCTCGGGCTGACATATCAGCAATGATTTCGGCGACGGCATCGGCGGTGTCGGGCCACATGAGGTACACATCGGCACCTTCGGCGGCGCATTGACGGGCATCATCGGACAGGCCACCAAAGTACAGGGGCGGACATTTCCCTTCGACGGGTTGAATCCGTGGGGCTTTAATCGTCAGATCATAAAATTCGCCGTGATAATCAAGGTTTTGGCCCGCCAGCAAAACCCTAAGGATCTTTATGATTTCGGTGGTGCGGCGGTAACGCGGTGCCGAAGCCAGGGGCGATCCGGGAAGATCCGATGAGATGATGTTGACGGTCAAACGGCCGCCCATCATCGCGTCGATCGTGGCAATTTGGCGGGCTAACTGGGCGGGCCAAAGCTCACCGCACCGCACCGCCAGAAGCATGCGCATACGATCGATTTCCGGTGCAAGGGCCGCAGCAAACGCGGTCGCATCAATCCCGAGTTCGTAACCGGAGGGAAGCAGCACGTTGTCGAAACCGTTGGCCTGCGCAGTCCTTACAATCGAAGCACAGTGCGCATAGGAACTACGGAGCGAGGCATCGGGGACGCCAAGAAACTCGTAGTCGTCATCACACAGGGCAGAAAACCAAGCAACTTCAGAAGCCATAACAAAACCGATCTAACGAAGAACAACGGAGTAAAGCAAAGGGAAGTGGACATCGGGTAGGTCCAGCATCAACGGTAAATGATTTCAGTTATGGGAGTGCTCTGCCCGAGGCGGCAATGAGGCGGTAGCAGTCGTCCTTAGCCAGGGCGATTGACGCGGCACCAGCTGATTCCACAATGCGTTCAGGCTTACCGGTACCGATGATTGGGATTATCCCGGCGGGATGTGCGAGCACGAATGCCAGGGCGATTTGCGTAGGAGTGGCATTGTGGGTTTCGGCCAATTCAGCGAGAAGTGCACGCATGGCCACAAACCGTGGATCGGTGTTGGTTGGGTCAACGAGACGTCCTCCAGCAAGCGGGCTCCAGGCCAATGGGGTGATTCCATGCGTCATGGCGTGATCGAAAACACCATCGTCAATGGGCGACAACTGGGCGACGCTGTACTCAGGCTGAGTAGTGATCAACGGGGATTTAAGGTGCGCTTGCAATGCAGCGATCTGGGTGGCTGAGTAGTTCGAAACGCCCAGGAAACGGACCTTGCCTGCGTCAACCAAACCTTGCATGGCTGCGCCAACTTCGGCCGGGTGGGCTAGCAAATCGGGGCGATGAATTTGCCACAAATCGATCACGTCGGTCTGGAGGCGCTTCAGGGAATCGTCGCATGCCTGGTTGATCCGCTTGGCTGAGGTGTCATACGGGACGCCCATACCGACGCCACGATCCAACTGGATTCCACCTTTGGTTGCCAAAACCATCCGGCTTCGCAAACCTGGGTTAGCTGCCAAGACTTCGCCAAGAAGTGCTTCAGCCGAACCCCAGGGGCAATCGTTGTCGAGCCCGTAGACGTCGGCAGTGTCAATCAAGGTCATCCCGGCGTCGAGTGCGGTTTCGATCCGATTGGTCGCGGTAGCCACATCGACTCCAGCGAACCGCCAACAGCCAAACGCAATTGCGCCCACGCTGAGGCCACTATTTCCAAGAACTCTGTTTTGCATGGCGAGGATTCTAAGGCGGCTCGCCGATAAGACCCTTCACCGCACTTGGACGTCCAGCCTTCGCCTAAAAGATATGGAGGAATTTGCTTGTGGTTGACGGACCCCGTGCTTATCGGCTCGGACTCCATGGGGCCGCAAATCTATTCCGATGAGAGCGCACTTGGGTTCGCGGTGATCGGTTACCTTCAATGCCCATGAATGCCGCAAACGACAGCACCAGCGACAGCACCGGTGACAGCAAGACGGAGAGCAACAAGGAAGTTCGCTACGGCGTTATCGGCACGGGAATGATGGGCTGCGAGCACCTGCGCAACATCGCTGCCCTGCCCGGGGCTCACACCGTTGCCTACAGCGACCCCCACGCCCCGTCGCTTGCGTGGGCGGCTAAGGCATTGGAAGGCCAGCCGGAGGCAGCGTCGTACACGTCGCATCTTGAACTGTTGCAACGAGATGACCTCGATGCCATTTTGATCGCCTCACCCAACTTCACCCATGTCGACGTTGCCGCTGATGTCTTGCGTTTGCGCCCGGATCTGCACGTCATGATCGAAAAGCCTCTGTGCACCACAACCGCGGATTGTCAAACGTTGATTGACTTGCGCGACGCCCGACCGGCGGGGAGCGGCATTGTTTGGGTAGGCCTCGAATATCGTTACATGCCTCCGGTGGCCCGTTTGATCAGCGAGCTGCGCTCTGGTGTGATCGGCGAACTGAAGATGGTCGCCATCCGTGAACACCGCTTTCCCTTCCTCGTGAAGGTTGACAACTGGAATCGCTTTACCGTCAATACCGGGGGCACGCTCGTCGAGAAGTGTTGTCATTTTTTTGACCTCATGAACCTGGCCATAGGCTCCAATGTGGTGCGGGTTATGGCCAGCGGAGGCCAAGACGTAAACCATCTCGACGAGATCTACGAAACCGCCAACGGCCCGCAGCGTTCCGACATTTTGGACAACGCCTATGTGATTGTGGAATATGCCAACGGGGTGCGGGCCATGCTCGATCTGTGCATGTTTGCCGAGGGCGGGCCTAATGAGCAAGAAATCGTGGCCACCGGCGTTGACGCCAAAATTGAGGCGTTCATTCCTTCTGGCGAGCTGCGCATCGGGTTCCGTGGGGGTTCGCTGCGCTCCAACGGCGCGGTCAATTCCCGTGAGGTTCGAGTGATCGACGCTTCCCACGATGACCGCATCGGTTTCGCCGGCTTCCACCACGGCGCCTCGTACTTGGAGCATGCCGATTTCGTCGCCGCTATCCGCTCAGGGGCTCCCGCGGCCGTAACGCTCGAGGACGGCCTCCGTTCTGTCGCCATCGGTGAAGCCGCCCACAAATCCATCCGCACCGGCCTCCCCGTCCTTCTGTAGACCGTGGCGGTTCGCTGAGTTTCGAGGGTGCGGTCAACTCCCACGAAGTTCGCGTGATCTACGCTTCCCAAGATGACCGCATCGGTTTCGCCAACTCGTTGGTCGGCCGCTGCTGTCAGTTTGGCGCCTGCGCGACGGACTACTGACGCAGTATTTGGTCACGCAGGTGGTATCGGCTCGCGGTCGTTTGGCTTTTAGCCGACGTCCGGACTGTTGGCGGTCTGCGGTAGTTCGTTGGTTGCCGGGTGCCCGTGTGTCGGTTTGGTGTCTGCGCGACGGATTGCTGACGCAGTATTTGGTCACGCAGGCAGCATTTGGCTCGCGGTCGTTGGACGTTCTGGCAGCGCGGGCGGTGGGCGCAGGGTTGCGGGAGGTTCCATAGGTGCGTTGATGGCGGCGGTGGTTCGTGTGTCGGTTTGGTGTCTGAGCGACGGATTGCTGACGCAGTATTTGGTCACGCAGGCAGTATTTCGCTCGCGGTTGGGTTGGCTTGTTTTTGTGGTGTCGGTTGGGGCTGTGAGATTTTGGTGCGGCCGTTGGTTTCCTCGGTCCGCGTGTCAGTTTGGCGCCTGCGCGACGGACTACTGACGCAGTATTTGGTCACGCAGGCAGTGTTTCGCTCGCGGTTGAATGCCCAGCGGTAGGCGTCGACGCGCTGTGACTCGATGGGCCCTGGGCAAGACCGCCATTCTTTGTGATCGTGGTGAGCATGTTGCATTCAGTAGTTACTTTGGACGAGGCCGCCGTCATGGGGATTTCCGAGCGGAAGCCGTACCGTTACGCTAAGAACGGAACGTGGATCAAGTTGCAGTCGGGAATCTTTCTCACCAACCCAAAACTTGTCGACGACGAACTTTGGAAGGCCGAGCTTTCCGCAAGTTTGCTCATGGGCGGTGAATTGGCGCGTGTGAGCCATCGATCCGCAGCAATTCTTCACCGTCTTGATGGCGTGACCGAAAGAGCCCTCGACGTAACGATTCCGATGAGCGGTACGCCTAAACCAACCAAGGCCCATCGGACTCGAATAGTTGATCTAAACCCGGTGGTGATCGATGGACTTCGAACAACGTCGGTGGGCCGAACGCTTCTCGATCTCGCCTCGGTTTGTAGCGCGGATGTGGTTGAACAGGCATTGCATTCTGCTCTGCGTGGTCCTGTTCCGTGGCGTCCAGACGTTTGGAATGAAGCGCTCCTGAGCGAAGTGCGCAAACTAGCGATGGCACTGCCGAACCAGCATGCTAACTACATTTTGCGGACGGTTTTGGCGCTCCGTTCGGATTCGGATCGTCCTACCGGGAGCCTCCCTGAGACCGTGTTTCTGCAGGCCTTACGTGTAGCCGGTGTTCCGGTTGTGTGTCAGCCCACGCTTCGGATTGTTGATCGCAGAGGCGTCAACCTCGACACGCTGTATCCAGATTTTGCCGTGATTGCACCGGACTTTTTGCTGGAAGTCGATGGGTTGGAGGCACACAGCTCGGAGAGTTCTCTTTCTCGGGATCTAAAGCGACAAAACAAGCTGCAGTTCCTATTCCCGATTCGCCGGTATTCAGCAGTTCAAATTCTTACTGATGCCGCCGGTGCTGCACTGGAGGTGAAGCAACTGTTAGCGAGGTTGCAGAACTCTGGGGTTCCTCGTTTTCCGAACATCACGGTTACTTACTCCCAAAACGAGATCCTCGTCGTGGACTCGTCCCGCGATGCGCGACAAGAAGCCCTCCATCGCTCCAAGTCCAGTCGCGCTGCTAATCCGTCTCACGTTTAAGTCCCGCTGCTCGCTGTTGTTGTCGACCGACCAGATAAGTGGCGTGTGTCCATTTAGTGCCTGTGCGACGGATTACTGACGCAGCATTTGGCCACACAGGCAGCATCTGGCTCGCGGTCGAGATTTTGGTGAGGCGGATCGGGTGGGGGCTCAACGTGAACCAAAGATTGGTTGCCTGGGGTACTCGGCGCCCTTTCAGGGTTGGCTTGTCGTGGCCGGTTGGGGTTGGGGTTTCGGGTGCACCGATTGACGTGGCCCCGTGTGTCCGTTTAGTGCCTGCGCGAAGGATTGCTGACGCAGTATTTGGTCACGCAGGCAGTATTTGGCTCGCGGCTGGGTTGGGTTGGCTTGTTTTTGTGGTGTCGGTTGGGGCTGTGAGATTTTGGTGCGGCCGTTGGTTTCCTCGGTCCGCGTGTCGGTCTGGTGTCTGCCCGACGGATTGCTGACGCAGTATTTGGGCACGCAGACAGTATTTGGCTCGCGGCTGGGGTTTGGTTCGCGCTGGGGTTTGACTCGCGGAAATGAACCTCGGCGGTCCCGTCGATTCAGGACGTCATGGGCGCAGGGTGCCAGGTGGGTCGGTACGGTGTTGTGCCGACGGGGTGAATGCGGCGTAGGGTCAAAGGGAGGAGGCTGCACATGGCGTTGGCAAAGGTTTTGGGGATTGAAACTGAATACGGGATCGTGGTTACCGGCGCGCGTGATGCCAACCCGATTCAATCTTCGAGCTTGCTGGTCAACGCCTACGTGCAGTCGCTCGGCCGCGGCAGTAACGAAAAATCGAGAGTTTCGTGGGATTTTGACGATGAAATGCCCGGAAACGATGCGAGGGGCTGGTCTTCGGGGGGTTCGATGCCACCGGAAGTGGAAACCCACCTCGTCAATGCGGTACTCACGAACGGTGCCAGGTTTTATGTAGATCATGCCCATCCGGAGTACTCCAGTCCAGAATGTCGAGACGCGCTCAGTGCCACGCTGTTCGATAAAGCGGGGGAGCGGGTCATGCTCCGGGCGATGGCAGCGGCAAAAGATGCGTTGCCACCCGGACAAGAAATTGTTGTCTACAAGAACAACTCCGATGGGAAGGGCAACAGCTACGGCACGCATGAGAACTACCTCATGGACCGACGGCTTCCATTCCCCCACATCATCAATAATCTGATTCCGTTCTTCGTGACCCGTCAGGTGTTTTGTGGTGCTGGGAAGGTGGGCGCTGAGCTACCTGGTTCTTCCGAGGTGACCTACCAAATCTCTCAGCGCGCAGACTTTTTCGAGGAAGAAGTTGGGCTCGAAACCACGCTGAAACGCCCAATCATCAACACACGTGATGAGCCGCACGCTGATTCGCAAAAATACCGTCGGCTTCATGTGATCGTTGGCGACGCCAATATGAGCGAAGTTGCCACGTATCTGAAGCTGGGGACGACGTCAATCGTTCTTTCGATGATCGAAGACGGGGTTTTCAAAGGTCAGAACTTTGGCATCGTTGACCCCGTACTGGCTCTGCGAAGAATCAGTCATGACCCGTCGCTGAAGCAAACCGTGCAACTGCACGACGGTCGGCGGATGACGGCCATTGCGTTGCAGTGGGAGTACTTCCGGTTGGCCACTGAATGGGCGGATTCAGAAGGACTGGAATCCATCGGCGAAGCCGTCGGCAAAGACATTTTGGCCCGCTGGGAAACGGTGTTGCAGGGCCTCGAAACCGATCCGCTCAGCGTGGCCCATTGGGTCGACTGGGTCGCGAAGGGCCGATTGATTGACGGGTACCGAGACCGTCATGGGTGTGATTGGAAGGACGCCCGCCTGCGAGTCATTGATCTGCAATTCCACGATTTACGACCGGAAAAATCGTTGTCGCTGAGGGTGAACAGTGAAACGTTGCTTGACGAAGCGGCCATTGAAGAGGCGGTAACGGAACCGCCACGCGAAACTCGGGCGTATTTTCGGGGCAAATGCTTGCAACGATTCGCAAGTTCTGTCGCTTCCGCGAATTGGGATTCCATGGTGTTTGACCTGGGCACTGACCCTTTACGCCGTGTACCGATGATGGAACCGCTCAAAGGCACCGCCGCAATGGTCGATTCCCTGCTAGAAGGTTGTGTAACACCTGCTGAGCTCTTGGCCCGGTTGGGTGCATGAAGGAGAACCCAAATGTCTGAACGTGAACAAATCCGAAAACCGTTGAGAGATCGGGAAAGCGACAGCTCAACCGAAACCGATGCGACGTCAACCAACTCTGCATCAGCAAAGCAGGGTGACAAGATCAAAGCCGAACTGGATGATCTTCTCGATGAAATCGATGAAGTTCTTGAAACCAATGCTGAAGAATTCGTCAAGTCCTACGTACAAAAGGGCGGCCAGTAGTTCGGGCCTTCCTCTGCAGGCATACCTGCCCGGCTTTGACCTAACCGCAACGGCTCGACCCCCATCTCCACTTCCAGTGCTTCCCAAACGCTCGATCGAACAACCGCAAGAGAACACATGACCCTTCCGCAATTCACCAACAACGACCCCGGTGCGAGCTTTCATCAGCTCTTGCGCACCCAGGGGTTTTCCGCTCCTGTGCCCTCGATGCACGCAGACGGGCCCGACCATATCGGTCCACTTACGCATGCCACAACGATTGTTGCCCTTCGCTATGCCGATGGGGTCATCATGGCGGGCGACCGCCGAGCAACCGCCGGTAACGTGATCGCCCATCGAGGCATGGAAAAGGTTTTCCCGGCCGATCGACACTCGGGCGTTTCTATCTCCGGAGTTGCTGGTGTGGCTGCGGAAATGGTGAAGCTGTTTCAGCTAGAACTAGAACATTACGAAAAGGTCGAAGGGGTGCAGCTTTCCCTGGAAGGCAAAGCCACTCGCCTCGCCAACCTGATCCGCAACAACCTGCCGATGGCCATGCAAGCAGGCATGGTGGTCATTCCGATCTTTGCCGGGTATGACCTACGCCGACAGGTGGGGCGAATTTTCAATTACGACATCACGGGTGGTCGTTACGAGGAAATGGAATTCCATGCAACAGGTTCAGGCGGAACTTATGCGCGCATGCTGATTAAACAACAATGGCGTCCTGACATTGGCCTTGAAGATGCGATAGAGCTATCACTGGCGGCGCTGTTCGAAGCAGCCGACGAAGATTCAGCCACCGGTGGACCCGATGCTATTCGAGGCATCTACCCAACCGTTGCCTCGATTACCAGCGCCGGTTACACCGATATTGACGAGGCTGATATCAGCGAGCGGTTCGCTTCGTTAATCGCACAACGAACCGCAACTCGTAACGGTGGCGGCTCCGGGGGTGGAACTTCTGGCGGGCAAGCCAGCGCAAGTGCCCCCGCCCGCGCTGCTCGTGGAACTCGTGGAGGCGCAAAATGAGCATGCCGTATTACGTTTCGCCAGAACAGGTTATGAAGGACCGGGCCGATTACGCCCGCAAAGGAATCGCCCGTGGCCGTTCCCTCTGTGGAATGAGTTACGCCGACGGAATTTTGATCGTCGCCGAGAACCATTCACGAACCCTGCACAAGGTCTCGGAAATCTATGACCGCATAGCTTTTGCCGCGGTCGGCCGGTATAACGAATTCGATTCGCTTCGCATTGCTGGTGTCCGTGCCGCCGATATGAAGGGCTACAACTACAGCCGCGAAGACGTGGACGCCCGGAGCCTTGCCAACAGTTACGCGCAAATGCTCGGCCAAGTCTTCACTCATGAGATGAAGCCGCTTGAAGTGGAAATCGTCGTCGCTGAAGTTGGTTTGGAGCCTGGCGATGACCGCCTGTTCCACTTGCTGTATGACGGTACCGTGATGGACGAAGAGGGCTTCACGGTTCTGGGCGGTGAGGCTGAGGCACTTGCGGAGCGGATGAAGGCTGGTTACTCCGAAGGATTGGCGCTCGGCGCTGCCGTGCAAGTAGCCGTAGCAGCGCTGGCCGGGCCCGACCGAAAGCTCACCGAACGCGAACTCGAGGTAGCGGTCCTCGAACGAGGAATGCAACGGAGAACTTTCCGTCGAGTTGACGGCGACGCACTCACGGCACTCCTTGGCTAGCCTGTCCCCGGTTGGGAGAGACCGTTTGGTGCGGCTCACCAAACGCAACGCCGAGGAACTTCTTCACGCAGTTGGTGAAGGTTCGCCCGAAGCGCTCGATGAGGTGATTTGCCACTGCTTGATTTTGGTGTTGCGTGTTGGCGAGAGCAGCGTTACCGACGATCTCTTTGCCACGGCAGCAGCAATGGGTAACTGGCCGCAGTCTTTTGTTGACAGGATTACCCAGGGCGATTTGGCGGCGCTTGAGCGGCTTGCGCTTGCCCTAGCGGAGCTTCGCACTATCCCTACAGGCTCGGATCTAGTGACGTAGGCAGGAAGCCGTTGGCGATACAAATCGGCCAACCCGGAGTCTTGTTTTGGATTCTTTGCCAAACACAGCATCGCAACGGATTGCCACCGAGACACGTTACACAATGTCGCTGGCTTCAACTTCACTTAAGTCTGTGGGGCGAAAATCTCGAGAAATTAATCAGTGCCTAAGTCACCTGGGCGAAGACTCCTTGTTCTAGGGTTTCATCCCCTATGGACCAACAAGGATCAGGCTCAACGGCAGAGAACCCCGCAAGAAAGCGTCCACTGGCACTCAGTCCGTCGATTGGAAAGAAGCTTCGCTATCGGTTCGACACAGCGCTAGCGAAGGGCCCATG
>JAYSVF010000342.1:0-6541 GCA_043718695.1 Acidimicrobiia bacterium | reverse complement strand
TCACATGGATGACGCCGTTCGAGGTCACCACATCGGTAAGCACCACGTTGATGTTCCCGTTTAAGGTCACTTTCCCGCCTGCGACAGCGATGGCAACTGATGCGCCGTTGACGGTTTTGGCTGATTGCCCATTGAGTTTTACAACGTCGGCGGCAAGAACTTTTCCGGCAACGACATGGTAAGTAAGCACATCAGTTAGCGCCTTCTTATCAGCCAGCAAACCATCAAGGGTCGCCTTAGGAATTTTGGCGAACGCCTCATCGGTAGGGGCAAACACGGTGAACGGGCCAGCGCCCTTCAAGGTGTCAACCAGACCTGCTGCGGTAACGGCGGCAACCAGCGTTTTGAACGAACCATTGGCGACGGCTGTGTCAACGATGTCCTTGAGGGCCGGCGCCGTAGTTGGCGGGGTAGTTGCTGCAGGCTTTGGAGCAGCAGGAGGCAGGAGCACCGTGTCAATCACGTGGATCACACCGTTGGAGGCAAGAACATTGGTCTTCACAACATTGACGTTTCCGTTCAGCGAAACTTTGCCGCCAGAAACAGCAATCGAAACCTTGGCGCCGTTTACGGTTGCAACCGATTGTCCGTTCAGTTTCAGCACACTTGCAGCGAGAACTTTTCCGGGGACTACGTGGTACGTCAAGATATCGGTGAGGGCCTTTTTGTCGGCAAGGAGACCATCAAGGGTGGCTTTGGGAAGTTTTGCGAACGCTGCATCGGTTGGGGCAAAAACGGTGAACGGGCCAGCGCTCTTGAGGGTCTCTACCAAGCCTGCTGCTTGCACTGCCGCAACCAGGGTCTTGAATGAGCCAGCACCAACTGCGGTGTCAACAAGGTCTTTCGCCGCCACCTTCACCGCAACTTTCTTGACCGAAGCAGCGTTGACTACTCCGGCGGATGAAATGCCAACGCCAACAACGAATGTCGAGGCAAGGCCCGCAGCGAGTAGCCGGACAGACAAGCGGTGAGCTGAGGTACCAGATGAAGACAGGTAGGGGGTCGGAGCCATAGCGTTTCCTTTCGAAGACTTCGCAAACCAGCGGCCCCGTCCATGATGGGACGGGGGCATAGTTGAAGTGTTGGGCGCCGAAATGTTTCGGCATGCACTTCTTTCGGAGCAACGGATGCGTTTGGATCAAAACTTTTCAAACTATTTGCTGATCGGTAACGAACGTTGCCCTCGGTGAAGGAATAGCCTCAACGAAGAGCGAAATGCCACCGGAAGTTACTCTCCGTAACTCACCGTGTTTTTGCCCGTCTGTGGTCTCCCTTTGTGCGCTGTGAAAAGAAAGTTCTCGCTTCGTCATCCAAACTGCTCATCAGGATCGGATAACACCTGTGCATCACATCTATACAGAGGACAGCGATGCGGTTCTCGTCGTCGCCGTCGGACGCGGGCAACAGCGCGCCCTTGCCGAGATCTACCGCCGCCATGGTGGTCAGGCATTCCGCTTGGCCGAACGACTACTTGTCGATCCCAAGCGCGCAGAAGATGTTGTTCAAGATGTCTTTTTGCAGCTGTGGCGAGATCCTGAGTCATTTGACGCCGAGCGCGCTTCACTTCGCACCTGGCTACTCCTAAAGACGCATGGAAAGGCCGTTGACATGATCCGGGCGGAAGCGGCTCGTCGAGGCCGAGAGGAACGTTTGCTGAACGATCGAAGCAACGACCAGCTAGATCTTGATCGTGAAATTTGGGATCTGACCGTGGCCGATCGTGTGCAGCAAGCGCTCGGTGAACTCCCCGAAAGCGAACGCCAAGTCATTACGCTCGCGTACTTCGGTGGCCGCACCTACACCGAAGTTGCCGAAGCACTGGGACAGCCAGAGGGAACCGTCAAGAGCAGAATTCGCAAGGGCCTCACAACCCTGCGTCGCTCGCTTGGTGATCTTCGATTTGACGGTGAACGCCACGACCACTCCGAACACTCCGAACTGAACGAACACGCCGTGGAACCCGGTCAATCGGATCCGCCTCCCCTCGGTTACTCCATGCCCGGCTCGGGGAACAGAACCAACACCAACACCAGCGATAAGACGAACGGCTTTCCTGACAGAAATCGCCAATCGCTTGCAGGCGCAAACACTCACCAACCTTCAGGGATACCTGGAACGTCAGAAAAAGGCGAGAAGTAACATGATCGACGACGACCTCGATGACCTGTTGGGTGCCTATGCCCTTGATGCGGTTAACGAAGACGAACGCAAAGAGATCGAGGCCTACCTCACTCGTTCCCCGGCGGCACGAGCCGAAGTGCAACGTCACCACCAAGTTGCGGCGGCAATCGCTGCTAGTCCGGGCGAAGCGCCTGCGCCTTTGTGGTTGCGGATCGAAGCGCTTCTCGATGATCGTGCGCCCTCAGAAGCATCGTTGGTGATGCCCGAACTTCGCCCTTCAAAGGCACCCACTCTGGGCTGGGAACCAGCGGTTGGAGCTCGTCCGCAAATCACCCCGCCGGCAGTCGAACCGGGTGGTTCAGTCCCCTCGTCATCTCCACACAAGTCACAAGATCGCCGTGGTTTTTTTGGCCGACGAGGTCCGCGGAAGAGTGTCGGTGCGTTTGCGCTACCTGCACGCATTGGCATGGCCTTTGTGGCGCTTGCTCTGGTTTCGCTCAGTGCGGCGGTCGTGCGATTAAACGGAACGAATCAATCACTTGAGCGCCAAGCCACTGCAGCGAAGCGTGAACAGTTGAAAATTTCCGATGTCGCAAAAGCGGAATCCAATCGTGCCAATGCTCTGGCGGGTGAGTTAGCAGCGGCTTCGAATCGGGATGTGCGCTTAGAAAAACTACTGTCCGCCCCAACGACGAAAACCGTCACGTTGACTTCTGGTTCAGGAGCAATTCTTGCTCGGGTCATTGTGGGCGCTGATGGCAGGGGCTATCTCTTGGGCGGCGAACTTCCTACGCTACCAAAGGGCCATACGTACCAATTGTGGGGCGTGCATGATCCAAAATCTGCTTCAGGGGATGCCCCGAAAGCGACGGTACTCTCGCTTGGTGTGTTTGGGCAGCATCCAGAATCGGTGGCCTTTGCAGCCGATTCAACTGATCCTTGGCAGACCTTTGTGCTTACCGATGAGCAAAGTCCTGGAGTTGTATCGAGCAACCAACCGGCTATTGCGGCGGGCGATGTTGAAGCCGCCTAGGAGCGGGTGGACCAAGGGGACCAAGGGGACCAAGACAATCCACGAACTGCGAAAATAAAGCGAACATGAGCAACCCAGCCGCATTGGTTCACCAGTCTCCTAACTTCCCGGTGCACGAACAATTGGCCACGCATGCGCGGCACTCGCAACTCGAAGATCACCCGGGTGGTCAACGTCGGCGCTGAGACGGTAGTTAGGAATCACTCGGACACGCTCACCCATACGCCTCGCTTCTTGAACATGGCGACCGAAAGACCCTGACCCGTAGGAAAACGTGAACGTCTTGTTCGGCGTTTCGTACAAATTGTGATCCGCCAGAGGGATCGAAATCACGTTGGTTCCGCGAGCGGAGCGATCCGGCACAATCGTGATGCCAGGAAAATCGGCGATCCACGCAAGATCGATCGCTAAGGGCAGATCACTATGTGCAATTACCACTCGGGTGAACCCAAGTTCCTGTAATTGAGCAACCCCAGCGGCAACGGCCCCGTTTAACCCACGGCCCGGTTCATGGAGAACCCGGGCCCCATGAGCAATCGCCCAACGGCCAACTTCTTCGTTATCGCACACGACAAAAGTCGCCATGGGTTGCGCCGAAGAAACCACCTGCGCCGCCATAACACGAGCAAGAGCATTGCGATCCGCAGCAGTAACGGTCGACGAGAGGCGTCCCTTTGCCTCCGAGAAGCCCTTGATGGGTATCAATGCAGCTGGACCACCTGCAGCCCGCTCATTCGACACAGGAACAATCTAGTGCGTCTATGCGTAAACCAGCCACCCTCGGAATTCCTGTCTAGGTGCCCATCGTTATGGCGTGCCTGATCAAGTTGCGAATTCGACTGATGCCTTTGAAGAGCGGCTACGGCGTTGCTGGTTCCGCCCCACTGCTTCAACCTCGCAGCGCAAGCGGAACTACGGTGGTTGGCCATGAGCGTTCCAGACTCGTATGCCCTGCCCCTCTCTTCTTCCGTCACCAGCGACCTCACGGTGCCGAAGCGAGCTCT
The DNA here is from genome assembly GCA_043718695.1 of Acidimicrobiia bacterium. GTDB lineage: Bacteria > Actinomycetota > Acidimicrobiia > Acidimicrobiales > JANYDT01 > JANMZO01. The sequence continues at coordinate 2,383 of JAYSVF010000342.1, read as the reverse complement.
GGCGATCGGCGCACACCCTGATGATGTGGAGTTCGGATGCGGAGGCACATTGGCGAAGTGGGCCAAGGCTGGATGTGAAATTTTTCATCTCGTACTTACCGATGGCTCCAAGGGCACATGGGATCCTGAAACCGATCAGGCCGAATTGGTGGTGACCCGTCAAAGGGAACAACGCGAGGCTGCGCGATTGCTCGGTGGTACCTCTCCCGATCATGTGCAGTTTCTCGGTTGGATCGATGGGGAACTTGATTCAGGGCTTCGTCAACGATGGGAAGTTGCGTATTGGATTCGTAAGTTCGCACCCGATGTTGTGCTTGGTCATGATCCATGGCGCCGCTACCGCATTCATCCCGATCATCGACATGCTGGGTTTCTCGCCACCGATGGCATCGTTGCCGCTCGTGATCCAAAGTTCTTTCCTGAACAACAACTTACGCCTCATCGTCCAACATCGCTGTTGCTGTGGGAGGCAGACGAGCCCGATCATGTAGAGAGCATCGATAGTGTGATCGAAGAGAAATTGCGGGCGCTGCTCGCTCACCAGAGTCAGTACGCGACCACGATGCGCATCACTGCAGATCTTTCGGCTTCGCACACCGAAGGTGCAGTGCTCAACTCAAGCAGCACCGAACAAATCGTCGAGCACCACGAGATCACTGAGTTTCGTTTGGCCATTCTCGAACGAGCCGCCGAAGCAGGTCGCCTTGGCGGGATCGCCGCAGGCGAAGCGTTCAAACACATCCCACGGCTGTAACGCACGGCTTCTGGAAGCAAGAAGCCCCGCCGACTTTGGTCGGCGAGGCGTTCGAGCAATCTTTCGCATTGTTCGTCGGCCCGAAGGCGACGCAATTGATCATGCCAACGGCGAACCGTGGACACAACCTCAGAAATTACTTCTTTGCTGCAGCTTTCTTTGCAGGCTTTGCAGCCTTAACTGCCTTTTTTGCAGCCTTTGCTGGCTTGGCAGCCTTAACAGCCTTTACAGCTTTCTTGGCAGGCTTTGCAGCCTTAACTGCTTTCGCAGCCTTTGCTGGCTTTGCGGCTTTTACGGCCTTAACGGCTTTCGCAGCCTTTGCTGGCTTAACGGCCTTAACGGCTTTCTTTGCAGGCTTAACGGCCTTTACTGCTTTCGCAGCCTTTGCTGGTTTAGCGGCCTTTACTGCTTTCGCAGCCTTTGCTGGCTTGGCGGCTTTCGCAGCCTTTGCTGGCTTAGCGGCCTTCGCAGCCTTTGCTGGCTTTGCAGCCTTTACTGCTTTCGCAGCCTTTGCTGGCTTTGCAGCCTTCGCTGCTTTCGCAGCCTTAGGAGCAGCAGCTTTTTTGGATGGTGCCATGATAATTACTTACCCTTCTTCGCAGCAGGCTTGGCGGCCGGCTTGGCCTTTGCCTTTGGATTGAGAGCGGCCTTGAAGCCGGAACCGGCCGTGAACTTTGGTGCCTTTGATGCGGCGATCTTGATCGTCTCACCAGTCTGTGGATTGCGGCCCGTGCGGGCTTTGCGCTCCGAGACGCTGAACGTTCCGAAGCCGGGAATGGTGACCTTGTCGCCGCCCTTTACCGTGGCCTCGATAACTGCAAGCAACGCGTTGACGGCGTCGTCTGCCTTTGCCTTTGTTAGTTCTGCATTTGCGGCTACTGCTTCGATCAATTCTGTCTTATTCATTCCCGTGCCTCCTGGGCGTGTCGTTTGGGCGATTGACAGAAGACATGACATTTGAGCAAAAGTCAAGCATTCCCCTGCAAACACTGGGATGTGCTGTTGTCACAACCCCACAACCCGCGCCAGTACTGGATTCTGATTTTACCAAAGTACACATACAATCTCACGAAACCGGCTAGTGACCAGTTTCAACGATAGTAAGCGCGCACACTAAAAAGGGGTATTAGAAGGACTTTCGTTATCGTTTGAACGGCCAATCAAACCGAAAACGTAAGCGAAACGGACCGACAGCGAAAGAAAATCCGCAAGAAAACTCAAGGTCTCATTACTAGTTGCCGATGCGCTCGCAACGAAAAGTGGGATCAAAATTTGTGAACCGATACGTTCGCGAACGAAATCGCTACCAAACATTTGGTGATGGAACTTCGAATCGCGATGCAATTTCTTCGAAGCGATTCGAAGCGCTCGCCGCAATGCCCTCGGTGAGCCGTTAGACAGTTACAAAGACTTCGATGCCGTTGGTAACCGCGTTACCCGAAAGGACATCAATTGCGTCGCTCGGCACCAATCGATTCGTATTCACCCCAGCATTTTGGGAAGCGATGGTCATCCGAGCGTCAACGTGATCATGTCCCCATCCATGAGGAATCGACACCACGCCAGGCATGATCGAATCCGTTATCTCTGCAACAACTTCTAACGCTCCAGCCGACGATTGAACCTTCA
>JAYSVF010000341.1:0-6541 GCA_043718695.1 Acidimicrobiia bacterium | reverse complement strand
GACCGTCAATCCGTTAGCAGCCGAGGCTCGGGCTTGGAGCGCCATGGCGGATCGGCCCAATGGAGACATGGCCAGCGGACGAGGTTGATACGGGAGCGCTTCTGCGAGCTGAAGAACCTCCACCAGAACTCGAGATCGATGCGCAGCCACGATTTCAGCAACCGGAACGGACCCGGCTCCAAGGGCTTGGAGTAGTTCCACAAAGACTCCAGCTTTCGGTTCGCGAGTTCCGTGTTCATACGCACTGATCACCGAAGGAGTGACATGAACGCGGCGGCCCAACTCAGCCTGAGTAATCCCGGCCGCAAGACGGCGACCTCTCAAAAGCGCACTTACATCCACGGATGCAATGTTAGCGAATCCGCTAACATTGCGTCAACCTAGGCTAGATGGGACTACCCGAGAAACACCCACGTCAGTCCAAATCGAGTAACTCGGAAATAACTGAACGAATTTGCGCCAAGATGACGATTCCCACGTTGCCTATAGGTTCGTTCGAAAGTCTGGCTGTGCTGACAGTTTGGCTCAGATGACACTGGGCGGCGGATTCGTTATCAAGTTCGGGGATATCAACACGAACCTCTGAAGTGAGCGACCGCATCAGATTTGTAGTCAATGGGACCACGTGAACCGTTCGAGGTGACCGGCTAAGAATGAGGTCTGCCGTTACGACCACTGCAGGGCGAACGAAGCCCGGCTCACTACCCATTGGGATCCCAAAGTCGACGACAACGATGTCCCCCGAAATCATGTTTCGCGCGCAGTTTGTAGGCCTAGCTCCAGCCAGTCATGTTCTTCATCGGTCAGTTCGACAGCGGCCAATTCATCACCCATTCGTCGTTGGCGCTCGGCCCTCAGAAGTTGTTTCACTTCCTGCTCGATGGTTAGCCCGTCTACCGAAGCCAGATTCTTCAGCGAATCCCTCGTGACGGACGAAAGACGAATCGATGTAGTTCCATGCATACACATCAGTATGCACCAGAGCTACGACATTTTCAACCCGCAAAGGCCTACCCTCAGAGAACACGGCGCACTCGAAGCCAGGAGAACTAACCCTTGCGCTACTCATCGGTGCTCCCGAACCAGTTCCTCAAACAGATCCCGCCCAAACGAACCAACATCAAACGATGTCGATTCGTATGTCACTGAAAAACCAGCCTGCGGCCCGGATTCATTCCTCATAAGAAGCTTGATCTTTTTGAGTGAACATCAAAGGGTTGATAGCTACTTGGGGGTGCATAACTATTCCGGGATTTCCCGACAGACCGTCGAAAATGCCCGGAAGAAGCTTCGCGGTACTCGGCCTGAAGCCCATTCCGCGGATTCCGTCAGCGACAATCACCCGTTTCACATGCCTTGAGAACGCTGGTTACTCTTGGGCCAAATTCAATCTCTAGTGGGTCAAGTAGGGCTCTCAAGTACTACGAGTTCATCGAAACGAAGATCGTCTGCAGCCGGCACCGACAACGCATCCAGATAACGCGAAACCATTTCACTGGTAAGGCGATCCTTTATTCGAACACTTCGGTACGCGCGCTCATCTTCGAAATCGAATCGTGCGCCGTACTCACCGAATTTCCAACGGGAACCGTCGATCGCGGCATACACGTTACGAACGGCATTTCCTCGAAACACTTCCAAAACACGGCCCGTGTCCGTAGCACTCGCGCGCACCCCAAGCGCGCCTGTTACCTCACTAATGGTGTGAACAGTTCCCACTACGTCGGTTCCGCCGGGACCGTTCGAGCAAAGAGCCGTCCATTCGTGTCCAGCAGGGATAAGCACCCGCCGATCCAACCTCGGTGATATCTCAATCAACCTAAGAAACCCATCAAGGTCGGTGGAAACGTCTCGGCGCCGCAGGTTCCAACTTTGCTCCAGCCATTCAGCAATCGGCTCCACCCCGAGCTGAAGCCACCCAATAGATTCCAGCCGTTTTCCGTAGTCAGACGTTGGCAGAATCATGGAATTATCTTCACTGTCACCGAGGCACCGGGGTCGTTAGCAACGATTCTTGTTGTGTGAGCAGCACCCCTCGGATTGGCCGGGCCTTCATACTCAATATAAACCCGTTGCCCACTGGCGTTAGTGTACTGAAGATCCGGGCGATTCACCCCGACCCTGGTGTTACCCGCATTTACTTGCTGCTGGTTCAATCTGATGTCGCTCGCCCCGGCTGCTCGAGCTGAGGCAGCATCGGCTTGAGCTTGAGCAGTGTGTGAAGCTCGACCCACGGATCGCCCTGTCACAGGAAGGTCAAGCGGTGGGTTCGGGTTGACGGCGATGTCCTGGGGTAGGCGTTGCCCAGGAACTGGCGTTCGGGTCATCTGCGCAAGGCGGGGCCCAAGCCGACTCGACATAGCGGCTGCGATTTCAGCTAGAGCCGCTCCAACAAACACCGTGTTCCATTGAGCTTCATTGATTCGTGACGAGCTTCCGTCGCTTCGCGTACAACCATGTGTTTGCTCTAGTAAAAGCTTGTCGGCGGCCGACAGTGAATCGAATAACAAGCTGACTCCGGTCAGGGTGTTCCACTCCTGCCTAACTACATTCGCAGATTTTGGCGAAAAGACTGCTTGCCCTCCGACTAGTCGGATCGTCTGCCCAGCAACCTCAACAAAGTTGTCGGGAGACGTCGTGAACATTCCACGTGAAAACAAGTTTCTAGCAAAGACGTATCCTCCGCCATCGGCAAAGAGCCAACCAGAAGCTTCTGGGCCAGCACTGACAAGCCGTGAGTCACGTTGACTTAGACCCGCCAATGAAGCGACACTTTGAAGCTCACCAATCGACACTGCACGGATTCCGATATCAGAGTGCTCGGCTGTCAAATCCTGAAACTCGCTAATGAGAGCAGAATCGATCGGGCCTGCGCCACTGATGCGGGGCCCGTCGTACCAATATTGCGACGGCAAACCCGAACACGTCAGCAGAACAGCCGAACTCCCGTATTGACTTAAGCATTGAGAGGTGTCGGTCGATGGCCGAAGTGAAAATCTCAACCCATCCGGTTGTATTTGGTCAGCCCAAACCGTGCCACCACAGGATGCCTCAACTATGTTGATCCCTGAGACTTCGAGACAAGTTGTCTCCTCCGGAAGAATTTTCAACTTGAATCCACCCGCAGTGAGCACCGGCATAAACATGTCGCATTCCAATTCGGCAGGAGAGCTAAACACTCCCGCTGAGCGAGAAAAGTTCAAACAACTCAAATCCGAGGAGACGACCAAGTCTGTTGGCAATCCGTCTTCCAGCAAATGTGCTCCGGCAGGAGTTCCTGGGATTGTTGTCGTTGGGGTTCCACCGCCGCCATCACCGCCAGTTCCGGGTGGAGCTGTCCAGAAGGATTCGTTGGGGGCCCAGCGTTCTTCTGTGTGGGTGCCACCTTGGCAGGTGTACTCCACGAGCATCTGCGTTGATTGTGACGCACCAATATTCAGATTGAGACACGGGTTCGGGATCCCAGCCCGACCATACTTAGGTACAAGCTGATACCAACCAGCATTCGAAGCGTCCGTCTCAACAAACGTAGGCACCCACACGGTGTCATCACCCGACGAGTTACACGGCACCCAACCAATCTTCACCGCAGGCTGTCAGCGTCGCCGTTATCCCGCAGGGGGTGTGTCGGAGTATTCCCGCAGTGGTTCCTTGTCTGATGTTCTAGTCGGTGGTGGCCGGTGGTTCGTGGATGGCCGGTTTTTGGGGCGGTAGGAGCGGCCGTTCATGGGTATGTTGTGGGCGTTGTTGATGAGCCGGTCGAGGATGGATTCAGCGACGACGGGGTTGGGGAATAGTGAATCACCCCGGGTTTTGTGGAGGCATTTCATCCCGTGAAAGGGTTGGTTATGGCTTCAGGAAGAAAGTATCCGCAGGAGTTGAAGGATCGAGCGATCAGGCTGGTTGGTGAGGCTCGTGAGCAAGATGTGGGGCTGTCGCAAAACGCTGCGGTGGTTCGGATAGCGAAGTTGGTTGGGGTGCATGCTGACACGTTGAGGGTGTGGGTTCGCCAGACCGATATCAACGCAGGGAAAAGGTCGGGTGTGACGACGGATGCCGCGGCAACTATTAAAGCGTTGGAGCGTGAAGTTCGTGAGTTGAAACGAGCAAACGAGATTTTGTTGGCGGCGTCGTCTTTCTTTGCGCGGGAACTCGACCCGCGACTTCCGTTCTAGTCGCTTTTATTGACGAGAACAGGGCCCAGTTCGGGGTCGAGTCGATCTGCAAAGTGCTCACGGGCATGGATGCAAGATTGCCCCGTCGGGCTATTACGCAGCAAAGAAACGGCCACCGTCAAAACGTTGCGTTCGTGACCAAATCGTGGTGGAACACATTGTTCGTGTGCATACTTCGCGGCGTCAAGGCCGATGGAATTATGGGGCGAAGAAAGTGTGGGTGGAGCTCGGCAAAGAACAGAAGCGTGGCGAGCACCCCGAGCTTGGTCGTGTTCCTCGTTGCCAGGTGGAACGATTGATGAGAATCCAGTGTTTGCGGGGCAGGCGGCGGGGACGCCAGTTCATCACGACCCGTCCCGATAGCGAAGCAGTCCGGCCGCCAGATCTTGTGAAACGTAAATTTGAGGCGTCGAAACCCAACGAGTTGTGGGTAGTTGATTTCACGTACGTGCCGACATGGGCCGGGACAGCGTTCACCGCGTTCGTGATCGACGTGTATTCACGACGCATTGTTGGATGGCGTGTTGCTGGTCGGATGCCAACCGCGTTACCGCTCGACGCCCTCGAAATGGCACTGTGGACACGTGAACAAACAAATGAGCTTGTTGATGGGCTCATTCATCACAGCGATGCAGGCAGCCAATACACAAGTATTCTGTACACGGATCGTTTAGCTGGAGCAGGCGCGCTTGCATCGATTGGAACGGTTGGTGATTCCTACGATAACGCCATGGCCGAATCAACAATCGGGCTTTACAAAACCGAAATGATTTGGCCAGAAGGACCATGGCGAGACGTTGACCACCTAGAACTCGCCACCGCTGACCATATCTGGTGGTTCAACAACCAACGAATCCACAGCTCAATCGACTACGACACCCCCATCGAACACGAAGAAAAGTACTACCGTGAAAACCACACCGGAAAGCAAATCGCTCCCGGACAAAAAGCCCTCCACTAAACCCGGGGTGATTCAGTTTGTTTTTGAATCGATCGAGCCTGATGAGACACGCAGTGGAGCGTGTCGCCGGTTGGCCCCGAAAATGTCGGTGAGCTTTTCCACCTTGTATGGCTGGGTGAAAAAGGCAACACCACAATCGACCGGCCGATCAGTGGTTGCGGGCTCGCAGGAAGACTTAGCAGCCCAGGTTGCAGCCTTGAAAAAAGAAGTGCGTGAGCTTTCCAGGGCGAACGATATTTTGAAAGCTGCTTCAACTTTTTTTGGGGCGGAGCTCGACCGCCAATCAAGGAAGTGACAGCGTTCGTGATCGCGTTTCGGGCCACCTTTGGTGTCACGGCAATCTGTCGAGCACTCAGTGTCCCAGTTGCGTCAGTGCGTTCCGCGTTGTCACGTCCGGTTCCTGCGCGTGTGTTCGCAGACGAGCAAATCAAGAAACTGATCATGGAACTGTTCGAAGATAACTATTCCGTTTATGGCCGCAAGAAACTCCGCAAAGCCCTGAAACGTGAACACGGACTTGTTGTTGATAAAGACCGGATTGGGCGTCTAATGGGCGAACTGGGCATCCGTGGCGTGCACCGAGGACGACAGCCTTGGACCACAAAACCCGATCCAACAAACCCCAGAGCACCAGACTTAGTGAAACGACGCTTTGTGGCGGAACGCCCGAATCAGCTTTGGGTTTCCGATTTCACCTACGTTTCAACGTGGTCAGGATTCGTTTACGTTGCGTTCATCGTGGACGTCTACTCACGCATGGTCGTTGGCTGGCGTGTCTCAACAACCATGACCGCAAGCCTCGTCATGGACGCGTTGGAACACGCCATCTGGACCCGGAAAACTGTTCTTAAAGGTGTCGTTGCCCATTCCGACGCCGGCAGTCAATACACCTCTATTGCCTACACCGAACGACTCGCCGAGATCGGTGCGTCACCATCAATCGGCACCGTTGGCGACAGCTACGACAACGCCATGGCCGAAGCGTTCAACGCGCTGTACAAGACCGAGCTCACGAAACGACGTGGACCTTGGCGGAACGCTGAACACCTCGAAACCGAGACCATGCCCTACATCAACTGGTTCAACAACAAACGCCTACATACGGAAATCGGCGACATCCCACCAGTCGAACTTGAAGCAACCTACTATGCACACCTAAGATCAACAACACAACACCCAACCCTACCCGCGATGTGATGCAAAAGACCGGTCGATTTAGTTTCGGGACTGCTGTCGCACGGCCCGACAACACTGCTTGGGCAGCAGCGATTGCATCGACGGTGTCATCTTTGCCGTGGTGTCGGCGGGTCTTGCGGTCCGGGCGATCGACTTCGATTACCCGAACATGGACGGAGTTGAGAAGTCGGACGAGACCAGCGCCGTATGACCCGGTTGATTCGACACC
>JAYSVF010000035.1:0-5412 GCA_043718695.1 Acidimicrobiia bacterium | reverse complement strand
GCGTGAAACTGCCGCGCCCGATGCGCCACTCCCCTTCGCAAGGTCAGTGTGCGCCAAAGTAACACCAGGCCCATCATGGCTACGGCAAGCGCTGTTTCCTCTCGGGTACTAATCAGCACAACAACGCACAACGCGAACCACCGCCACCGACGCCGAAGCATGGCCCACCAGGCGCAAAGAAACGGGAGGGTGGTGAAGGATTCAGGGTGGAAGTGTGCCCAGTTAATCCACTGGATCACGGGACTGGCCAGATAGGCAATGGCCAGACCGGCAGCGATCCACTCCCCCGAGGCACTCGAACTTGGCCGCAACCACACAAGGTTCCGCGATTGTTCCGCGTTCTGTTTTGGCACACCGTCGAGCAAGTATCGGGTGATTCCAAAAACGGGGATCGCGCCTAAAGCGAACGTGAAGGTTTGCGCTACCAGGAACGCTTCTGCACCCCCGCCAAGCCACGAGATTGGTACAAGCAAGAAGAGAAACGGGTTGACGTGATGTCCGTGTACATACAATCCGCGAACCGTCATAAAGGGATTCTGCGTGCGGCCCATCAACCAAACCGCTTGGTCATAGATGGCGGTATCGTATGCCAACGATCCAAATGCCCGATGGTTCCGTAGGTGCAAAGCGGAAAACACCGCAGCAAAAAGGGCCGTGGCAAACAGCACGACAAATCGGGGTGCGAGGTGCAACAGCGATTGATCGTTCGCCTGGATGTTGGTGGTCCTGATTTCACGTTCCTGATCGCCAGGCCCCGAATCCCACACGGGTTCTTTTGACCAATTTGCACCGGGACCGAGAGGTAAAGATTCAATCACTGAATGGTTTCCATCGCGCCTGCGACGACCGCCACAAGTGCTGTACGCAAAAGTTGTTTTGCCGGTTCCGGAGTCTTCCCCAAACGCACCACGACAAGTTCCGCTTCGGGCACGATCAGTATTCGCTGACCTTCATAGCCGTGGGCAGCAAAAGAGTCTTTCCATGGCCACAGCCACCAATGTGCTCCGTACCCATATTTTTCTGTTTCCGGCACCGGTATTGGTGTGCGCGCATAGGAAACCCAACCTTCTGGTAACAAACGCTCGCCGTTCCATACCCCGTCTAGGCGGTTGAATTCACCAAACCGGGCAAAGTCACGAGCGGTGGCGTACAAAAAGGATGACCCGATGAACGTTCCAACCTCATCAAACTTAGGAATTGCGCTCGTCATTCCTAACGGCCCAAACAAGCGATCCTGCAGGTACTGGCCAACACCCTCGGGCCCTGGGCCAAGGACCCGTGAAGCGATTTGGCATAAGATATTCGTGGTGCCGCTGGAGTAGCTAAATTGCGACCCAATAGGGTGCTGGAGGGGCTGCGCAATGGCGTAGCTAGCGACATCGTGTTTGCCTGAACCGAAGAGCATCTCGATCGTGTCAGAAACCGAATCATCCACATAGTCTTCGATGAAACGCAAGCCGCTACGCATGGCCATCAGGTCACGAATGGTGATGGCTGAGCGTTCATCGGTGGCCCATGCAGGAATCGGAGCTTGATCGTCAACGCTGAGCAACCCGTCTGCAACCATGAGGCCGAACAGCGTTTGGGTGACACTCTTGGCCATCGACCATGAAATCAACGTTGTGTCTGGGCTTACTTGCGGCCCGTAACCTTCTGCGATAATTCGGCCTTGCTTGGCTACCAATATGGCTTGGGTCAAACCGAGTTCTTCGGGCTGCGCCAACAAATAGTCAACAGCAGTGCGCAAGCTCAAGGTTGCATCGTTGAATGCGGTTGGCCAACTATTCGCGCTCATCGTTTCAGTCTTTCAGGACCGCGAGCCTACAAGGAGCATTTTTTCTCAAGATCCCCGGCAATACCGCTACCAAAAGCAAGATGAAGACAACTATCAAGAGAAAGGTGAGCTGGTCTTGAGAACGGCTGGGGTTTACCCTTTCAACTCAATCAGATCGAGCATCTTCTCGTCGAAGTGCATCAAGGTTCCCTCGGGCATCATCAGCACGCCAGTTGGGGCAAGTTGGGTTACAAACTCGGTGTCGTGGGACACGAGAATGATGGTGCCTTTGTAGTTTTGTAGAGCTGCCAGCACAGCCTCGCGAGATGCGGGATCGAGGTTGTTGGTCGGTTCGTCGAGCAGCAGAACATTGGATTTACCGATCATCAAACGAGCCAATGACAGCTTGGTTTTCTCGCCGCCACTTAGGGTTCCGGCGGCCTGATCAGCAACATCGCCAACCATGCCAAAGTGGGCCAGGATGCCACGCAACGTTGGGTCCTGCACACTTGGATCCATTTCCCGCAGCAACGAAATGACGGAGCGATCGGCGGTGATGTCTTCGTGTTCCTGTGCGTAAAAACCAAGTTTTACGTTGGCGCCGATTTTGATTTCGCCGACCTCGTTTTTGTAGACACCGGCTAAGGACCGCAGCAGGGTGGTTTTACCAGCACCGTTGAGTCCCAGAACCAAGAACACGTCACCACGGCGCACTTCAAAGCTCACATCAGTAAAGATCACGTCTTCGCCAAAAGCCTTTTCCAAACCGGTGACGGTTAGGGCACGATCACCAGCGCGAGCAGGTTCTGGGAACCGGACCCGCATAACACGGCGCTTAACGGCCATGACTTCGGGGCCACGAGCCTTTTGCATGTGCTCCATGCGCTTAAGCAGGGAGTTACGTTTTGCTGCGTGGGTGGCGTTGGCCTTGGCGAACTTTTCAACGGTTTTTTCGAGACGAGCAATTTCTTTGCCGAAGTTTGCTGATTCACGGGCCCGCAACATTTCCCGTTCTTCACGCTGCTTGAGAAACTGTGTGTACGTACCTTTGTACTGCTCGATGTTTGCCGCTTCAAGGGCAAGCACCCGGTCGATGGAGGAGTCCATCAAATCAATATCATGGCTCACCACAAGCACAGTGGCTTTAGCTTTACGGAGGAACTCCATCACCCATTTTTTGGCCTCAACGTCAAGGTGGTTGGTGGGTTCGTCGAGGATCAGGAGATCGCCGCCGGCGAGCAGCAACCGAGCCAATTCGAGACGGCGCCGTTGTCCACCTGAAAGGGTTCCGACCGCTCGGAGCAGGGCGTCTTCATCAAGACCCACGCCGGCAGCGATCCGTTCAGCTTCGGCTTCAACCTGGTATCCACCGAGGGTTCGATAGCGCTCTTCAAGATTGGAGAACTTCGAGACGGCTTTGTCGAGGGCTTCATCGGCGCCATCGATACCTGCGCCCATGTCAATGCCCGCTTTTTCGATACGGTTCTGCCACTCTTTGAGCTGTTCGGCCATTTCCGTAAGTGGACTTGCATTCAACAGGTGATCAATCGACATTTTGTCGATGTCTTCGGTTCGAGCCGAAACATCCTGCTGGAGCCATCCCCAGTGCTCCGGACGGCTGACCGTTCCAACATTCGGAACCCGCTCGCCGGCCAAGGTCTTAAGCAGTGTGGTTTTACCGGCACCGTTGGGGCCTACGAGGGCAACTTTTTCGCCGGGCTGCAAACGAAACGTGGCATCGTTGAGCAGGACACGATGCCCGAGGTCAATACGGAGATTGGCAACGTCGAGCATTTAGGAAAGTCTACCGGCCTACCCGGCGCACCCCGGCCCTCCTGGGCAAATTCGCACGTGATCGGCGTCACCCGATGCAAACCCCAGGGTAAGGAGAGCGGGCGGCGTAGCCTGAAAGCCGTGACCACAACTGTTGACACCCGCCAAACTACCGACTCCCAATCGGCGGGTGCCAATGACACCTCCGCAATCGACCTTTCTGGCGGTTTGCCAACGGGTCAGGCCAAGGAAAAAGCCGTGCGGGCGATGTTCGATGCGATTAGCCCTCGCTACGACCTGGTGAATCGGGTGATGACGTTTCGAATGGATGTTGGTTGGCGTCGCAAGACGGTGAGAGCTCTTGCTTTGCCGGGGGGCTCGCTGGTGCTCGATCTTGCTGCGGGCACGGGTGACTTCTGTCGCGATCTTCAGAAGGCTGGGATTACCGCCGTTGGTATGGATCTCTCGTTTGGCATGTTGTCCCACGCGAAAACTACCGCACCACTTGTTCAGGCCGATGCACTTCGCCTACCGGTGGTTACCGGTTCGGTCGATGGGGTTACGTGTGGTTTTGCCTTGCGGAATTTTGTTGATCTTGGTGAGTTCTTCGATGAACTTGGCCGTGTGGTGCGCCCCGGCGGTCGTATTGCCCTGCTCGATGCTTCGACGCCTCCCAATCCCCTGTTGAAGTTTGGCCATGGGATCTATTTCGGCAAGGTTGTCCCGCTGATTGGCGGTCTGTTGAGTGATCCAACGGCCTATCGGTACCTGCCGAAATCTTTGGCCTATCTGCCAGAACCGTCGGTGATGTTGGAGCGGCTTCGAGCCGCCGGATTCAGCGGCGTGCAACGACATCTGCTGAAGGGTGGAATTGCTCAGCTCATTACGGGCACCCGGATTGGAATGCCCAAGTGAGCCAAACCTTCTCGCCCGCAACGCCAGCCAATACCTCCGGGCCGACTCCGTCACCCGAACAGACGGAGCTCTCACCCAACCGGCAAGCCGGATTGGGAGCACCAGCATCAAACGCTGCCGGGCCGACTCCGTCACCCGAACAGACGGAGCTCTCACCCAACCGGCAAGCCGGATTGGGAGCACCTGCACCCAGTGCATCTGATTTGGCCATTACGGAGTTGTTGGTGGCCAAAGGTTTGCGTTCGGTTACTCGCCAGATTCCGTCGGCCATCGCAAAGTCCCTTGATCTCCTGGCCTTTGCTGGTAACAGCGGTTTGTTGTTCACTCGTGAGACCGTGGGCTTGGCGGCTCGTGGGGAGGCCATGCGCATTGCGCTTCCCGGCGGCACTCGTTCGGTGAGCCATGTTCGAGCAGTACTTGCAGCCATTGGCGCTGATGACCCGTTGCACCGTGCTGGAACGGGGCCCGTAGCGTTTGGTGCACTGGCGTTCGCGCCTGATCAGCCAGGCGAGCTGATTGTTCCCAGGGAAATCGTGGCCAAATCGAGCGACGGAACAGCCTGGTGGACCCGGGTCGTTGATGTCGACCCACAAAACCAGGCAGCTTCCAACGACGACGGAGACTCGAATTTACTTTCGATGCCGGAGTTGACTACACCCCGGGCACCGGCTTGGTCCCCACACGGTTTTGCCCTCAATTCCAGCGTGACCCATCCCGTTTGGTGCGACATTATTGCCAAAGCCGTCGAACAGATTCGCCAAGAAACCGATCTTCCCGACGGTCTTCGCAAGGTTGTTCTGGCCCGATCAGTTGATGTTGAAGCATCAGATCCCTTTGTGGTTGGTGACATTTTGGCCCGCCTCCATGCACTGTTTCCCAGCTGCATGGTCTTCTCCATTGAGGGCTTTATCGGTGCCAGCCCAGAGCTTCTTGTTTCCCGCAAAGGCTCG
>JAYSVF010000340.1:0-16275 GCA_043718695.1 Acidimicrobiia bacterium | reverse complement strand
ACGCAACGGCAACGCTCCGCCAACGGTCACCACCACAATCTCAATCGTTGAACGGTTTTCGACCATCGCTTTTTGGTCAGTGATAGTTCTGGTGGTCTCCGGTCTCGCCAACGGGTTCCGCCAGATCGGACAACTACGCGGAATCACCACCACAAACTACGGACGCTTACTATTGTTAAAAGTTGCGTTCGTGTCGGTGCTCCTAGTTCTTGGTGGACTTTCGCGGAGATCTCTGGCGCAGCGGCGACAAGCCCTCGCCCAGCGCGCAGTCGACACCGTAGATAGCGGTCCCCACGTGCGGGTCGATCCGGGTCTCGATCAAGATGAAAACTCGCAAGCTGACGAGCCGTCACCATCCATTGCCGAGAGCCAACAGCGAGTTCCCGCCGCACTCGTAGCTCTTCGTCGTCGCATGGTTGTTGAATCGCTTCTGGCCATTTGCGTGCTGAGCATAACCTCGTTGCTTGTAAACGCACCTCCTTCGATCGAGGTTTTGGGAAAGCCCGTTTCGGTCACGATGAAGGGAACCACCTTCCTGCTCGACACCACGGTTTCACCGGCGCAATCGGGACGGAACCGTATCCACTTCTACGCCCTCACCCCCGAGGGCCAAACCCAAGCCGTTGAAAACATGACCATCACGGCAGCCATGCCCACGAGTGACATTGCCCCCATCGAACTTCGCGTTGTACGGGCCGGGCCGAACCATTTCCAGGCACTCGGTGCAGATTTGCCCGTAAAGGGTGCATGGCGCTTCACGATCAACGTGCAGCTCGATACCTTTACCGCAGAAACGGTAGCCACCACTATCAACATCCGCTGAGCGCCGTGAACGTGAGCCCAACAGTCGACGCGCTGGCTCGTCGGCGTAGGCTCTTTGGGTGACGTCGATTCAACACTCAGCCCTAGATCTTGCAACTCGCCCCACCCAGCTCGAAGGTCTTTCCATGCCGGCTGAGTGGGCACTGCACGAACGAACCCTGATCGCGTTCCCGAACCGTGTAGAACAGTGGGGCAATCGGTTGACCGATGGCCAGGAGGCGTGGGCGCATGTGGCTCGAACTATTGCAGAGTTCGAACCGGTTTCGCTCCTCGCCACTCCTCGCGATGTTGAACAGGCCGCCGAGCTAGCTGCCCACCCAAACATCACCATCGTGGAAATGCCACTCAACGATGCGTGGCTACGCGACACCGCACCCATTTACGTGACCGGGCCAGCAGAGGCTGGATCACACACACGGCGCAGGGTGGGGCTCGATTTCACCTTCAACGGTTGGGGTAACAAATACGTCCCCCACGATGACGACGATCGAATTCCCGGCCGATGGACTGCCCACAACGGCGATGAACGCTACGTCGTTGACATGATCCTTGAAGGCGGATCGATCACCGTTGATGGTGAGGGCACGGTAGTTACCACTGAGCAATGCTTATTGGATCCCAGCCGCAATTCGCATCTGTCTCGTCGGCAAATTGAACAGCGGTTGTGCGCTTCGTTGGGGGTCACCAAAGTGATTTGGGTTCCCTATGCCATTGATGATCGTGATACTGACGGCCATATCGATATCGTTGCCGCATTTATTGAACCGGGGAAGATTTTGTGGCAGGGCTGCGACGACCCAACCGATGCTGAGCACAATCGTTTGTCCATAAGCCGACGGTGTCTCGATGGAGCCCTGGATGCGGCGGGTCGAGCGTTGCAAATCGTCGATATTCCGGTGCTCCCCTACGTTGAGGTGGAAGGCGAACGGCTGCCGGTCCCGTATGCAAACCTTTACATCTGCAACGGTGGCGTGATCGTTCCCGTAACGGGTCATCCTGCCGATAGAGACATGCTGTCCATCATCGCCGAAGCGTGGCCGGATCGAAAAGTCGTAGGCGTTCCTGGAGACATGATCGCCTACGGCGGCGGGGGACCCCACTGCATTACCCAGCAAATTCCGGTTCCTTGAACGCAAGGCTCAAGTAGCGCTTTACAAAACTTGTGCGTGTTGCCCCATACCTGCGATAGACAGGGGACATGCTTGCTGTTTCTTCCCTCCATGAACTCGATCGTCACGAGACCAGCCCCCGTCATCCCGAATCGCCCTCGAGGCTTCAGGCGGCATGGTCAGGGTTACTAGCTGCCGATCTCGGTGAGGCCATACAAATGGTTGAGCCACGATTGGCTACGCGCACGGAACTTGAACGTGTGCATACCGTTGACTATCTGAACAAGATCGAAGCACTATGCCTATCGGGCGGTGGCGCGCTCGATCCCGATACCCGAGTTTCGCCCGGCTCATGGGACACCGCTCGCCTAGCCGTGGGTGCTGGTTTAGCCCTCGTCGACAGCGTGGAACGAGGCGAGGCGCACAGTGGGCTTGCGTTAGTGCGACCTCCAGGGCACCATGCCTTGGCTGATCGAGCGATGGGTTTCTGCATCTTCAACAACATTGCCGTGGTGGCCCGATCCCTAACCGCACGGGGCGAACGCGTGTTGATCGTCGATTGGGACGTGCATCACGGCAACGGCACCCAGGACATCTTTTGGAACGACCCCAATGTGCTGTTTGTGTCTTCACAGCTCGCGGATCATTGGCCGTTCTCTGGCGGCGTTCGCGAAACCGGTGGCCCCGGAGCCCCCGGAAGGACCATTAACCTCCCCTTCCAAGAGGGAACAACCGGTGATGTCTTTCTGCGCGCTTACGATACCGTCGTCGCTGAAGCCATCGATGAGTTCAAACCAACGTGGACCTTGATCTCAGCGGGTTTCGATTCTCACCGCGATGACCCACTTGGTGGACTGGGCCTCAGTGCCGGGGACTACCGCCTCATGACGCAGCGTCTAGCTACCATCACCCCCAAGCACACCGTGGCGTTTCTTGAAGGCGGCTACAACCTCGTTTCAACCGCGCTCTCCCTCGGGGCCACCGCCGCGGCGCTCGTGGACCAGCACTACGAGTCTGAGCGCCCAACCAACGCTGGACCAGGCGTTAGCGTCGTCGAAGCCGCGACCCAAGCGCACTACGCCGCAATCTCCAGGTAAGCATTCGAACAATTGCAGCACCCTGTTTGAAGGGACCCGCAACCGTATCTACGGCGCACCCGTCAAACTGAGCGACACCTAAGGTCCTGCGATGGCAGAACACTTAACTTTGGGCGGAGTCAAGCCGATAGGCAGATATGTCAGGAAGCTCACCTCGAATTGTTCGGCGGCTACTCGGTGGATTCGTTGCCGGCGCGATTGGCTTGGGCGCCGGCGTAGCTCTCACCGGTCTTGTGCAGAAACACAATGAACGGGCCACCTCGCGTTGGCAAAGTGCTTCGTTGGCCCATGATGCGCTGATTGAAATCACCACCCTTGAAGCACTACGCGCGGAGATGATTTCGGCCAATGACTTCGATCGCAACCGGCTGTTGCAATTGTGGCGCGAACACGCAAGCCGAGTTGATGATCTTCTCGCAAACAGCGGACTGCGAAACTTAGACGCCCAGGCAGTGGCGCAAACCGAACGTCAGATGCAGATCTATAGCGCTGCCGCCAGCTTTCAGGTTGCGATGATCGGCGTAAACCCCCAGGCCGCCGCAGATACATCGGCGAACCGAGTCATCCCGGCGTTCCTTAATCTGCAGGGGACGATGCGCGAGCTTCGAGCCGGGCTTGACCGCCTCGGACCCGATGCACAGCAACGAGTAAACCGGGATCTTTGGCTCCTCTTGCCAGGCCTCGCTACATTGGTCTCCCTGGTCGGCGCATGGGCGATCAGTTCGCGTCGACGCGCTGCGATCCAAGCCGCCGAAGCCGCTCAAGATGCCCGATTCCGTGCCATCGTGCAAGAAGCCACCGATGTCCTCAGCGTGGTTGGATCCAATGGTCTCTTCACCGAAGTGAGCGAATCGGGATCGTCGTTGTTTGGTTTGCCGCCCAACATGCTGATCGGCAAAGATCCACGCGATTTTCTCGATCCTTCCGATATCGAAGGCTTTAACGAAGTGTTGCAATCGATCGTGACCACCAAACGAGCGCGAACCATGACCGTTGGTGTTTTGCACGCAGACGGCCGGAAGAGAGTTGTTGAACTCACCGGTTCGAGTCCGGCTGCGCTCAGGGGCGTTGCCTTGATTTGGCATGACGTAAGTACGCAGACCGAACTCTCCGAACAGCTCCGACGGCAAAGTTTCCAAGATGATCTCACCGGCTTAGCCAATCGAGCACTTCTTCGCGACCGCACCACCATGGCCTTGGCCGAGCCCACCTCGGTGTCAATGCTGTTGGTGGACATTGATCGGTTCCAAATGATTAACGATGCGCTTGGTCACGAAACCGGCGACGAAGTTCTGCGAGCAATTGCCGGTCGTATGCGCGCTTGTGTTCGGCCAGGTGACACCATTGCGCGGCTCGGTGGCGATGAGTTTGCGGCACTCGTCTCAGGGGCAGATACTCGCTCTCTTGAGGCAGTCGTTGAACGCATGCTCGATGCTTGTCGTCAGCCACTAACGATTAACGGAAACGAAGTGCGAGCAACGGTAAGTATTGGTATTGCCTCAGCCAAACGTGACGGCGATGTAGAGGACCTGCTCCGAAGGGCCGACACCGCCTTAGCGATCGCCAAAGCAAACGGGCGTGATCGAAGCCAAATGCACATCGATGAGATGGATCACCGGGCCCGTCAGCGCGTTACCCTCGCCACCGAACTTCACCACGCCGTAGAACGCGACCAACTCCTAGCCGTCTACCAGCCCATCGTTTCCCTTTCCGATGGCCGAGTCGCCGGTTTTGAATCACTGTTGCGGTGGCGTCACCCTGAACACGGGCTGGTTTCACCCGTCGACTTCATTCCACTAGCTGAAGACAACGGCACCATCATTCAAATTGGTCGTTGGATCCTTGACGAGGCCGTGGCCCAAGCCGCGCTGCTTCCCGCTCCCCTACGTATGAACGTAAACCTCTCGGCGCGCCAACTGGTAGATCCGTCTCTTGTTGGTGACGTGGAAGCTGCGCTTGCTCGCACGGGGCTCGATCCGTCCCGACTCGTTTTGGAAATCACCGAAAGTTTGCTGCTGGAAGATCCCGAGGCAACAATCGTGGTTCTTCAAAAGTTCCGTGACCTTGGATGCCTCCTAGCCATTGACGACTTCGGAACGGGTTACTCATCGCTGGGTTATCTCAAACGATTGCCAGTCAACATCGTCAAACTCGACAAATCATTTCTCGATGCGCGCTTAGCAACCTCAGAAGGCGAACGAGCATTTCTTGATTCCGTCCTTCAAATCGGGCGTACCCTCGGCCTAGAAACCGTTGCCGAGGGCATCGAAGACCTCGGCACCTCCGACACCCTCCGCTCCATAGGCTGCGACAAAGGCCAGGGCTACCTCTTCTCCAAACCCGTAGAAGCCACCCACCTAGCCGCCCTAGCCACCACCACCTACCAAACCGCCCTAACAGCATCAACAACCCCCACCCCCACCCCCGCCCTAACCCACGCCTAACCAAACCGACCACAAAAACCCCACCAAGTCCTCCAGCAGCACCGCTCAACCACCAATCAAAATAAAAGTTGCGGCCCTCCCAAAGAAGAACCGCAACATATCCACACAACAAAATTCTGTCGCACTAGACCCAACACTCACAGACCAACACTCTCTACGGCCCTCCCAAAGAAGAACCGCAAAAGGCCCACACAATCAAACCCCCCTAAACCAAAGCGGCACGCAAACAGAGCCAAGTGAGACCCCACGCCCAGGGCGAAGCGGCAAGGGGAATTGCGAAGCAGTTTCGCCGCACGGGGCCCCCGCTCGCTGGTGCTCCCGATCCGGCTTGCCGGTCGGAAAAGAGCGCCGTCCGTCCGGGTTCCGAAGGAGGCCCGGCGGAATAGGGAGGGTGTGTGCCGAAGCTTCGCAAACCCCTTGACGTTTCGCCCAGGGCGGGAGCACTAAGCCTCCGTGTGAGTAACGGCCTCTTCCCCCATCCATTCCCGCAACGTATTCTTCAGCTTGATCTGCTGAATAAAAATGTCGTGCTCAGGGCCAGCGGGGTTCGCTGATTGTGGAGCCTTGAAGTAAAAGCTCAACCATTCTTGCAATCCACCCTTGCCTGCGCGCATCGCAAGGTCCATGAACAGGGCAAGGTCAAGAACAAGTGGTGCAGCAAGGATCGAATCACGGCACAAGAAGTTGACTTTGATCTGCATGGGGTAGCCCATCCAACCAAAGATGTCGATGTTGTCCCAGCCCTCTTTGTTGTCGCCACGGGGTGGGTAGTAGTTGATGCGGACCACGTGGTCGATGTTGCCGTAGAGCTCAGGGTAGAGATCGGGCTGGAAGATTGTGTCGAGCACGCCGAGCTTGGAGACTTCCTTTGACTTGAAGTTTTCTGGATCGTCGAGCACTTCACCATCACGGTTACCCAAGATGTTGGTTGAGTACCAGCCACGAAGACCGAGCATGCGGGCCTTGAAGCCGGGAGCCAAAATCGTCTTCATCAACGTCTGGCCAGTTTTGAAGTCTTTGCCACAAATCGGCACACCGCGTTGTTCAGAAAGCTCAATCATGCAGGGCAGATCCACAGTGAGGTTTGGCGCGCCGTTGGCATAGGGGACACCGCTCACTAATGCTGCGTACGCATAGATTTGTGATGGCGCAATGTTGGGATCGTTTGCTTTGAGACCGGCTTCAAACGAGGCAATGTTGTCGTGAACGGCGGTGGGCTCTTGGTAGGCCTCCGTCGATCCGCACCAAACCATAACGATGCGGTCGCAGTTGTTGGTGGTCTTGAAATTTTCGATATCAACGATGAGCTGTTGAGCAAGGTCGTACTTGTTGGCGCCAGTCTTTACTCGTACACCTTCAAGACGGGAAACCCAGCGCTGATCAAACACCGCGGGCATGGCAACGATGCCTTCGAGTTCCTTGCTCAACGGGGCAAGATCGTCTTTGGTAATTACGCCTGCGGTCTGTGCTGCTTCCAGTGCGTTGGGGCTGATGGGATCCCAACCGCCGAACACAATGTCTTCGAGCCCGGCCAGCGGAACGAAGTCTTTGATGAGTGGATTGCGACCTTCTTCGCGCTTACCTAGGCGGATGTGCGCCATTTGCGTGAGCGAGCCAATTGGTGGCTGCAAACCTTGACGAGCGGCAATCACACCGGCATACAACGTGGTGGCAACGGCACCCATACCGGGAGTAAGAATCCCAAGCTTGCCTTTTGCCTGCGCAATCGTGCTTTTGTTTGAAGTCATGACGAACAGTATTTCCTAAGGAATTACTTGGGGCAAACGAACTTCACATAAGATTCTCTTATGAGACTGCCAAGGATGATTCTTCGTAAAAGGGCGACCTTCTCGTGAGCAACCGCGACCTGCGAGAGATTCCCAACCTTTCTATTCACCAGCTTCTCTATGTCCGCGAGGCCGCCCGTGCTCCAACCTGGACTGATGCAGCGCATCGACTTGGCGTGAGCCAACCAGCACTCTCCCAGGGTGTGGCCGAGGTGGAACGTCGCCTTGGCGTCGCGCTTTTCGAACGCCGGACCCGGGCCCGTATACCCACCCCCGCACTCGCCTTGGTGCTCGAGGTAGCTGATCGAATCATCGCCGCCACCGACGATCTTGATCAACGGCTCCACGAACTCGAAACAGGCCAACGCGGCCACCTCCGCGTGGGCATGATCGACACCGCAGCGCTGGGAATGTTCGCTAGCGCGCTCGCCACGTTTCGGACCTCCCATCCCGACGTAACCACTACCTTGGTCGTTGATTCTTCTGGGCCGCTTTCCCAGGGCGTAGCGTCAGGCGATCTCGATCTGGCCATTGTGGTGGCACCGAATCCAATCTTGGTCCGAGCATCCACGAGCTTCCGGATCGAACCGCTCGTGGCCGAGCAAATGTATGTGTACCCACCATTTGGTTTGCCAAAGGCCTCTCTTGGATGGGACCCCGATCGATGGGGACCATGGGTTACCTATCCATCGGGATCACAAAGCCGCGAACTTATCGAACGAGCGTTACTAACCCGCGGAGCCAACACCAACACGGTGGCTGAGTCATCCAACCCTGATGTATTACGCCAAATGGTGCGCCTTGGCGTGGGATGGTGCGTACTGCCTAAAAACATCGCAGAAGCGGGAAGCGACCCACTCAAGCCACTGAAAGGCCCACCGCTCACGCAACGCTCAATGGCCCTTATCCGTCGGTCGAATGCGCTCACGAACAGTGCCGCGGATGATCTGGCGCAACTCCTCAATACCGCCGCTGCCTGAAGCCCGCTAACGTGGCGCAGCCTGAGCCAAACCCTGTACGCCAGCCTTGTACACCAAACCTGCATTCCGGAGAGAACCATGTCATCGCCCGTCCTTGAACCCACCTGCGACCCTACCGAAGCGGGATTTGATGCCAGCCGTTTAGGCCGAATTGCTACCCATCTCGACACCTATCTCACGGCACAGAAACTGCCCGGCTACTCCGTCGCCATAAGCCGTAATGGTAAGCGGCCCTATGTTCACACCAGCGGCATGCGGGATATGGAAGCTGGCCTGCCAGTAGAAACCGACACGGTCTTTCGGATCTACTCCATGACGAAGCCAATCACCACGGTTGCAGCCATGATGCTTTATGAGCGCGGGCTCTTCGACATTAACGACCCCGTTGCAAAATTCATCCCATCGTTCGGTGAATCCCGGGTCTATCTACGAGGGCCGTCCACGAATCCTGGCACCGTTCCTCAAAACCTGCCAATGACCGTGAAACACCTCATGACCCACACTGCGGGCCTAACCTACGGCTTCGCCAATGCCAACGGTATTGACCATCTCTACCGCCAGGCCGGCTACGAGTGGGGAACACCAAAGGGCGTTGATCTTGCCGCGGCATGCGAAGCGTGGGCGAGTATGCCGCTGCTGTTTCAACCAGGAACTGAGTGGAACTACAGCGTGGCCACCGATGTACTTGGTCGTGTCATCGAAGTGGTTTCTGGCCAATCACTCGATGTGTTTATCGCCGAAAACATCACCGGGCCCCTCGGCATGAGCGAGACCAGTTTTTGGGCGACCGATGAGCAAGCCGATCGTTTTGCTGCTTTGTACGCTCCCCGAGCTGGAACCAAAACCGCTTTTCGGATTGACGCACTTGGTAAGCGTCCGGAGCAACCACCGATCCTGCTTTCCGGTGGCGGTGGAATGGTTGCAACCCTGGGCGATTATCTGATCTTCACCGAAATGCTCCAAGGTGGTGGTGTCCGCAACGGCGTACGGTTGCTCGGGAATCGCACGCTGTCGTTCATGGCGTCAAACCATCTTCCCGGCGGTGAATTGCTGTCTGAAGTGGGTCGCCCGCTGTTCAGCGAAACCAATAACGAAGGCACCGGTTTCGGGCTTGGGTTCTCGGTGGTAGTCGATCCAATAGCCACGGGGTCACCGTGCTCTAAGGGCGAGTTCGCCTGGGGTGGGGCCGCTTCAACCGCATTCTGGGTGGATCCAGTCGAAGACCTTTCGGTGGTGTTCATGACGCAGCTGTTGCCCTCCTCTACCTGGCCAATACGCAACGAGTTGCGCCGCCTCGTGTACGCCGCCCTCATCGACTAAACGGCCTAAGCGCCCAGCCTCGACATCGGGGACCCTGATTCAAACTTCGCCGCTCAAGGTATCGCGGCGAAACGCCGATGGTTCGTGGGTGAAATTGGGTTTTCGTAATCGTTCGAACGCGACCAACGTTGAACAAGTGTTCAGTCGACAAGAACGAGATTCGGCTCCAGCCGTACAGCTTGTAGACGTACGCAAACGCTACGGGACCAAAGATGCCGTAGATGGTGCGTCGCTCACGATTCATCGCGGTACGTTCACTGGGTTGGTTGGCCCCAATGGCGCTGGCAAAACCACCATGCTTCGGATGATCACGGGCCTGTGTCGCCCAGATGCGGGGACGGTACAGATACTTGGCCGCAACGTGTGGCCAGACCCTTCATCGGTTCGCCAACTTATGGGTGTCCTTCCTGATGATCTTCGGTTGTTTGAACGCCTGTCGGGCCAAGAGTTACTGGTCTATGTAGGCCTGCTCCACGGCATCAGTTCTGATGACATAGTTCCCCGAGCAGAGCAGCTTCTTGACGTTTTCGGTTTTGAACAATCCGCCGATGAACTGGTTGCGGATTACTCAACCGGAATGCGCAAAAAGATCGCCCTAGCTGCTGCACTCGTACATGCCCCGAAAATCCTCTTCCTCGACGAGCCGTTTGAATCGGTCGATCCGGTTTCTGTTCGCGTACTCCAAGACGTTCTGCGTTCCTACCAAGAGGCGGGAGGCACGGTGGTTCTTTCTAGCCATGTAATGTCCACCGTGGAACGTTTGTGTACCTACGTTGCCATTGTTGACCGGGGACGAATCGTGCGTTCCGGAACGGTTACTGAAGTGGCCGACGGGGGCCGCCTCGAACAGGCCTTCTTCGACGCAGTGAGCCATCCCGGGGCTCCAGTCCAGGTGCATGACCAAACAATCCCATGGTCACCTATAGAGGCTGTGCAAAGCCCCTCGAACGGGAACCTAGCTAGCGAGAACCTAGCTAGCGAGAATCTTGAAACCGGGAACCTTGAGAACGAAAACCTAAGGGACCTTGACAACTGCAGCGAAGACGAACTCCGAGAAATGGCGGAGGTGAGCTAAATGCTTCGTACCCTGCTTTCGCTCAAATTGCGCATCATGCGCAGTGCCATGTCGGGCTCCCCCGTTAAGCTGATTTTTGGTTTTGGGTTCCTTGCTCTTTCTGGTTTCGGCTCTATCTATAGCGCTTCGAAACTTGCCGCTGCTGCACAACAGGGCGGAGCAAATGCCACCGAGTCCCTGGTGATGGGTTGCACCATTCTGTTTGGACTGTGGGTTTTCGGCCCCCTTCTTGTCGGTGGTGTTGACGATGCCCTCGATCCCACAAAGTTGGCACTGCTCCCTCTCACCAAACGCGAACTGCGAAGTGGGCTCGTTGGTGGGGCACTCATTGGTCCGCTGCCGTTCGCCTCGATCATCACCCTCGTCGGCGTGATCGTTGGTTACTGGCATGGCGATGCCCGGGCCGTTTTTGCTCTGGCCGGCGCATTCCTCGTGTTGCTCTTCAACCTCACCTCTTCACGGGCGCTCTCCGTAGGTTTGGCCTTTGCTGGCCGTTCGCGCAAAGGAAAAGACCTCGCAGTTCTCCTCGCCTCGCTCTGTGCCGCCACGCTGTTTCTCGGAACCCAGGCCATGCGATTCCTGGGACCTGAACAAAAGGCTGCAATTCTTCGAGGGTTGCGCTGGCTTCCTCCCGGACAAATCGCCTCTGCAATTCTGGAAGCTAATAGGTATGCGTACCTTCCGGCCACCCTGCGACTAGTTGCCGTTTTCGCGCTCGTTGTGCTGTTGGGTCGAGGCTGGATGTACGGGATAGACCTCCTACTAGTTGATACGGAATCGGTTCGTCACAAACGCCGCGAGCGCACACTCGACGGGCTGGGGGTAATCCCAATGTTTCTCCGACGCTGGACCACGAAACCCGTCGCCGTGTTGGTAGCAAAAGAACTGCGGTACTTGATTCGATCACCTCAGCGTCGATCCTCGATGATCATTTCTATCGTGATCGGCACGGTGATTGCCTTGATGCAATCCATGCGGTTCTCATCCTCAAACACGGCCTCGGTTTTGGGTGCGCCTATCGCCATGCTGTTTGGTGTTCATGCAACCAATAACTTACTCGGCACCGATTCGGCGTCGCTGTGGATGGAACAGACCGCTGGCATCAAGCTGAGAGATCAGCTCATCGCACGAGGCGTTGCCGCCACCCCAAATCTGTTCATCCCATCGATTCTCGCGGCGTTCGTGCTCGCCATGATGACCGGTGGTTGGATTGAGTTCTCGATCGTTACCGCCGTATCGCTCCTGTGCTGGGGCATTCCGCTTGGCGTGGGCACACTAATCTCGGTAATCGCCCCGTTCAACCAACCCGATGTGGGCAATCCTTACTCCAACAAGCGCTCCCACTCCGGTCACGGCGGCTTAGTAAGCGTGCTTGCCATTGTGGGGATCATGACGTTCATGGCTGCATCACTCCCGGTTGTTGGCGTCATCGCTATTGGCTACTTCACGCACTCATTCTTGTTCCTGTGCGGCGGCCTGTTTGCTTCAACGATCTACGCCCTCGGCATCTGGCGCCTAGGCATCTGGGTGGCCCTGCGGGTAAAGCGCGGCCGCGAAGTTGACCTCCTCGCCGAACTCGGCGGACGCCGCGCCCTGGCTTAACACAAACCCAATTGAATCGTGCAGCAGGTTTTCGTTCGCGCATCACCGATGCTGGAACCGATCGGGTGCTTGCTCAACGGCACCTACGTGCCTGAGCGGAGAGCTTCTACGGGTTGCAGCCCGGCGGCTCGAAGTGAAGGGTAAATCCCTGCCACAAGACCAACTACAGCGCCCAAGAGTGGAGCACCAATCGGCACCCAGTTATCGAGGACGGGTGTCCATTCACGGGCGGCACTAATCCCTACAACGATAAGTACGCCTATGGATGCACCGAGTACTCCGCCGATGAGACCGGTGATCGTGGATTCGGCGAGAAACTGGCTGGCGATATGACGTCGGCCTGCACCCAGAGCCCGGCGCAACCCAATCTCCCCCGTGCGTTCCATCACCGAAACCAACGTCACATTGGCAATGCCAATAGCGCCGACGAGCAAGGACACGGCTCCCAAAGCCAGGAACAAGGAGTTGACATCGGACTCAACGCCTTCCTTCACCCGCTTTGGTTCTGGTGGTGCAGTCACCGAGATGCGGCTTGGATCATTCGGATCGAGGGCGATCGGGGCTTGGCGAGCCACCAGCGTTGCGGCACCAACGGCGGCATCGATGTGAACTGATCGCGGCGCAGCCAATTTGTAAATCGCCTTCGCCGTTCCATCGGGCATGATCACACTGTCAAGCAACTCCGGCGAGCGGGCCACGTCACCAACAATGCCGAGGACGGTGAACAAACGATTACCGATATAGATGGCTGGTTGCTGATCAACACGAACGATGTTCAAGCGATCAGCAGCCGCGCGGCCCAACACCACCACTCGATCGGCCCGCAGAGAATGTCCGGCATCGAAGATTCGGCCTTGAGACAGTGTTGTTTTCACCGCCGCAAACAGCCCCGGCGATACGGCCTGAACCGGTAACCGAAACTCGGTGATTTCCAACGTGTCATTGACGGGAACCGACCGCACCAGAGCGCCGCCCGTGCTCACCTCACTGAGGGTTCCCGCAGCGTTGACTCCGTTGAGGCGCTCCATGCGTTCTTGCGCGTCCCACGGAATACTCGATGAACTATTCCCGCTGAGCGCGCTCGCGGGTTCTGCTGTCACCTCGGTGGCCGAAAGCGCATCAAATCGACTAACAATCTGGTTCCCCGCCGTCTTCGACACCCCCAACGTGGCCACCAGTGCAGCAATGCCCAACACCGTTCCTAACACCGTCAACGCCGCCCGGGCCGGACGCGCCACCAACCCAGCCAAGGACTCATTGGCCAGATCCCGCAATCGCAGCTTCGTCTTCATCGTCGCCATAGCCATCCCAGCCTAGAACCGACTCCGAACCTCATCGCGTTCACCGCCTTGGAGTGAGTTGATCGCTAGTTCGGTTCCCATGCGCCGTTCGAGTGGTGCTAGTAATGTCCCATCGCTCGGAGGCCGACCAGTCTTCATCGTGACCGCCCCGCAAATCACATCCCTAAACATCACTAGCGCTAAACCGAGGAAATCAGATCATGACCGGACGTCTCCATGGCAAAGTTGCACTCATAACTGGAGCTGCAAGCGGCCTCGGCCGTGTGGCTGCCGAGCTCTTTGCCACCGAAGGCGCCAACGTGGTCATTGCCGATGTCATCGATGGAACCGAGGCTTCTGCGGCCATCCAAGCTGCCGGTGGACAAGCATCGTATGTGCACTGTGATGTTCGCAACGATGACAGTGTCAAGGCAGCGATCGCGCACGCTGTCGATACGTTTGGCGGGCTCCACGTCCTTTACAACAACGCCGGAATATCGCCTGGCGATGATGACGGGGTCACCAACACCAGCGATGAAACATGGGATGTCACACTGGACATAAATGTCATCGGCGTAGCGCGGTGCTGCCGACATGGCATTCCAGCGATGCTGGCCTCTGGTGGCGGAAGCATCATCAACGTTGCCAGTTTTGTAGCCCACGTTGGCGCCGCTACACCCCAGGTTGCCTACACGGCTTCCAAAGGGGCGGTGCTGTCAATGACTCGAGAGATTGCCGTGATCCATGCGCGTCAAGGCATTCGCGTCAATGCGCTTTGCCCCGGCCCGGTACTCACTCCGTTGCTCGCCAAATTTCTGTCCGATGATGCCAAACGCGCGCGGCGCCTTGTGCATATCCCTATGGGCCGTTTTGGCGAAGCAATCGAAATTGCGAAAGGCGCGTTGTTCCTAGCCTCGGATGACTCCTCATTCATGACTGGTCAGTCTTTGCTTATTGATGGCGGAATCACTGCCGCTTACACCACACCCGAATAGCTGTACAAGCAAATCACAGACGAGGAACGGCCATGTCGCAGAACACCCACATTCCGCACGAACAGCTTGAGGTTGATATTCGTGAAGGCCGTATCGATACGGTGATCGCCGCGTTCGGCGATTATCATGGCCGTTTGATTGGTAAGCGCACAGATGGACACTTCTATCTTGACGTTGTGGCCGGGGATGGAACTGAGAACTGCAACTATCTGATTGCCTGCGATATCGACAACAACCCAGTGCCTGGCTTTCGATTCGCCAGCTACGACCAAGGCTACGGCGACATGCGCGGCGTTGTTGATCGCAGCACGGTTCGCTACCTACCGTGGCTGGAAAAAACGGCGGTGGTCTTGCTCGACCTTGTCGATGTTGACACCGGAGCCCCCATTGAAGAATCGCCTCGCCGTGTCCTGCAACGACAAACAGAAGCTGCGCTCGCCAAGGGATACCACTGCAAGATTGGCTCGGAGATTGAGTTCTTCCTCTTCAAAGAAACCTATGACCAAGCCAACGCAAATGGGTACGTAGGTCTTACTCCGAATTCACCCTACGTAGAGGACTACCACATCCTGCAGACGACCAAGGAGGAGAACGTGCTCGGCGCAATCCGCAGGGGTCTTCGTGATGCAGGAATGCCGGTGGAGTTCTCAAAAGGCGAGGCGGGAAAGGGTCAGCACGAACTGAACCTCACCTATCAAGAAGCACTGGAGATGGCCGACACCAATTTGCTGTTCAAGAACGCGGTGAAAGAGCTTGCGTTGTTGAATGGTCGAAGTGCAACGTTTATGGCAAAGCCGCATTTCGATGACGCTGGCTCATCGTGCCATATCCACTCGTCGTTGTGGGATATCGCTAACGAAGAACTGAAAAGTTTGATGTATGACCACGATGCTCACGGGATGAGCGAGTTGTTTCGCTGGTATATCGGCGGTCAAATTCACGCAGCACGCGAATTTGCTCTAATGACGGCGCCCACCATAAACAGCTACCGCAGGTACCAGCCAGGTTCCTGGGCGCCGACCGGAATAGGTTGGGCAACGGACAATCGGACTTTGGGGTTCCGGGTAGTTGGACACGGCAACGCGATGCGCGTGGAAAATCGTATTCCCGGCGCCGACGCCAATAGCTACCTAGCGTTCGCCGCCACGATCGCGGCGGGCCTGTACGGGATCGAGAACCGCATTGAACCACCCGAGCCCTATATCGGCAATGGTTACACGGCGGTTGACCTCGCCCGAATTCCCTCGACGTTCAACGAGGCAATCGACCTCTGGGAACAGTCAACCCTGGCCAAAGCATGCTTCGGTGACGGTGTTCACCATCATGTCCTGAACTACGCCAAAGATGAGTGGCGAGCATGGGGGGCCACAGTCACTTCGTGGGAACGGATGCGTTACTTCGAACGGATCTAAGGTCGAAAGAATGTAGGGCACCGTGCCCTCATAGTCGTTTACGGGCTTAGTTTTCGTGACGGTAAAAATCGACGTGTTCAGGAGCGAGTGGGGTCTTGCCGAGGATTAGATCGGCGGCTTTTTCTGCGAGCATCATGACAGGGGCGTAGATATTGCCGTTGGTGACGTAACGCATTGCTGAGGCATCCACCACTCGCAAGCCCTGCGTGCCGTGCACTCGAAGAGAATTTGGATCAAGGACCGACATTTCATCGGTGCCCATACGACACGAGCAGGAAGGATGCAAAGCCGTTTCGCTGTCACGGGAAACCCAATCAAGGATCTCTGCATCGGTAGAAACCGATGGCCCTGG
>JAYSVF010000339.1:0-6561 GCA_043718695.1 Acidimicrobiia bacterium | reverse complement strand
TCATCCAACCGGCAAGCCGGATCGGGAGCACCTTTGTCTAATGCCGCCGGGCCGACTTCGTCACCCGAACGGGCGGTGCTCTTATCCAACCGGCAAGCCGGATCGGGAGCACCTGCTTGGAAATCAGTTTTCAGCACCAAGCGCAACTTCAAACCGAAATCACACGCATCAGGTGTTGAGGAAGTTCCCGATCGCCAGTTCAAAGGCCTCGGTATTGACGAGGAACGAATCGTGTCCTTCTCGGCACTCGAGTCGGTTGAACGTTGTTTCTATACCGCCTTCGTTCAGTTCGGCGGCGAGACGCTCCTGTTCGCCGATCTGGAACAACATGTCGCTCTCGACGCCGATGACTAGGGCACGCTCAAGACCAGAACGCGCGAACACCTCGATGTTTGGGCCGTGGTCGGACAGGTCGAAGCGGTCGAGGGCTCGTGAGAGGTACAAATTGCAGTTGGCATCAAAGGCGCGTGCGAACTTTTCTGCTTGCGCTTCGAGGTATCCCTCAATCTCGAACTCCGGGGCGAAGTCATTGGCAGTCGAGGGCTGGTTAGGAATTCGCGTACGTCCGAAGCGCTCCTCCCATTCAACTGACGATCGGTACGTAATGGTTCCAAGTTTCCGAGCCAGCCTGATACCCGTGATTGGAGGCTGATCGATGGGATAGTTGCCGTGCTGCCATTGAGGGTCGAGCAGTATCGATTCGCGCTGTACCGAGCGAAGGGCGATGGCGACGGGTGAAGCGGCTGCGGTTCCACTGATAACGACGAGCTGTTTCGCAAAGTGAGGATAGAGCGCGACAAACGCCAGCGAAACGCTGCCACCCAACGACGGTCCCATAACTGCGGCAAGTTGCGTGATGCCCAAAAACTGGAGTGTTTCGTAACCGGCTCGGGCGATGTCCTCTAGGGCGAGTTCGGGAAACTCAAGGCGGTACAGCTTCGATGTTTCTGGATTAATACTCGCCGGCCCAGTGGAGCCGAAACAGCTTCCGAGCGCGTTCACGCAAATGACGAACCATCGTGTCGTGTCGATCGCCAATCCCGGGCCGACAATTTTCTCCCACCAACCTGGTGTTGGGTCGTCGACCGATGAAGCTGCATGCGCAGACGGTGACAGCCCGGTAAAAAGCAGCATCACGTTGTCGGCGGCAGGGTTCAGTTCTCCCCAGGTTTCGTAGGCAATTTGTGCGCCACGGAGAACCTTTCCGCATCGCATGGGAAAAGGGTCGGTGACCGCGGCATAGCGACGGGCGTTTCCAACTGGCTGGATCTTATTGGCGGTCAGTTCCGCAGGTTTGCCCGCCGGTTCCCAGCGGCTGGAACTCATGGTTCGGGGTCGCTGCCCTCTTCGATTCCCTCAAAAAGAATGGTCGAGAGGTAGCGCTCGGCGGTGTCGGTAAGGACAGTCAAAATAACTGAGCCAGGCTCTGCACGCTGGGCAACCTTGAGCGCTGCAGCAAAGTTTCCGCCGCTGGAAATTCCGCAGAAGAGACCTTCGCTGCGGGCGAGGGCGCGGGCGGTCTCAACAGATTCGACATCGCTGACGGTGACAATTTCGTCGACGACAGAACGGTCGAGGATCGCAGGTAGGAAATCGGGAGTCCACCCTTGAATCTTGTGGGGAGCCCAGGTGCCACCAGAGAGCAACGCAGCATTTTCGGGTTCGGTCGCAACGATCTTGGTCTCGGGTCGCGCAAGCTTGATCATTTGGCCGGCGCCGGTGATTGTGCCACCTGTACCCCAGCCGCTCACAAAATAGTCGAGACGCTTTCCTGCAAAATCGCTCAGAATTTCTGGTCCGGTCGTTGCTCGGTGATACGCGGGGTTTGCTTCGTTTTCGAACTGGCGAGTGAGAAACCAACCGTGCTTCTCGGCAAGTTCAGAGGCTTTCCTGACCATCCCTGAGCCACGCTCGGCCGCTGGAGTCAAAATGACTTTCGCACCGAGAGCACGCATGACCTTGCGTCGTTCTATCGAGAATGTTTCGACCATCACGGCAACGAAGGGGTAGCCCTTGGCGGCGCACACCATCGCCAGCGATATGCCGGTGTTGCCTGAGGTTGCTTCAACAACAGTTTGTCCGGGTTTTAGGATCCCGCGCTTTTCAGCGTCTTCAATGACGGCGATCGCAAGCCGGTCCTTGACGGAATGAAGCGGGTTGAAAAACTCGCATTTCACGTACATGGTGACGCCCTCGGGTGCAAGGCGATTGATGCGCACCGTTGGGGTTCGTCCGATGGTTTCGAGAATGCTGTCGTAGATCACGGTGCTGAGCGTAGTAGCAACAAGCAGAAGAGAAAAGGCGAGCAGGATTTACGTACCCGCAGCATCGCCGTGTTGAATCAGTGATGTGGCTCGGTGTCGTGGCTCGGTGTCGTGCAGCGGGAGCGAGTCCGCAGGGTTTAGCGGCTCTGGAAACCGTTTTGAGGTGATTCAGTCGAGACGAATGATCCCCATGCGCACGGCACGAACCACGGCTTGGGTGCGATCGGCGGTATCAAGCTTTTGGTAAATCGAAGCGAGATGATTCTTTACGGTCTTCACCGAGATGTAGAGCTTTGCAGCGCATTCAACCGTGGAGAGGCCGTCGGCGATGAGCTGGAGAACTTCCTCTTCACGTTTTGAGATGATGGACTCGCCGGGTTTGTCTGGGAGCGGGAACTTGGCTTCGCGCAGCATTGATTTCGCAAACTCTGGCGATACGGATCCTTCTCCGTTGGAGGCGGCACGTACCGCGTCGGCTACTTCGTCGGTCGAGCAGTCTTTGACCAAATAGCCTGCCGCACCTACGCGGATGGCCTTGGCGAGTACTTCACGGTCGGCGTGCATGGTGAGCATGACCACTTGGGTTTCGGGGGAAACTTGGCGGATCCTTCGGGCTGCCTCGACACCGTCGATGACGGGCATTGAAACGTCCATAAGTACAACGTCGGGGCGCAGAGCCTGGGCGAGTCTTACGCCTTCTTCGCCGTCAGAACCTTCTGCAACGACATCGAATCCGTAGAGTTCCATGGAGCGGCGGAGGCCTTCGCGGAGCATGCGATGATCATCAACCAGCAGCAGGCGTAACGGTCTAGCCGTCGCAGGGCGCACTGGTGTATCGATCGTCATTGGGGGTGCAACGTTCATAGTGTTTCCAATCGGCATCGAACAGTGGTTCCTTGACCCTGTTCTCCGTGAATTTCTAAATGCGCACCGATGGCACCGGCGCGTTCGTACAGTCCTCGAAGCCCGTAGGAGTCCACCCGGCCTTCGCCGCGAGTCATTCCTCGTCCGTTATCGATGACTTCTAGCAGTGCAGAGCTGCCGTTGCAGTCCCACAGGACGTGAAGGTCGGTGGCTTTGGCGTGGCGTTCCACGTTCACGATGGCTTCTTTGGCGATTTGCCACATTTCGCGTTCTTGACGGAACGGTAATGCAACCGTCTGGCGGTGGGTGAACTGCACTTTGAGTTCGGCTCGTTGCGCTACTCGGTCCAAGAATTCTTGAACGGTAATGATGAATCCTTTTTCCACGTCGGTGCGAAGGTCATAGAGGGTTTCGCGTACTTCGCCCACTACGCCGCGCACGTCGGTGCGTAGCTGCATGACTTGGGGGGCGAGTGGGCTTCCTTCTGCGACTTTGGCTAAACGATCGAGCTCGAATCCAATGTAGGCAAGGGATTGGCCCACTCGGTCGTGGAGGTCGCGGGCTATGCGGATGCGTTCTTCGTCGGCGGCTACGGTGCCAATGCGGCCGAACCATCGGGCGTTGTCGATGGCCACGGCGGCGGGTTCAGCGAAGCTGCGGATGAGGTCTGCTCGATCATTGGTGTCTTGTGATTCGAGGTTCCATTCGAGGGCCAACATGCCAATGATGGAGTTACGGGCTCGTAGGGGGACATAAATGCCACTCATGCTGCCTTCGGAGAGGGTGCCACGCTGCTCAGCTGGAAGCTCAATGAGGCGAACTGGTAGAACGGAGCGGTGCACGACATCAAGCACTGGCGGGGCTTCTCTGCGGCCAATGATTGCTGGCAGCCGTACGCCGTCTGCTCGTCCAACGATCCAAGCATCGAGGGTTTCGTGGCGGAGCAAGATGACTACCGAGTCGGGGTGGAAGAGCTCCCGGGCGTTGTCTACGGTGGAGCGAAACACATCGTCAAGATCGAGTGATTCAGGCAGCGTCTGAGCCACTCGGTGCAGGGAGTACAACAGGGAGTTGGCGGTGGTGAGCCGATCCATGGTGCTGAGTGCCGCGGTTTCTCGGTCGAGTGTGTCGGAGAGTACCCGGTGGCCAAGCCCGGCGACAAGGGCGACGAGCATGAGTTCGATGCCCCATTGGCCGCTGCTTCGCCAATCTTGGAGTGATTGATGTTCGCCGTTCAATGAAGCGGTGAGGGTCACAATCATGCTGGTGAAGGTTCCGTATCCCACAACGAGTGGTCCGCCTTGAGAAAATCCGCCGACGAGGATTCCGGGGAGGATCAGAAAGGCCAGGGGCGATTCCCAGTAACCAGTTACGCAAACTGCTGATACGGCCAGACTTAATTCGAGTACCACGGAGGTGGCGGTGCCGAGTTGGAATCCCCAGTTTCGAATAGGGCGGACGGTGCGAAATGCCGTCCATACGGCCATGGTGGCAAAGACGAAGCTGGTGCGTTGCGTGTGTTCGGCAGGGGTTGTGGCAATAAGGAGTGAGCCGACAAACAGGCAGACCCATCGGACCACGATGATGAGAATCTGGAACGGGCGAAGAAGGTCTTGTCGGCTTTCTGGCGCTTGGGGTGTGGGCCGAAGCGAAGATGGTGCGGCGAGGTGGATCCGGTCCGTTGGTCGCCGTTTGGAGGGTCCTAGACCGCTTCTGCCGAGCGAAGCAGAGGCCGATGGCATTGCCGAAGCAAGGGAAATGCCGTCGGGAAGCAAGGGGCGATCGGAGGCCGCGTTGCCGGGTTCAGCGACGCCATCTTTTAAGGCGGTTTCAACCGCAAGCGATCCCATGATGGGGAGTGCTTCGACCAATCGGGCACACTTCTTGACCCCAACCCACGAAACTCCTGGCATACCCGCGTTGTTGACTCTTTTGCTTTTCTAAACTGGGTGTTCTTGGTTGACGTTCAAATTGCGAAGATTGGGACGATTGGGAAGAAGATTGGAGGATTGGGCGATCAACCTGAATGCGGTTGCTTTGTTCCTGTAGTCGCCTTGACACCTTTGCTGGTTTCAAGGGATGGTTTGCGGTATGAAATTGGTTGGGTTGACGGGTGGAATTGGTGCTGGAAAGTCGACGGTTTCGCTCCGTTTGGCGGAGTTTGGGGCAGTAATTGTTGATGCCGATCTGATTGCTCGTGCGGTTGTGGCCCCTGGCTCTGCTGGCTTGGGGGCGATTTCTGCGCGGTTCGGGTTGGAGGTGTTGTTGCCTGACGGTGCCTTGAACCGACCAGCTCTGGCCTCAATCGTCTTTGGTGATGCTGAGGCACTTGCGGCGTTGAATGCCATTACGCACCCGGCCATTGGCCTTGAAGTGTTGTCGCAAACCAATGCACACCGGGGAACCGAGCGGGTTGTTGTGTATGACGCAGCACTGTTGATGGGGAAGGGCCCAGCGGGCATGGTCGGACGGATTCTTGTAGATGTTGATCCCGAGGTGGCGGTTGGTCGTTTACAACAGTTCCGTGGATTTTCTGAGGCGGATGCTCGTTCCCGGGTGGCGGCACAAGTTGATCGGGCCACCAGGCTATCTGCGGCTGACTTTGTGATTGATAACTCGGGTGATCTGGAAGCGCTTCACGGTGAGGTAGACAAGGTTTGGGCGTGGATTGCTACCTTGCCCCCTTCGCCCCCTTCGCCCCCTTCACCCCCTTCACCTCCTTCACTTCCTCCGGTTGAGGCTGAGTAGCGATCACCTTCGCCGGAGGCGGGTATCGAGGTGGTTGTGGGCCGTTGTGGTTGGCCGTTGTCGATATCGTTGTCGTACCGACGTTTCAAACAAGGTTGTTGGTGGATTCTGGTCAACCCGGTCAATTTCTTGTCATAGGGGTTCCGTACACTGGAGCAATGGCTAACGCGTTCAAGGTTGTTTCTGATTTTTCTCCAGCGGGCGATCAGCCACAAGCCATTGCGGGTTTGGTGGAGGGCATTCGTCGTGGTGATCGGTTCCAAACGTTGCTGGGTATTACCGGTTCGGGTAAATCAGCCACGATTGCTTGGACGATTGAGCAGGTGCAGAAGCCCACATTGATTTTGGCGCCCAACAAATCGCTCGCCGCGCAGTTGGCCAATGAATTCAAGGAGTTCTTCCCGGAGAACCGCGTGGAGTACTTCGTCAGCTATTACGACTATTACCAGCCTGAGGCCTATATCGCCTCTAGTGACACCTATATCGAGAAGGACTCTTCAATCAACGAGGAGATTGACCGGTTACGTCACTCCGCCACGAGCGGTCTGCTCACGCGTAAAGACGTGATCGTGGTTGCTTCGGTCAGTTGTATCTATGGCATGGGTAATCCCGAGGAGTACAAGGGCAACCTGCTCGAGCTTCATACCGGTGTGGATTATGACCAACGATCAATTCTGCGCAGGCT
>JAYSVF010000338.1:0-2807 GCA_043718695.1 Acidimicrobiia bacterium | reverse complement strand
CAAGCGAACTGCAGCTCCTTGATCAGATCCTGGCCAACCAAGCATTGATATATACACTTACGGTTAACGATGAAGCAAGCGGACTTCTCATCATGGCGGATCAAGGTGACAATGAATCCCCCTTCACCGAAGACAATCGAAGACTCTTTGAGCTGCTTGGCAAACAGGTAGCCATCGGCGTCGAAAACAGTCAGCTCGAGCGCTCGCTAGGGGTACTCACCCGTCTCGAAGAAGAACTTCGCCATCAGGCCAATCACGATTCCCTTACCGGGCTAGCGAATAGGGCCATGCTCAATTTCGTACTCAAACAGTCAACGGGAAACGACCGAGCGTTATTGCTTATCGACCTTGATGATTTCAAGATCATCAACGACAGTCTTGGTCACAAAGCAGGTGACGATGTCTTAATTGAGGTGGCAAACCGGCTTCGCGATGCGGTCCGAGAAGATGATTTGGTCGCCCGCCTGGGAGGCGACGAATTCGCCATAGTGCTGAGTATAGGAGCGACGAGGCAACGAGCCCTAGAGGTCGCCGAGCGCATCTCGGCAAACATGGCCCCATCGATGGAAATCAATGGTCGGCGGGTGCACATCCATGCCAGCGTCGGCGTAGCTGCTGCGGCCGCGGGAGTACCGCTCGAAGAGTTGTTGCGAAGCGCTGATGTTGCGATGTACCAAGCAAAGAACGCCGGGAAGGGACAGCACAAATTGTTTGAACCCGGCATGGATGATTCGGCTCGCGAACGTCTGCAGATCATCACCGGACTCGAACTCGCGGTGGCCCAAAATGAACTGGTCATCGAGTACCAACCGATCATGATTTTGCGTTCCCAGACAACCGTTGGTGTTGAAGCCCTCATCCGGTGGAACCATCCTGAGCTCGGCCGGCTCGGTCCGGATCGTTTTGTACCCTTCGCGGAGGAGAGTGGTGCGATTGTCTCGATTGGCGCCTGGACACTCGAACAGGCCTGCATCGACATCGCCCCGACAACAAACGCCAGGGGTGAACCGCTTGAGTTGCACGTGAATGTTTCCCCTCAACAAATCGCTGCTGCCGATTTCGTAGACACGGTGACGGCGATTTTGGCGCGGTCCCATCTGGACCCGAGAAGACTTGTTCTCGAAATAACCGAAAGAACCGCTCTCTCCGATTCGTCCTCGGTCATCAAGAACGTGCACACCCTACGCGCACGTGGTATTCAGTTGGCGCTTGACGACTTTGGGACTGGCTACTCCTCGCTCGCCGCGGCCCACAGCTTTCCCCTCGATATCATTAAGATCGATCAGCTTTTCGTGAAGGCCATCCATGCAAAATCCGATGCCACGCTCGTCCGCGCCATTATCGCTATGGCCTCCTCACTTGAACTTGCCCCGGTCGCTGAGGGGATCGAAACGAAGGACCAGCTAGAAAAACTGGTGGAACTTGGCTGCGCGTTTGGTCAAGGATATTTTTTCTCCAAGGCCCTTCCGCTCGAAACTCTCAAAACCTGGCAACTCGAATCGACTGAGAGTAAAACGGTTCCCATCGGTTAGGCAAGACAGCGGCCTAGTGCATGTTCTCGAAGTTCGGGCGCGTGCGCCCTTCCTGTGAAAATATTCATTCAGCTCAAGAAATGCACATCGGACACACGCGCCCAAACTGCGATTCACTGCACTAACCCTCCGAGAACTCCACGAATTCCTTTCAACCTATCTTTTTGGATCCAGCAACGGAGAGAACGTCCATTCTTTCGTTGCCATCGACCTTCGGCGTTCCACCTTCCTTCCTTGTGAACCCTCAAAGGGCCCAACGACGAAGGAACACTGGCGCTCCCGTTGCGGTCTACTCGGTCGCGGCTCCCTCCCCAGTAACGTTGCTCTCAATGAGCACGCCCGCAGCAAACGTCGCCCTCCCAAATTCGTTGCCTGGCCAACCGGTGGTCAACCAAACGGTGCTCGACGCCTCCCAGGCCAGCCCGGGAAATCTTCCCATTACCCTTGACCCGGCCAGGGCCTACAAGCTGCATCCCAAGGTGGCGTTACGGCCCGAACCCTTTGGTGCACTGGCGTATCACTATGGCAACCGAAAACTGGTGTTCCTCAAATCACCTCGCATGGTCACCCTGGTTCGAGACCTCGGGACCCATCCATCCCTCAACGACGCCCTCACAGCCGCCGGACTTACCGAACGCTCGCGCCCCAAATACCTCACCGCCTTGGAATCGCTCGCCCAATCAAACATGCTCATCCCCGTCTCCGCTGAATTAGGGATGAAATCCGCTTAGTTCGACAGGAATCGCGCCCAAAGGTGAAGCGGCGGGTGCGCGTGTAGGTTTGGGGTTGTTATTTCGCAACACTGGGGGACGTTATGGCTGCATTGGTTGAACAACTGAAGAGTGGGCTCGATGCCCCAATTTGTCTTACGTGGGAACTCACCTATGCGTGCAACTTGGCGTGTATTCATTGCCTTTCCAGCTCTGGCCGACGGGATCCGGGCGAGTTGAGTACGGCTGAGGCCAAAGCGGTTGTGGATGAATTGGCGAAGCTCCAGGTGTTTTACGTCAATATCGGTGGCGGGGAACCGACGATAAGGCCCGATTTTTTCGAGATCATTGATTACTGCGTTGCGAGTGGCGTAGGCGTGAAGTTCTCTACCAATGGTTCTCGTATTGATGAAGCAGCAGCAAAACGTCTGGCCGGTTCAGACTATGTGGACATACAAATTTCCCTTGATGGGGCCAATCGTGAAACCAATGATGCGGTGCGTGGCGATGGTTCGTGGGACATGGCCATCCGAGCGATGGACAACCTCAAGGCCGCCAACTTTGG
>JAYSVF010000337.1:0-38509 GCA_043718695.1 Acidimicrobiia bacterium | reverse complement strand
CCGAGGCAACCAACGTGCTTCGCGAACGAGTCGCTGCCGAAATCACCACCACCTTCGCCAGTCACTACACGGCCCGGGTGTCCCTCGTCGACACACTTTCGCTTGATTCCATTCGTGACTACGCCCGTCAAGCCACCGGCGAAAAGTACCTCGTCACCCCAAACGCTTAGTTGCAAGATTGTCGGAACCTGTGAGAATAGGTTGTTAACAAACACCCAATCCCACAGGTTTGAGCAACGGCAACCGGTGCGGATTTGCTATGCACACAGAGAATTAGGTCGTGGCAGGCTGGATTCGCAGCGCTCGTTCGCCCATAGTTGCGTTGTCGGCTTGACAGGCAAAGAAGCCGAGGCCGACGGCGAGCATCAAGATTCCGGTTGGGATGTCGGCGAACAGCATGTCAAAGGCTAGGAACGGTGCGATAGCCAGTACCGGTGCTGCGGTAAGAATCGGTCGCTTTCGCAGACGAGCTAGGAGGAGCCCGAGCAGCGGGATTCCAGCGGCAATGCCCAAAATGCCCGATTCCGCGAGAACGAAGAGGGCATAATTATGGACCGGTAGAAACTGCGGGTCGAGTGAGCGGGCAGGTGAGTTCTCCAATGCCGCCATGTAGTTGCCCACACCGACACCAGCGATCCGATCGGTCTTCCAAAGCTCAAGTGCCTGTTGGATCTTCTGGTTGCGATCTGCAATCGCTGAAACGGTCTTAACACTCGAAGCTCGGCCGGCCCAGGCGTTGCGTTGACTGAACACGCCAAACCCCGAACTGATCACCAAAACGAGCAGCGCACAACCCAACACTTTTCGACGGTTTGGAATTCGAACCAAACCAACAACCAGACAAACCGCAAGAACTATCGCGCCCACAGCAGCATTTCGTCCGACGGAAGCGAGTGCAAAGAACCCGGCTGGAGCAACCCCCGCCAACACCCACGGACCTGAGAGCGTGCCGCGCATCGCACCGCTCACCGCTACTGCACCAATCATCAACGCGAAGGCCGCAAGGATGTACCAGTGTTGGAAGGAGCCTTCGGGGTGCATGGCACCGTCGGTGGAGAACGGTGACGAATAGGCCTCGATAAAGTTCGACGCCACAGCACGACCCAGGAAATGATGAGCGACTACCAGCGCCGTTTCGGCAACGCTCAAGGCGATGAGAAGCCGTTCGAATTTGGCCCGAACAGACACGGGAAGTGAACCAAGTTCCTCAATGATGATCAACGAGGCAAACAGCCTGGTGAGTTGCAGCACTCCGTTGGAGGTTGGTGTTGATGCCAGCGAGAGCAACTGTCCGACCAGGTACACGAGCCCAAACTTGGTAAGCAGGTTCGAGGTTTTCCCCCGCAGAATCAACCGTAGCGCTCCAAAAATGCCTACCAGCATCATGGGAATGTCGATCAAAACAAGGCTCTGCTTCGTCCAACTTGGCTTTTGGATTGCCCCGCAGACCGGAACCATGCACACGGCCAAACCCGTGGATATCCGCACGCCAGCGTCGATGAGCGCAGCGATCGAGCTCCGCTCAAGCGCAACAGCAGGTCTGATCACGGCGGTCACTGAGGAACCATCGACCGTCCAGCCGCTGGCCTTGAGGTCAACCTGCAACTAGCGGCTCGCAGATCATGACGCGCCCGCCGGACAAGTTCTGCTTGATGGCCCGATCCAGCTTCAGATGCGGCTCAACCGGAAGGAGGTTGGCGAAAA
Source organism: Acidimicrobiia bacterium (assembly GCA_043718695.1). Classification (GTDB taxonomy): domain Bacteria; phylum Actinomycetota; class Acidimicrobiia; order Acidimicrobiales; family JANYDT01; genus JANMZO01. The sequence goes on along the minus strand of JAYSVF010000337.1, from coordinate 36,805 downwards.
CCACCCACCCCCACCACCCAACCCGGCCCTCCCCGAAGTTGGGTGGCCTAGTTGGGTGGTTTTCGAGCATTAGCCGCCGTACACCGCCAGAAGTTCGTCCAAGGCGACAAATTGGCCGCCGGAGATAGAGGAAGGTACGAGAATCGGCGTTGAGATGCCAGCTGCCATCCAGGCATCAACGCCTTCACGGATTTGCGAGGCGGTTCCGGTCAGGGTGCAATCGGCCAGCCAACGATCGGTCATGAGTGCCGGAATGGCATCACGGTCTTTGCGTTCCAGGGCTTGGGCGATCCCATCCATTTCGTCGGCGTAGCCGTTGTCATGCCAATAGTTGCGGTAGTTCGGTAGGCGCACATACATCGAAAGTGTCCGTCGATGAATGTCAGCAGCCGCAGCAAGTTGTTCGTCGCTAGGGTTTTCGGGGAGGACGACGGTTGGGAGCATGTTGCCCATATGAAACCCCGCGGCGATCCGATCAGCCGGAATTCGAGCCGCTTGCTTCGCTATGGCGGAAAGCGAAGCGTTGGCCCAAACCGCGCCGTCGCCAATCTCAATAGCCAAATCGAGCATCTTGTTGCGCAGCGTTGCTAACACAATCGGCGGAAGCTCACCCACTTGTTTTACCGCATCGCGCATTGCAGCAACATAAGCGCGCGTATCACTCAGCGGCTTGCCTACCTGCTCGGTCACACCCAACGAATTGTGCACCGGCGCATGAGATACACCAATCCCAAGAGAAAACCGTCCGCCACTAACCTCGTGCAAATACGCAGCCGTTAGCGCCAGTTCGGTTGAATGCCGAAAATAAATCGGCTGAATCGAGGTCCCGAGCCGAATCGTTGAAGTCGCATGCGCCAACGACAAACACAAACCCAAACAGTCCCCAAAGCTCGGCGCATAAATCCCCGAAAACCCCGCGGCCTCAATCCGCTTCCCCACCTCAATCGTCTTCAGCCTCTTGGTAGGCGAAGCAGTAAGCGAAATTCCGGGCATCTGGTTAGTCATACCCGGAACCTACCTCGAAACACAACATTTTTCGAACCCAGCAACCTCCAAAGAAAGGACACCAAAGACGCGTGGCCTATACCGATGAGTCAACCAACTAACAATCCTCCAACGCAAGGCTCGGACCACCGGCGATCATGCTCTCTTCGGCCAATCGCTTCCGCGGTCCTGAACTGCACGACCGATCAGTCCACCCACCAAATCCCCTTGACGAAACGGCATGGTGATTTTTCCAAGGCGCGAGGGGGAGGCGGACGGGTTGCGGAATTTGCGTAGCGTGCAATGACGGGGTCCCCGCCTGCGGGGTGGCTTTGGCGAAGCAAAACCGCAACCGGTTTGCCTCGCCCGTTCACAAAAACCAAGAATCGCCTTAATGACGATGAGGCATGCAGAGTTCGTCGTATTCGGCGATCACGATGTCGGCGGGGTCGATCGAGCAGGCCGGGCAGTTGGGATCGCGGCGGATCTTGAACGTACGGAACGATTGCTCCATGGCATCGTACGTGAGCAGACGACCTGACAATGATTCGCCGAGACCCAAAATGTGTTTGATGCCTTCCATGGCTTGGAGCGAACCAATAATGCCCGGCAGCACGCCAAGTACGCCCGCTTCAGCGCACGATGGGGCCATGTCGGCTGGAGGAGGCTCGGGAAGCATGCAGCGGTAGCAAGGACCGTTGTAGGGATCGAAGATGGAGACCTGGCCTTCGAAACGGAAGATCGCGCCAAACACCACCGGGATCTTCTTCTTTAGTGAAGCATCATTGAGCAGGTAGCGCGTTGGGAAGTTGTCGGTTCCGTCGACAATCAGGTCGTAGCCGTCGATGATGTCGAGCACGTTGTCAGCCCCGAGACGCGTGTCGTAGGTGACTACGTTGACATCAGGATTGAGCAGCGTGAGGGTCTTCTTGGCCGAGTCAACTTTGCGATCGCCGATGCGGTCCATGTTGTGCAGGATCTGGCGCTGCAAGTTCGAGGCATCAACCACGTCCATGTCGATCACCCCGATTTCGCCAATTCCCGCGGCGGCGAGATACAGAGCCGAGGGCGAACCGAGCCCACCAGCACCGAGCATCAAGACCTTGGAGTCCAACAGTTTTTGCTGGCCCTTTTCGCCGACTTCAGGAAGCAATAGGTGGCGGGCATAGCGGTTGCGTTGCTCGCCACTCAGCGCTGCTGGGACCTTCCAGGCACGGCCTTCGTTCTTCCACTTGCCAAACCCACCGGCGACGGAGAGCACGTTGGTGTAGCCCAGCTCACCAAGGGTTTTCGCGGCAAACGCCGAGCGGACTCCTCCGGCGCAATAAACCAAGACCGGTGCATCATGATCGGCAATCTTGTTTTCGATCTGTGCCTCGAGGTGGCCACGAGGAATGTGAATCACGTCAAGCAAGGAGCCTTGCTCGTACTCATCGGGTTCACGAACATCGAGCACGATGGTGGCGGGGTTAGCAAGCCTTTGTGCCTCAGCCGCAGCCGTATCAATCTCAGTGATCTGGGTTTTGGCCGCAGCCAACAAGTCTCGAAAAGAAGCCATATCCGTATCCTAGTGCGTGTGAAATCGTCGAATTCCGACCATTTCAGTCGGGATTCACCTGGTTCAACTGGTCTTAGGCCCGAGCTATTCCTCCAAGGCACAAGCAGTCGATTGCTTTCTGGAAGAACTAAGGCAGACACCTGCTGGCTCCGCCCTGCACCTAAGACACGATTGCGGGCAGGACATCACCTATTGATGCGCGGAGGATGACCGTGGCGCGGTGGTCCATTTCGGTGGGTTGGGCGTTGAGGATAATGATGGTCGCGCCCGCAGTTTGGGCCATCGGCACCATCCGATTGACGGGTCCCACCGATAGCGTGCTGCCGATACAGAGCAACAAATCACACGTTGCCGCGGCTTCATACGCGCGCACAAGGTCTGCTTCAACGAGGTTTTGGCCAAAGCTGATCGTGGTTGACTTCACCACGCCTCCACAATCAGGGCAGGAGGGATCGCTTTCGCCAGCGCGTACCCGATCGAGGAAAACCGTCATCGGCCACTCGTGTTGACAGCTCCAGCACATCGCCCGGTGCATTGAGCCGTGCACTTCAACCACGATCTCCGGTGAGGAACCCGCAGCCTGGTGCAGTTCGTCGATGTTCTGCGTTACCAGTGTGTGGAGGTTCCCGGATTGCTCAAGCGTAACGAGCGAGCGGTGACCTTCGTTTGGTTGAGCGCCCCAAGCCGGGGAGTGCAAGCGGTTCTGCCAGGAAATCTCTCGAACTTCAGGATCGTTGAGGTAGTGCTGGAGGTTAGACGTCCGCTCCGCTTTGGGGTTCTTCGTCCACAAACCCTCCGGGCCACGGAAATCCGGGATACCCGAATCGGTTGAGATGCCCGCACCGGTTAACACCACGATCCGTTTTGCGTTCATTAGGTAGTCACGAGCGCGCTGTGCTGCGTTGACCTCTTGATCCGAACCGCTCATGTGACCGACCATGGCATTCACCTTCGCACAACTAAGGCGCTACTGCTCCAGTTTTCTTTTCGTCGTGAATTGAAAAGTACGGCAGTGGCACAGCAAAGCATCAACTGCCTGCAACTTCCCCCTCAACGCTTTCCTCAGCAATTTGGAGTACCAATGTCCACCGCTCATGCCCTTGCAAACGATTTTGATCCGAAGTTCGAAAGTCTTCACGTTCCGGCACTCCGTTCCGCTTCTTCGCCGCCAGCCAGCACGAAGTCGGCCGAAACTAGCGATACGGATCTTCTCCCGCACGATGGTCGTGCTGAACATGCTGCTTCTAAGAAGTTAGAAGATCAGCTTGCTTCGTTACTGGTTTCGTTGGAGGCAAATCGCCAACCGTTACAAATTCGTCTGTGGACTGATGATGTTCTGGCTGAGTTGGGCCATGATCCACGAAGTGCCTATGTGGAGAGGTTTTGGCTTGGGCTGCTTGGTCCGGCTGCGGCCTGGTTTTTGCGATGCACCGCCTATGGGTTAGAGACATCACCCCAGGGTTACGGGTTAGTGCCGCACGACTTTGCACAGCTCATTGGGTTGGGGACGAAAACCGGGCGCCAATCACCGTTTGTTCGATCAGTCGCCCGGCTCTGCTATTTCCAGCTGGCGTACCTTGCCAACAACACCCTCGTAGTGCGCACCGCCATTCCGTGGCTTGACCAACGTCAATTGCTTCGTACGCCTACGTTTTTGCAACGCGAACACAAAGCTTGGGAGCGCATGGAACGCGAGCAAGATCCGCTTCAAGCTTCCCGACGACGAGCCGCAACCAAAGCACTCACTGCCGCACGCGATGGCTCTTCAACTCGTGATGTAGAAACACTGATTCAACGAAACGACCTTCACCCGACCATAACCTCCACCATTGCCGATTGGGCGACAACGCAGGTTCAGATCGTCCGTTACGCGGAAGGCTCCTGAGCAAACAGACCCAGGAAAAAACCGGACCCACTCCGTGCGATGGAAGGAATCAGCCAGCGTTTTCCTCAGATCCCAGCAACGTTACGGAATTTGAGAAATTGCACCGAAAGCCCTGCACGATCACTTCCGCGAACACGGACTAGAGGAGAGCGTCGGCGAGTTGTTTCCATTCGGCTCGGGGGAATTCGTTGTCTGCCCGCAGGACTTGGATGCAAACATGATCAGCACCGGCGGCGTGATGCTCAGCTACACGGGCGACGATTTTGTCGACGGAGCCCCAGCACGTAATGGCGTCAACAAGACGGTCGCTGCCTCCATCGGCCCAATCTTCAGCGGTGAAGCCGATACGAAGAAGGTTGTTGGTGTAGTTCGGCAAACCCAAGTAAATCTTCATTTTGGAACGAGCGACATCGCGGGCCTTCTCGGGATCGGTTTCCAAGACCACCATTTGCTCGGGCATCACGAGTGCATTAGGCCCAACGGCTTCGCGAGCCATAAGGGTATGGTCGGGGGTCGTGAAGTATGGGTGCGTACCAAGTGCCTTGGTCGCTGAAAGCTCCAGCATCTTGGGGCCGAGCGCGGCGAGCACGCGAGGCGGAGTTTCTTTCGGGCCAACAGCCATGAACAACGCCGTATCCATGCGGTCGAGGTATTCCGACATGTAAGAGAGCGGTTTTGAGTAATCGTGCTTGCGGATGCCAGCCACCAAATGCCCGTGGCTGACTCCGAGACCGAGCAGAAACCTGTCGGGATAGGCCTCAGCGAGAGTACGCGTTGAGGCATTGGTAGTCATTGGGTCCCGGGCATAAATGTTGGCGATCCCGGTGGCGATTTTCAGAGTCTTCGTGGCGGCCAAGTAGTTGGTCGACGACACAAACACGTCACGACCTACGGCCTCGGGGACCCACATCGTGGTGAATCCCAATTCCTCAACTTCATTCGCTGCCTCTTGGGCGGCTTTGGTGGGATGCGCATCGCCAACCCCAACCCAAAGACCAACTCGACCGTAGATATTGTTCGCTGCCATGTTTGCAGTTTCGCTGGAATATCCCCAGCAAGCGAATCGGGCGTCAAAGCGGATAAAACCATCCGAGCTCCGGTCGACAGGCGCGGGTCAAATCATTTGTTATAAGCGCAGCCAACAGGTCATCGGTGGTAGCAAACCTCTAGAGCTGTTATGGATACAGGAACAATCATTCACCTTGGTAGACGGCTCTCACTCGGAATCTCAAGGGGGGTTCGGCCAGCTCTTCGGTATAGTGGGCCGCCCAGCCGGCAATACGGGCGAAGCAGAAGAGCAGCTCACCGGCTGACGGAGGTAAATCACAGCAGAGGGTTATTGCCGCTAGGGCAAAATCGATATTGTCGTGCTGAGGGATGCGGTTTTTCACCTCGGCAAGAACGGCGTCTACTGCTGCGCGTTTTGTTCGGTCTACGTCGGCTTGGTGCAACAGCCTGAGCAAGGCAACACTGCGAGGATCCGAGCGTTTATAAACCTTGTGACCGAATCCGTGAACCAACCCAAAATCGGCGAGTGCTTCATCGACGGCACGGGCCGGACGCCCGGACTCGGCAGCGGAAGCAAGCATGCGGTAGCAACCGGCACTCGCCGATCCATGCAGCGGCCCGGTAAGGACGGTAAGGCCGGATGCTATGGCTGCGTATAGATCAGCTCGGGTAGATGCAGCCAACCGAACGGCCAACGTGGCCGTAGCAAGTTCGTGATCGGCTAAGGCGACGAGCGAAGCATCGATTAGTTCAAGCTCGCCTTGACGAGGAGCCCGTTGTGAAAGATGCCGCCATAACCGTGCAGCGATTGTTCGATCAGACTTGCGCACTCCGGGCAGAGAGGCACTAAGCACACTAAGTATCTCGGTAGTTTGTTTCGCGATCACCCCCCTCTCAAGCGAATCGACTTGAGTAAATTGAGTAACTTGATTCTCGGCTAACCGCTGATCCGTTTCGGAGCAGAGAAATCCCAATTGCAATACCAATTGCGCCATTTGAGACGCAGCCTGGCCCGGCCGATAACCCAGAGCAACACCGTGAACTTCCCCAGCTTGCAAAGTTCCTGTTTGAGGTGCAGATCGTCGACCATCTTGAGGAGCCTGGATCGACACCAATCTGAACGAACCAATCTGGTTTACTAGGTCCTGATCAGCGACCCAGGTTGAAGGTTCCTGTTGCCAAAGAAGCGCAGCGACTTCTTCAAAGCTTCGACTACTCACAAGCGAATCGATCGGAACTCCACGGTAAAAGAGTGCGGTTTCATCAATGCGGGTAACGGCACTTGCCAATCGAAGCTCCGTCATTCCTGGATTCGGTGGCTTAGGTTTACCGCGACCGAGTATGGCGACTTCGGCGGCGCTGAAGCGGCTGCGCCGACCATCATCAGCGATCGTCCGGCGAATTTTTCCGCGGCTTACATAGGCATACAACGTTGGTTTAGAAACGCCAAGCCGGTGGGCCGCCTCTTCAGAGGAGATCCAGATAGTTTCGTTCCTTGGTTCTCTTGGTGCCATGAGGTCAATCTACGCCCGCAGATAGACACAATCAATGTTGATCAAATCAACATTGATGAGATCAAGGTTGATGGAGCGGAAGTCGCAGGACAGAATCAAAACTATGACCCGAGACCTCACTGAACTTACCGTTGACGATATGGCAGGGTTCTTTCGCCGTTTCGTAAGCGAAGTGGCGAATTCCGCGCTCTATGCGGCCTTGTGCCCACTCATTGCCGAGGATCCCGTCGCACTTAGTATGTATACAAACGTACCGGGAACGCAGCGTCGACCGAATCTTCTCTTGGCCGCACTTCACTATTCGGTACTTCGTGATCAATCCCACAGCTTTGCCGATTGGTTCAAAACCGTTGGGGGAACCCGACAAGCAAACGACCCCGAACTCAAGTCGGTACTGTCAAAGTTTATTGCCGAGCGTTTCGATGAGCTAAAAGACCTTGTTACCAAAGGAGCAACGCAAACCAACGAAGTCGGTCGCAGCGCGCTGGTGCTGCCTGCATTGGCAGAACTTGGTGGTGAACAGTCCGAACCAATCGCCATCGTGGAAATCGGAACCAGTGCTGGGCTAAATCTGCGACCCGACGCCTATGCGATCAACTACAAAATCGCTGACGGAACAATCGCCACCGTCGGCCCTACCGATTCACCCGTGCACATCGAAACCGACGCTTCACAGTCCCTTGAACCGTTGCCTTTTGCCGCAATCGAAGCCCTCCGGCTGGGGTCGAGGATCGGTGTGGATCTGAACCCACTCGATCCTATCGACGAGTTCCAAGCACGCTGGCTTTGCGCGCTGATTTGGCCTGATGACACGGCACGTTTCCTCCGCCTACGCGCCGCTCTCAACTATGCCGCCTCCCACCCGATTCCACTCGTAAAGGGTGATGCCGTTGCAACCGTAGGCGCACATATTGCAAACGTTCAAGCTCGGGAGTATCCCGTCGTTGTTACTACCTGGGTACTCACCTACCTCACCGAGCCACAACGCCGAGCCTTTAGCGATGCCCTTGACCATGCTGCGCAAACACGAGACTTCGCTTGGATCGCTATGGAACATCCCGCATATGCAAACGGTCTTCCTTGGCCCGAGAAGGTCACCAAAGCGTGGGGCTCACAATCACTCGACCCTGCATTACAAACCATCATCAAATCGGGAACACCGCTAGTAGTGCACCGCTACCGAAACGGCGTTCGTTCCTCGCAATGGATCGCCTCAGTTCACGCCCACGGCCATTGGATCAACTGGCATCCCGTGTTGATCTGACGGGCCCCAACTCCGCTCCGCTTCGAGACCCGTCAGTGGATTCTTTTCCGACCGGCAAGCCGGACCGGGAACCCGTGTTGATCTGACGGGCCCCAACTCCGCTCCGCTTGCAGTGTTGTGTGTCGGAAGGAAGTAGCGGAAGTCGTGAGCAATTTTTGTTCCTGGTAATGACGCAGGAGGCACTGCCTGCTTCACCCAACCAGAACGACGAGGAAGCCGCCAGGGACGAAAAGGGCCACGAATTACGTGAGCTTTCTCCGACCCACAACACTAAACCCATCAGTGGATTCTTTTCCGACCGGCAAGCCGGACCGGGAACCCGTGTTGATCTGACGGGCCCCAACTCCGCTCCGACCAAACGCTACTTTGGCGCAGAGAAGTTTGTAATCACATCGATAAGTGTGCGTACCATTACGCCGGAGCCGCCGCGGGTGACTATGCCTTCATCGGCAGAACCGAATGCGGGTCCAGCGATGTCGAGGTGTGCCCACGGGCGTCCGTCAACGAATTCCTGGAGGAACAATCCCGCGACGCTTGAGCCAGCCTGACCGCCATTGCCGATGTTCTTCATATCGGCGATCATCGAATCAAGTTGTTTCCGATACTTCGCAGGCAAAGGAAGTTCCCATACATCTTCACCCGTTCGACGAGATGCCGAAAAAATTTGGTCCCGAAGGTCAGAGTTGTTACACATAACGGCTGTGGTGTCGAGGCCAAGGGCGGCGATAGCGGCACCGGTCAGCGTGGCAATGTCAATAATGGCATCGGGCTTCTCTTCGGCAGCCAGGGAGAGACCATCCATCAGCACAAGCCGACCTTCAGCATCGGTGTTATGGATCTCTACGGTTTTGCCATTGCGGGCGGTGAGAATGTCACCAAGTTTGGTAGCTAGCGGTCCGGGCATGTTCTCTGATGAGCAACAGTAGCCAATGACTCGACACGTGGGGGCAAGGCGTGAAACCACCGACATGATGCCCATCACTAAGCCCGCGCCCGACATGTCACATTTCATGGTGATCATGCCGTCAGAAGGCTTCAAAGAAAGTCCCCCGGAATCGAACGTAATGCCTTTGCCCACGAGGGTGATCGTGGGGATCTTGCTCCGGCCAGGCTTCACGCCTTTTGGTGTGTACACAAACTTGATTAATCGCGGAGGCTCATCGCTACCAATCGACACGCCAAGCATTCCGCCACAGCGTTCACGCAACAAGTCATGTTCGTCCCAGACAACACATTCAATGTCTCCGGCAGCAGCAAGTTCTTCGGCTCGATCCGCCATGATTTTTGGCGTAAGTGATCGAGGTGGTTCGTTCACCAAGTCACGATTCACCGCTACTGCTTCGGCCACCAGTGACCCTCGGGTAACTCCATTGGCAGCAATGCGTCCACCGCGACCGGTAATGACCACGCTTGCTAGGGCACGGGGTGCTGGCTTGGTTTTGTAGAGGTTGAACTGGTAGCTGGCCAGCAGAACACCTTCGGCGAAGGCGCCAGCAACGGCAGCGCGATCCAATTTGGCGGGAGCTTGATCGATCACCGCGGTGGCCAACACCGTCTCCCCAAACGAAGCGCGGGCCATGGCCGCGCCGATCGTTCGGAAGGATTCGGAACTCAGGGCCGAAGAGGCACCCAATCCAACAAGGATCTGGGTTGAAGACTTTCCCGGAATCACCGCTACCTGGCCGAGCTTGCCCTCAAATCCTCGGGCTGCAAGGGTGGTCGCCGAAGCGTTCACCGCCGCGGGAAGGTCTAAACCGTTTTTCGATACCGCTACACCTATGCCTATTGCGGCCCCTTTGGGTGCGGTGGCGGCGATTGAAACCTCAACGGTAAGTGGCATCGAGTTAGTCCTTGAAAGCGTGCTGGAAGCTGAATGAAACGTTTGAACCCTCTAACTTAGGCGCCAACACGCAAAACCGTACGTCAAGCGCCCAAAATCGTGCCTTCACACCCCTCCTGCCCTCGATCCTTGAAGACTCAGTCGACGACCCGGTAGTGCCCGACAATGGTCCAGGAGAACAGTACGTCTTCCTCTTGGGCTCCTCGTCCAACGTTATGTATCAGTAACGGACGTCCGTCAATTGTACGATCGCTTACGATGCCGGTGTGATCAAGAGGAAGTTTGATCCATACGATGTCTCCCGGTTGGTAATCAACAGGGTCGCTCGTAATGGGGCGTTCGTATCCTTTACGAGCAAAGTACGTAGCTAGGTTGGGCACTCGTCGATGGTCAATATTGGGGTCTGGTGATGATAGCCCCCACTTTGTTGGATACTCAGAGAAGTTCGCTTTCATGTCACGATTCACGCGTTCTTGCATATCGATCCCCAGTTCGCGAAGTGCCCTCACCACCACATCGGAACAAACACCCGTTTTGGCATCAACATCACCACCGGGGAAGCTCAGCCCTACATATGCGGGGTCGTAACCAGTGGTAACCCCAACCTGCGCTCGAGCTGCTGCTGCTAATTTCCTGCCCGCAGCCGAGCCAAGAACAGACCCAGCCGAAGGTGTGGTGGATTCGACAACCGATCTCGTGGACTGGTTGACATTTGACGCAACAGGCATCTGCGAAGTTGCGCTCTTAACAGAAGAACTTGGCGATGGTTCAGCCGAGACAACGGTAGGAACAGCTTGATCCCGTGCAGCGGAACGGGGAAGGGTCATGCTCGACTCCGAAACTTCGCTGGCAATCGAGACCGACGGGGCCGAGCTGGTGGAGCGATCGTCACTCGACCGTGGCTTACTCGTGGCAGTCGGTGAATTCGTTGCATTCGTTGCGTTCGTGGCAGTCGGGGAATTCGTTGAACAGGCACCAAGCGATCCCACTGCCGAAACCAACCCAAGAACGAAAAGAGCCATTCCCCTACTACGCATTGCCAACACGTTACTTTCGCCCCGTGCGGCTTGAACCATGCTTTCGGCTGAGCGTTTGACCTCCCGGGCCACGTCGAATTTTCGGCACGAAACGCTCACCCGGTCGATCCGAAGACCAACGGCCCTCTGGGGCAACGACGAGTTTGGCTATGCCCACAAGTGCCGAGTCGTAGTTGACGCGCCACCCCACGAAATCTGCCCATGCCTTGTCCAAATCGGCACGAATTGGTATGCCCGCAGCTCGAAGTTCGACCAGCATATTGTCGTATTCCCGCCGGGTAACCGAGATTTCATCGGTTGGTGATGGATCGTGATCTACGGGAATTCCATAGAGCTCAGCTAGTCGACGCAACGCGAGAAATCCCTGCCGACAACACAATGCGGCCTGACCGGAAAACGGACGGTCAACCGTCGACAGTTGCACGGCTGCGGTATCAAGAACACAACCTGCAGCAGTAATCCATGACCGCTCGGCTCGGGGTGATCGGAAAAACACCAGCGCGGCGAACGAGGTGTGCGATTCCTCTAGCTCGGCAAACCACTCCTCCCATTTCGCAAACAGGTCTGAATCGATAATTCCTGATGCTCCGATTCGCTCGTATCTCACCAGCAGTTCATAAGGGGACGGAGGAATTCCCGCTCTCGAATCGAGCATGCCTACGAGGGTTTCGCGTCGGGAGAACGAGCCGTAGATCGTCGGAAGATAGGAGATAAGCAAGGCGACGAGCACCAAACCAAGAGCGGCTTGTAGATACGAGAACGCGGCCGAGGGAAGGTCGCTGCGAAACTTCACGCCCAACGTGAGCATTGATGACCCCGATACAAGGAACGCATCGCGCAACGAACCGCCATTGATACCCCACTGCACGGCCGTGAACCCAACGGTTGTGAGCATTAGCCAAAGGAGCGGCAACAACACAAACGTGAGCGGCGCGTAGAGGGCAAGAATCCGGTCACGATCCACAAAGTCTCGTTTTCCATGTGCGACGAAATCAAACAGCCGGCGCATGATGATGAACATTGTTCGGGTGATCTTTTGGGATGTGGCTCGGGGTAGCACCACAGTTTTGATAGCCGAGAGAAACGTTGAGGCCACGAGGTAAAGACCAGCGCCTACCCCCAAAACTCGCAAACCCGTTACGAGCGGCACCGGAATCGTGGCCATGAGGAGATTGAGATCAGTCGTTGGGAAAAACGTCACGAATGCATGGTGGCACGCTTTGGCCTTCCTCGACAGCGCTAAATAGGTCTTTAGACCTACCAAACAGATGCCGATAGTTACCCCATGGCATCACCGAGGTCTACTGCAAAACGGCTGTTTACCGGCGCAGACGTAGCTACGGGCGCTGTATTTTCAGCGATTGGCCTCTTGGCGTTCAGACCGGCCATCGACCCCGACGTGTTTTGGCATCTCGCCACTGGCAAGTGGATTTGGGCGAACAATCAGATTCCCAAAGCGGACCCCTTCTCTTGGACCACACCCGGACGAGATTGGATCGCCCATGAATGGTTGACCGAAGCGATTTGGCGGGTGGTCTACCGTGGCGGCGGTTGGGGTGCCATGGTTGCGCTTACCGGTTTGATTTTGATGGCCACCTTCGTTCTTGTTCGCGCTACGGCGCGCCACCTAGGGGCTGGCCCGATGAGCGCTTCGGTTTTCACCGGGCTGAGCGCGCTTGCCGGATTACATACGTGGAATGTACGTCCACAGATGATCTCACTAGCTTTCTCTGCACTCTTCGGATATTGGTTCGCGCTTGCCGTTTTCGAGCCAAGCCGCCTTGTTCCAAGTCCCGCTGCTCCGAGTCCTGCGTTTCCGAGTGCAAAGAAGTCGATCTTGGCAAATCCACTCACGTGGGTGCCGGCAGTCATGCTGGCGTGGGTGAACCTGCATGGCGGCTGGGTGTTCGGTATGGCCATGCTTGCTGCCTTCGCCGTTTCGAGCTTGGCCGAGGTACTCCTCACCAGAATGACGTCCGAATCAAACAATCAAGCTGCTGACGGGCCACTGAGAAAGATCTTTGGAATCAGAATCACTCAAACCGAGTCTTTAGCCAAAACTGCAGTTGGAATTTTCCTCTGTTCAGTGCTCGTTGGATTCATGAACCCAAATGGCCTCAAGGGTGTTGTCTATCCGTTCTCCTACCTCGGCGACAATGCATCCACTCGCTATGTGAACGAATGGTTCGCGCCGAGTATCGCCAAGGTTCAGTATTGGCCCTTCTTTGCGCTGCTCGTGTTGTTCGTTCTTGCTCTTGCCACCGGGCTCCGAAAACTCCCGCTCTACGTGTACGCGATTGGCTTGCCGTTCAGTTTCCTCGCCGTGCAATCGGCCCGTAACGTAAGCCAATTCGCCGTCTTCACGGCACCGTTCCTCGCACAAGCCGTCACCAAACGATGGGCAACGTCCCAGACAAAGACCGCCAGTGCATTCCAACAATCAGACCTCGAATCAACCGATTTGACCACGCCAAACCGCATCGCTGAGAACGGAGTCAACCCGGAGGCATCAAGGCCGACAGAACCGCCCGTCCCAACAGTCCCGACAGCGGCATCAGCCACTTGGACTCCCGCTGGCGATGGAGCCGTGCTGCGATCAAAAAAGGCAACGAACCAAGCCGCCAACCCAAAGGCCATTTCCACGATCAACCTTGTCGTACTGGTCGCGCTTGTGGTTTCGTCGGCTGCGCTCGGCTTCCGAGGGTTCACGAAGAAAGCCAATCTCGATGCTCAAGCCCGGATCTATCCGGTGGTCGCAGTACAAAAGCTGCTCGCCGATCCCGGGACGAAACTTCTGAACGATTATGACTGGGGTGGTTACCTCACCCATGTTGCTCCCACTATTGCTGTTGCAATCGACGGTAGGCCCGATATGTACGGTGATGCCTACACCGACAACTATGTTTCGATGTGGCGCACCAATCCGGGTTGGCAAGCACGCTTAGCAAAGTTCGATGCAGATCGTATCCTGGCGAAGCCGAAGAGTCCTCTTGCCGTCAAGCTGCGGAAGTTACCGGAGTGGCAAGTCTCGTTTGAGGACAACATCGCCGTGCTGTTTTCTCGCCGCTAAACCTTCAAGAACACATACGTCGTGCGTTAGCTCGTTGCAAAGCGATTTCGAGGTGAGGACTACCGGCGGGAGGAAAGCACCCGCAACGACCCACCTCTTTCACTGCACCAAATTTCACTGCACCAGACGACCGTCAAGCGTGAACCGGGCACCGGCCGTCACCTCTGGAACCAAAGCATCCACCGCCGCTCGAACCTCATCAGCAACCCCATGCAAACCAGAAACGAGCGCTTCAATACTCGGGCGTCCCTGTGCCAAAATTCGGCGACCACCCAAGATTCGCCACGTGCGTTCGGCACAACCGTCGATGGTCTTGTAGTGCCTCGTGGGATTGTCGTCGACCAGATAGGTCATCAGTTCAGCCCAGGAACCAGTGCAAAAAGGAGACGCCGCAGCCAAGGCATCGCGGTAGGAATCAGTTCCATGTTCAGCGAGAAGAAATCCGTCAATCATCAATTCGATGCCTACATGCGCAGCAGCCGTGTTGACGTGTCTGCGTCCGTCCATTGCCGAAGCGGCGGTGCGAGTTAGGGAAACGAACGTTGGATGGTGATGAAACGCATCATCTGTTGCATTGTGCACCGATGATCCATACTGCAGCGAATCGCTAGGCAACCCGGGTGCCGATCGAGTTCCCGTCATTGCCCCAACCATGTTGGCCAGATCGGGTGTCATGGAACCAAACACCTCAAGCGAGGAGCAACCCAAAGCCTCGGCAACGACCGCATGGGCTACAAAATTCACCTTCCCAGTCTGCCAGGGTCAGTGCGGAATTCACACCGAAATCACTACGTAATGATTTACGCGCACATGCACTACTGGTTTAGCAGGGCGCGGCGAACCTTGAGCACGTCGCGCATCATGCGAAAAGACTCCGTTGCGGCGTTCACCGATGAGCCTTCAGTATGGGTCCAGGCAATCGGCAACTCATCGACCCGGGCACCAATGGCCCGTGAACGCACGAGAACTTCGACATCGAATCCAAAACCGTTTGTTTGCAGTGGCTCAAAAACATTGCGGGCCACGTCGGCACGAAAGAGTTTCATGGCGCACTGCGTGTCTCGGACACCGGTTGGCGCGGCCAGAGCAGCAAGGGAACGGAAGGTAAGCGAGGCGATTCGGCGCAGCTTTGGTTGCTTCGTAGAGTCAACAATGCGGTCACCAACCAACACATCGACATTCGATGCGCGCATACGAGTAAAAGCGGAAGCGACATCGGAAGGATCAAGTGAAAGATCGGCGTCGAGGTAGCCCACATAGTGAGCAGATGCTGCAGCCGCGAGGATCCCCGCTCGTACCGCGCCACCCTTGCCAACGTTGGCTTTCAGGACCAGCACCTGGGCATGGGAGAGTTCGAATTCTTCAATCGCCGACTGCGCAACACTCACGGTATTATCGGTTGAGCCGTCATCGACAAACACGAAACCAACCCGATCACCACAAAGTGCCGAGTTTGACAAGGTCTTGATCGAAGCTGAAATACGGTTGGCCTCGTTGTACATCGGGATGACCAGACACAGGTCGAGCGTGATCGCACCTTTGGCCAGTTGCAGAGCGATGGAATCAAATTCGGCGCTGGGTAACCGGCGTTGACGTGCTCCAAGCCCTTCGCTTTCGAACGGCGCCAGGCTGGATAGGTTGAGGACCGCTTTGCCACGTTCGTGGATCAGTCCGTTTGTAAGCGTGGTTTCATTGACGGAATCTGCCGAAGAGGTCCGGGACAGAACCACTTGACGCAATCCTGAGGTTGCCGTGCGCGCACGGTTGGGTGCGAAGCTTGCCCTGGCTTGCGTTCCAGCTTCGCTGGCGACTTCGTGCATTCGCTCGGCGTCATTGGCGCCCCAAACGGCCGGGGTCACAAGGTTCGAGGGCAAAACGGTCTGATCCACAGTTAGTGCTTCGGCGGTTCGCAACGTCAACTTGATAGTTATTCCGGCCTGAATCGACTCTCATTCCTCGCTTTTGCGGGGCAGTGGGTAGCCCAAACGGCCCAAACGGCTCGGACAACAGTCAGGAAAGCCAGCACCTAACGAGCCGTGTCAACTCACGCGAATCAGTCAAACTCGGCAGCTGTGAAGCGCCCGATATCACTGACCTTGCCGATCGATCGTGTCCGGAAAGAACCTTGCGACGAGAATCTTGGAAGGGCTTTGATGACAATGCGACGTCATTCACCCCGCCTTGGGTGTTGGTACCCGCTCATGTGACGGTACCCTCGACCCTGTGGAATCCAGCACTGCGCCAATGAACGTCGATGTCGCAATCGTTGGTGCCGGTCCTGCTGGCGCTTCGGCTGCCACACTGCTTGCTCGGGCTGGCCGTTCCGTGTTGCTCATTGACAAGGCCACATTTCCTCGGGACAAGTGTTGTGGCGACGGGCTTACAGCCGGGGCGCTTCGTCGTCTTGAATCTCTTGGGCTCGATCCAGCCAAGGTGCCAAGTTGGGAATGGGTCGATGACGTGATGCTGGTTGGCCCGAAGGGTCGAGCGATTACATTCCCCCTCCCCCGTTCCCAGGGTCATTTTTCGGCGGTCGCTTCGCGTGTTGATCTCGATTCGGCGCTGGTGGATTTAGCAGTTGAAGCCGGTGCAATTCCCCGATTCGGCGTTTCGGTTACCGCTGCCGTGCAACATCGATCTTCGGTGGTGCTGACCGTGGGTGACACGTTGGTTTCTGCTCAGCACGTTTTGGCGGCTGATGGCATGTGGTCACCAATGCGCAAATTTCTCTCTGGCGGATCAAATGCTGCGAGTCCTGCAGGGTCTTCAAGTTCTGCGGTTTCTTCTCGTTCTACAAGTTCGGTAACCGAGTCGCGGACCCCGTATCTCGGTGAGTGGCATGCCATGCGGCAGTACTATGGGAACGTACATACTCCGGAATCGCGCAAGTTGTGGATTTGGTTCGAGCCCGACATCATCCCCGGGTACGTCTGGTGTTTCCCGTTGGCCGACGGTCGGGTGAATCTGGGTTTTGGGATCGAGCGCAATGCCGACGTGAAAACGAAAACCATGAAAGCTCTATGGGCTTCGTTGGCCGATCGTCCCCATATTCGCGCCGTACTTGGAGCAGATGCCGTGGCCGAAGACGAAGTGAAAGCCTGGCCCATCCCTGCCGACATCACTCATGCCACGTTGTCTGATGGCCGGGTGTTGTTCATCGGCGACGCGGCCCGGGCGTGCGACGTGTTGACCGGCGAAGGTATCGGCCAAGCCATCCAAACCGGTTCCTACGCAGCCGAAGCAATACTGTCTGCGGATTCTCGTGGCGGTTCCCGCGATTCCCACAGTTCCCTCAATTCCCTGGGAACGACTTTGAACCCAAAGGTCGTTTCCAACAACCCTTTGGTACAGGTTCCCGCAACCATCGAGTTGCCGAGCCCCTTGACGAACCCAGCAACTTCGATCATCGACGATGCGACTATTGCGGCCCTCTCGGCCCACTACGACCAAGCGGTTCGTTCGCACCTTGGACCGGATCACCGCATGGCTTCCACGTTGCAACGAATGATGCGCTCCGAGGCCATTTGTCGTGGATCGTTGGCGATTTCCGGTTCGACAAATTGGACCCGCAGCAACTTTGCCCGTTGGCTGTTCGAGGATTACGCACGAGGCATAGCGCTCACTCCCCGGCGTTGGAAACGCGGCCTCATGAGCGGCCCGGGCGCCTACCTCAACAAATAATCGCTTGACAGGCATATTCCGAATACGAGCACAAAGCGATCACACAACCGCCTTACATCCGAAACGCTTGACGAGCGACAGATCGAACATCAAATTCCGAATATCATGACAATCGGAAATAGAGATTCAAGATCGCACCATTTTTTTGAGTGAATCCCTTGGCTGACGCCCGGAACTAGCGGGCAGAACTTTTGTGCCGCGGAGACAACGAAGTTTCACATTCGCCTCACGGGAGTTTCCCCCGCAACAACTCGGTGGGCGCGTCCCTGGTGCGTCAACACTTACCCAAACACCAGCCTCAAACACCGATGGCCGGGTAATACGTGTGCTTACTGGACCTTGGATGCGAGGATTCTTTGCCAGCGGAGGGAAGGGGGATCGCCTGCGCCGACGACTGACCACCAGGAACGCAGTGGGCCGACGGAGATAGTGATCAACAGAGCGAAGATCAGTGCACTGATTAGGAGTACCGGTTGCAGGCCAATGCGGTCACCCAGCACACCGGCGCCGACGACGGAAATTCCATACGTCACACCTATGACGGATTGTTGGATTGACATGATGCGGGCTCGGGCAAACTCTGGGGCATCGCGTTGCATCAGGGCACCAAGGAGAACAAAGAAGATCAGCGCGCCTCCGCCCAACGAGAACGCGAACGGATAGGCAACGAGCGGAGTGGTCGCCTGCGAGTACCCCACCAACGCGAGCACGCAAACGATCGATCCAGCCAGTAATGACCTCGGTCGTCCGAACCGAATCACCAAGCCCGAAGAAATCGCTGCGCCACAGATGGAACCGGCACCTTGTAACGCCGTCAAACGACTCGCTAAGCCGGGAGAATCGCCAAGCACCTCTTGGGCGTAGATCGGAATCAAACCCACCCAGGTTGCAATCGTCATCTGTATTCCGAAGAAGCTGACGAGCGCAAAACGACAGCCCTTCGCCTTCCACAATTCATGCGCGCCGAGGCGAAGCTCCTGCAAAAACGAGGTCGTGCGCGGGCCATCAGAAACTGGCGTCGCACGAAACTCTCCGCGAGCCGAAGCCACACCTGCGAACAGCACGACAAACGAGACCGCGTTAATCGCCACCACCGAGGAAGGCGACAACCACGTAGCCAATGTGGCCGCAAGCAAGGATCCGAAAATGCGGCCACTATTCCAGCAAACCGTCAGCAAAGAGACCGCCTTCAGAAGCTCCTCGCGCGGGACCATGGCCGGAATGAGCGCTTGGGCTGCCGGATTTCCAATCGCCCCGGCCGCACCTTGCAGCGCAATCAGCAGCGTGAGCACACCAACACTTGGACGTTCGGCACGCAGCTGTAGCGCAACGATCACGGTAAGAATCGTCTGTGCACCTAGGGCTCCGAGCATCATCTTGCGACGATCAAACCGATCAGACAACACCCCACCGATCGGGGCCAACAACCCCGTTGTCGCAAACCCAGCAATACCCACCAAACCCGTTGCTGATGCTTTGCCGGTGACTTTCGCGACCAACACGCCAACAGCGATCAGCTGCATCCAGGTACCGATATCAGATATCGCGGCGGCACCCCAGAAAATGGCAAAGTTGCGATGCCGAAGTGCGCTGAGCGGACCGGGAAGTTTCATTGGAGAATTCCGCGGCCAGTCACCCTTGCAGTCTCGCACTCGGGGTTTAGCGGGAGGTTGTCAATTTCAGCATTCAACGCCAATCGCTTCCTAGATGCCCACTTCGCCAATTGCAGGTACTCCTACGAAATCAGCACGATTCGTGGCGGGCCCGTCAGCAAAGAGGCAGGCGTTGTGACGGAATGTAATGGCTACGAGGCCAAACCGTCACAACGGATTCAATGAGTTCAGATGAGGCGCTTCTACCTCAGCGAAGAGTTGGGGCGAGGGTGAAGGAGGAACCGGCAGCGTGGAACGATTCGCCTTCCGGACCAAACACGGTGGCACCGAGACGGCCCATCACGGTCCAGTTGGATGGGCCACCAACGACGGCAGTGTCTTCATCGACGCCCAGCACCGTGACGCCACTTGGCCGGGGTTGGCGAGCACGATCCAAGAACCCCGGATTCCACGAAGCCATTTGATCAAAATGAGGAATCACGGCGAGATGATCGAGAAGGCCAAGACCCGAAGTTGGAACCATGTCCTGACCTCGCCGCAAGGGAGCTTCCATGGTGAGTGCCATAGCCCCAGCGCTGCAACCCGCAAGCGCCGCGCCCGCCTGCCAAGCCGCAACGATCGCGTCCCACACCAACGTGCCACGCAGGGTCTCGGCCACGTAACCCGGGTTGCCACCGGAGAGGTACACCAAACCCACGTTGGCAATCAGCGCCGCGAGTTCGGGGTTATCGGCATCGGCACGATCAATTACGGGGACGGGAACCGGTTCAATTCCCATGCCCGCATAGTGGCTCTCCCCAAGGCGAAGCCAATGCTGAATCGACGATTCGCCCTCCTGCCCCGCAGCTGTGGGAAGAAACGCCGCACGCGGAATCCGGTCGGCCAAAAGCCATTGATCGATCTCCGACATTTGCGGCAAAAACTCTCCGCTACCCACAAGGGCAATTGGACCGGGGCCTTGATGATCGAGGTAGTTCACGGCGTGAACCTTACGGTGCGCACTTCACAAAGCTGGTGCTTTCTCGGTGAAAATAGTTCTCAGGACCTAGACAACCAATGCGGCTACAGACCGAGCGCTTTGCGTTCTTCTGGTGACAACTTGGCCAGCACGGCAAGCCGCGATTCTTCAGCGACCTTCGCGGCTTCGGCTGCTTCGCGGGCGGCCTTTGCTTCGGCGGTTTCAACTGGCGCAGCGGCGACCGGAGCCACGGCGGGGACAGCTGCTGCGGCCGGGGCTGCGGGACGCATTTTGAGGATGCGAGTACCAACTTCAAGACCCGCCGCCAACTCGCCAGCAAGGAAATCGGGGGCACCATCGACCGAAGCGTTCTCAATCAAAAACTCTTCAAGATTTGCGTAACCCAGGTTGGCATCGGCGCAAGCCGCAACGAAGCCTGTGTACACGGTCCACTGGATATCGTCCATGGCATCCCATGGGGAGAATTTGGCGAAGGTTGACCAGGCGGCTGTGACGGTGGCAGGTAGTTCCATAGATGAATCCTACCGATGACTGCTTCCCTGGTGGCGCCGTGCGAGTGGAGGTCCTAAGACAGAGGGAACTTGCTCACCCACGGCAATGGTTTTCTGTGTAGCGGAGCGCAATTCATTGCCAGTGTTTTCCACCCGGTTTCCAGTGTCATAGCGGAAACCACACCGAACTCATTGGGCCAATTATTGCGCGGACATGCCCTAATCCCGAATGCCTGTCCACGTTGCAATGTCGATCTCCCGCTCTTTCAATCGGCGTTTGGCCCAGAGTGCGACGGGAACTGGCTCGGCGTTGGCGAACAATTCCATAACTGGTCCATCGGTGGCCCAAACATGGCAGGTATTGAGGTTGCGCTTTTGGCCAGCGATCCGTTCTTCTTCGTTATACGGCTCCGAACCTCGGCCGTCCTTCTCTCGTAGAATCGCAGCGAAGGCCCACAATGTTTGGATGGCCACCGGGGCCATCGCGTTAATAAGTGCACCGATATGTGTGCATGCTCGCGGTCCTCCGAAGAGTTCCTTTACCTTGTTGGTGAAGCCCCGGGCGATCGAAAGACCTACAAGTTGCTCGTATTTGGGTAACGCTGCGGTGCAATAGGTTTGCGGGTGGACGTGCATGAACACATCAACATGAGTGATTACCAAGGTTGCGCCGTCAATGACTAATTCCAGTTGCATGTGATGGATGGTCATGGGTTCGGAGTCTTCAATACCCCAAAGACCATCTGGCTTCACATCGCGAAGATGACCAACGATGCGAATGTGTTCGTCGTCTTCAAGGTAGGCGTCAATGTCGTAGGCGCGCGTATGAAGCTTGCGTTTGGTGGCGTTGCGCTGGTTGAGATCAGTTACTCGGGCGAGTTCGTCGCCTTGCAAAAAGGAGGGCATGTAACGATGCTCCCAGAGGCCAAGCGAACTTGCCAACCGGCCCCACGACTAGTGACAAATGCGACTGGGTTGCTCGTTTCGCTTCTTCTTCACCGTTCGCGACGCTGGTCTTGTCAAAGCCATGGAATGGGGTGATCAGATCACGGTTTCCAGGCGGGGAGGAGGCGGGGTTTGCGGGATGAGGCCCAGTCTTCGATCCATCCAAAGAGCACCACGAGGCCGAGAAGCGTGGCGGTCGTTACTAGGAGGTAAACCACAATGTTGCCCTCGGCGCCGCCGATTTTTCGGCTAGCGGCCATGGCTACCGCGTTGGCAGCAGGACCCCAAATAAACAAGGTGTACGTACGTTGTGTTATCACGTTGACGGCCCGTGCGCGATGACGGGAAAGCCAATTGGTGATTGGCACCCGAGCAGCAAAGGCGAGGAACATCCAACCGGCACCGACAAGGAAATGCGCAGTTGAACTGGAATAGAGCTCATTGGGCTTTAGGGAGCCCGGGGACTTCCGCCAAACTGGTTCGATTCGTTCTGCAACCAACCAGCCAATCGCCAAGAGCCCCAGACCGAGCGTCATGTGTTTGCGAGGATCGAACCGCTGCAGGGTACCGTCGTCATAGGCGAATCCGAGTTGGAAGAACCAGCCGAACATCGCGATGTCAATGTATTCACTTCGGACCGGGAACCAGCCAAACTTCTGCGCGCCTATTACCAAAGCAAACGCCAGCAGGTGCAACAGCAGAGACCAAAGTTTCACTTTTCGGTACAGCCAGTGCAACAGCGGGGAAAACGTCAGCACCCAAAGAAACGAGGTGAGAAACCACAGATGACCCCACAGAACCACGCGGGTCACTGAACCGGTTGGGCGCACTACGGGAACCAGAAACGAAAGCCAATCGCCGCGATCAATCGAGGCATCGGGGGCTGCGCTACGAGCATCGGTTATGTACATCACGGCAAGGGCTGCCGTGGCATAGACGTAGTACGGCGGGAGAAGACGTCGGAGCCGTTTGAACACCACAACCCCGGCTCGGCGTTTGCGTAACGCCGCTGCAGTAACCGCGCCGCTAACAAAGAACACTTCAGGCATTCCCGGAAAGATCCACTGGATCCAGGGAAGGTAGATGACGGGAGGTTTCGATGCCGTATGCAGGGCGACAACCCGAAGCACACTTACTAAACGGAGCAGATCCAAGAATCGATCTCTCACCGGTGGAGTGTTTAGCGATGTGGGCGGCGCTGGCCGTGTGGCCGCAGCGGGTGTTGAAACATCGCTGGATCCAGCGTCAATGCTGTTGGACACCGTTGCGCTCATGAACCTTCGGTGACCCGGGCGATGTTGTGCGCTTTGAAGAACGAGATCGGGCGAAGCCACTCCCCCATTCGGGCATCAACTTCGTCGCATTGCTCGGGAGTAATGGTCTTCCACTGCGCCATAGTGTTCCACCAGATCATGACGACAACGTTGTTGGGCTCATCCTCGGGAAGCCAGGTTTCTTTCCGCAGGAACCCATCGCAAGTTTTGAGAAATCCCGTCCAAACTCGGCCTTCAACTTCGAGGAACATCTCAATGTCTTGTGGTTCAACGGTGAAATGCAATTCCTCGATCACCATTCCCGGCTGAATTGCGGTTGTTGGGGTAACCGCGTTCGAGACGGCAGGCGAATCAGTCATAGCCCTCATTCTGCCAGTCGCCGGTTCCGCACAGAAGCCATGCACCCAAACCTGATCGTGATCCGAATAGACCAGCAGCGAGTAGACCGCAAAGTGACAATTGGGCGTTTTCGTTGGGCGGATCCTGGCTGCAACACAATTCGATCCGAAGCGCCTGCAATGGTGCCGAACGTGCGGCGCTTCACAAACCCGTAATGAGTTCTACGATCGTCCTTTACAGGCGCATCGTTGAATAGACCGCATGGAAACAACGACCACCCAATCGGTCTCACCAACATCGCAAGCGAAAGCCCACATCGTTCGCCCAGATGTCGTTCTCTCAGATGTCGTTCTCCCAGACGTCGCTTTCTCGGTGGGGCATCAGCCTGCAGGACCACTCCACCCTTCGAACGGCTTGACCTCTGGCTCAAACTTGACAGCAACGGGCGTGGTCATCCTTGGGGCGCAGCGGGCTTGCGAGCTGGAACCTACCGTTCGCCAGGAGTGCGTTCGCAGCACCCATGCGCCAGCACCGTCAAACTCTTCAAACTCTTCAAACTCTTCAAACTCTTCGACCTCTTCGCGTTCATCAAGCCAGAACCCAGTGAAGATTTGGAATGTGGAAGGAACGGCGACTCCAGGGGCCGAAGTGTGGCAGGAACTCGTCCGCATGCTTGTGGCAAGAGAATCTGCCAAAGCGTTCCATCCAGCAGGACGGGCACGTACGCATAGTTCGTAGAAAAGACCAGGGCCTCATTGGCCTCTCGTTCACGCTCAAACTGAAGCAACGCTCAAGAATTGGGCGCCTGAGGTCGATGTTGGGTTCGTGACCTCCCTGACCGCGGCCCTCGATCGGGAACCACCCACTACGGAACCTCTCAAAACGGAACCCCCCACGCCCCGGAGTGTCCGAACTAGTCAACCAAACACGAACAAGCACGTTTTGGTGAGTCGGTTGGCGGTCGCAAGTGTGATTTGCACGCCGTTTTGGCTTCCAATCGTGAACGACTGGCGGGCTTGGACAACGGGTTTGGTGGTGACCCTAGGCGATGTCCCTCTGATTGGATTCACGCTTTTGGCTGGGCCAACAACCGTGCCCGCGATCACTGCCCAGATCAAGGAATCGTTTGGTCGGCGAAAGAACAGCACTGCGCGACGCAACCCAGAACTTGATCATCGGCTCGGTCAAGACCTCGAGACGCCAACCGATCAGCATCGGCGCTTGGATCGCTACGTCGCGGGTTTGGTTTGCTTCCTTGCTGCGCTCGCGCTGAGCGTTGCGGTTCATCCTGATATTCGCGGGATCCAAACCCTGTGGCGCGTGTTTGCCATGATCTGCCTCGGTGAACATCTCATTGCTAAGCGAGTTCGAAGCACAACCATTGCCTATTCGTTCATCGCTATCACCACGTTTGAGGCCATCGTTGCGCTCTGGCAGCGGATCACTCACGCCCCCGTCGGCCTGGGAATTCTGGGCGAGTCTCCGGTGCCGTTTTGGGAGTTTGGCGCAAACGGCTTCGCAGTGAATGGAACGCTCCCTCACCCCTATCCCTTAGCTGCACTTGCCCTTATTGGCGGATCTGCCGCCCTGGTTTTTGGTGCTCGCAAGCTTATTGACGTTCGAGTAGCTGCGCTAGGTGCCTTTGCCAGTTCGCTGCTTTTGGGGCTTACGATTTCGCGATCAGGTCTCCTCTCCGCCTTTGGAATCATGCTTGGTGCGGCAGCGTCTGGCCTGCTCTCGTGGCGTCGAGTCAGGCAGCAAGGTCGGCTCGGGCAAGATCGGGACGGGCAAGATCGGGACGGGCAAGGTCAGGGCAGGCAAGGTCAGGTCGGGCAAGGTCAGGTGGTCAACCGAGCCGGTTACGCCCCTCTTATTCGCTTTACCCTGTTGGCCGTTTTCGTTGCCGGCTTAGCCGCTGGGATGCTCACCTCGCGTGACGCCTGGAGCAATCGAGCGGCTACGCAAAAGGTCGGCTCAGTCAATGACATGACCTCAGCGCGTGGCGACCGGTTTTCTGAGGGCATTGGCGTGTACAAACTCAGCCCGGTTTTTGGGGTCGGACCAGGGCGTTACGTGATTGAGCTGGCCCGCCATCCCGAGTTGTTGCATTCAGATCCTGCCGACGCCGTCCCGGCTCACAACGCCGCGCTGTTGTTCCTCGCCGAGGGTGGCATTCCCACGGCGTTGGCTCTTCTTGCACTGGCGATTGTTCTGGGCCGGAGGGTGTTCGCACTTGGCTTCGACGGCATCATTCTACTTTCAGCCGTACTTCCCTTCTTGATGCTGGACATTGTGTTCGTAAGTCTTCCCAGCGGGCTGTTCCTTTTGGGTGTCTGGGGAGCGCTTGTAAGTACCCTCGGTCAACCAGCCCACGCTCAGTCGACCAACGAAACGGCCACTTCGTAAACACCTCCGAAACGCGAACTGGACGCCTCTGCTCGACAGGGTCGAAGTCCAGAAGGCGTCCAGTTGACCGTCATCGAAGAAGTCGAGACGGGGCGTTAAAGCGGGTGTGGAGGATTGCTCAAAAATGACCGGGTTTCATCAGTCGAGTGACGACAGCCGCAGCCCGACGGGTTCGAACCGAAGTGTTACTTGTCCTTCTTGTTGCTGTTTCGCTTGGATTCACGTTCAGACTTCTTAGCGTCTTGCTCTGCTCGTTTGGCTGCCCGCTTAGCGTCATTCTCGGCCTTCTTGGCGGCCTTGGTTGCTTCCTTCTCATCCTTCTCTTCTTCTCGATCGTTAGATCTATCGATCTTGTTTGCTTCACCGAGAAGTTTGCGAACGGTGTTGAACTGCGCGTTCACACTGCGCTGGGCGGCCAGGTTGGCATCGAGGAAGGCATCGGCGTTATTTAGCACGGCGGTGTTGGCGGTTTGGACCGCTTTGTCGCCCTTATCGGGGATCAAGTTCATGACGCCAGCAATGGAGTTTGCCGGGACAACCGTGCCGAGTTGCGCAATGGCAGCGTCTTTGGCGGCTTGGGCTGCGGTGGTGTTCACCCCGCGAAGCTTTGCAGCCTCAATTGACGCTTGGAGCTTGGCTCCTTCGGCAGTTAGGGCTTCACTGCGGACGAGCAGTACATCACAGCGGACGACCTTGCCCGCCTGCGGTGCAACAAGCAGGTAAATCCGGAAATCGGTGAAGATCGTGCGGTACAGCGTTTTGGCTGCCGTGATATCGATTGATGCGCTGAGCGCTGCGCCCACACCCGCTAGCCCAGTTGTTGCTGCGCCAATTTTTGCCGACATTGCAGCGTTGGAACCACAGTCCTTGGTTTGTGAAGCAAGTTTGCCGAACAGATCAGAAAGTGTGCGCTGGCGTTGAGCGATCGCCGCGGCGCCTTTGGCTTTCACTGCGGCGAGCTGCGTTGCTGAGTCAACAGTGGTTATGGTTATGACGCCCTCGGCAACAGCTTCGGGTCCCCGCTGGCTGGCAACAATTGGCTCAGCAACAGGCAGCGACTGCGAACTTGAGGAGTCACCATCAGCGAATGCCGGGGCCGCAAACCCCAAGGAGGCTGCTCCAACGACGGACACGAGAACTAAGCGAACTGAACGTTTCTTCACAATGACTCCTTGAGTTAACCGGATTTCTTCTGTAGTCACTTTGGTCCCGAAACATGAGGGATTTATGAGGACTACGCCATCGTTGTGTGATTGCCTGTCCCCAACGGTTCGACAAACGAAGCGGGGAGGGAGCGGGGATTAAACGAGAACTAAGCGAGAACTAAGCGAGAACCTAGGCCGCAGCAACCGAGTTGGCCACCACGGGCCGACGGAGTTTCCAGATAAACCCGTCAAAAAATACGTGCATGCCGCCGACCGTTAACAGGATCACGTTGGCCCAGGTGGCGGGAAACAAGGTTTGCACCAAGAGCAGAAACACCGTGACCGCGACGAGGTAAACCGCTACCAAACCCGTAGATCGCAGGGGGGAACGGACGAGGGGCCCAACAATTCCTCCCGGTTCAGCGTTGGCGCCTCTGTAGCGCCGCCCGAGTGCCTGGTGCACGATCACGATGTACTCAACGGCATGCGCGCCCACATAGCCGACGAGTCCAACAATTGGGTTGATCAACATCACGAGGAACAGCACACCCGTGGCAAAAAGATACAAGTACTTTGGAATACTTCTGGTTTCCAGAGTTTGCTCCACCCGCCACCATCGACGAGCCGACCAAACCACAAACAACCCTAAAGGAATCATTGCTACGCGCGCATAGGGCTGCAACGATTGCAACACCTCAATACCCGATTCGTTGGTGGCACCCAAATCCACTTTGGTGAGCAAGTTCGGCGTACGACCGTCGGCACCGGCAAAAGCTAGGGCAAAGAGCAACCAGGAGAACAGGAGCGGTTTCTCGTCGGCGCGTTGCCCTTCGCCGGCTTTACGTCCATAGATGCGTACAAGTCCGTAGCGTTGCATCAACGTGTGTTCGGCATTCCATAATCCGGCGACCACACCGACGAGTGCGAGGGATAGCCAGTTACCAAAGATGATGGCAGCCACAAAGACAAACGGCCCGAAGGTGAAGATCTTTTTAGCCACGGCGAACTGCGCAGGGTCTCCGTAGATCAGCCCGAGCGTGAGTGGTTGGTGGGCGAGGGAGACCAACAGCGTGGTGGCTACAACCGTCGCCAACGCCGAGGGTGAACCAATGGTGAGCCATGCGGCCAAACTGAACGGCACCCAGGCGGCCATTAGGGCCAAATCCCTCCGCGGACCATGAATCCACCCCGCCAACGTCGCATTGCTCGTTGTTGAACTGGCGTGGGCCGTTGAACCGGTGCTGCTCGCCCTTATTGAACCGGTGCTGCTCGCCTGGCCAACGTTGTTCGTTGAAACACTGCCGATCGGCATGGGGGCGTCGAGGTTCACGGTTTCGGCAGCAACGATCACGCCGGCAACCGTACCAAGCCGGCGACCCTAAAGATCGTTCGGATCTACTGCGTTGTGCGACCAAAACCCCATCGGGCTCGCCGAACGGTTCCTCACAAGCAGTTTTTTGTTCCAAGTCGGGAAGTTCGCTAGGGATTCTTTGGAACCAAGCAACGCTGGCGACTACGGTTTATGCCCGGTTCGTCGGCTTAAATCGATGCACCGCTTTCCGTTTTCTTCACCCTCATATTCAACCAACACAACCCAAAAACTTGCTCTCCGGCTCGAATGCCAGGCAAGTTGAACGGGTACCAACTTGCCGCAGGAGTTCGCTATGTCCAACTTGTCCTTTGAGAATCGTGTTGCCGTAATCACCGGTGCTGGCGGCGGTCTTGGCCGTGAGCATGCGCTGCTGTTGGCTTCGCGTGGCGCTCAACTCGTCATCAATGACTTGGGGGGTTCGATCGACGGTTCCGGCGATGGCAGTGCTGGCCCAGCAGCGAAGATGGCCCAAGAGATCAACGACCTTGGTGGCGTAGCCGTTGCCGATGGCAGCTCTGTGGCTACCGCTGAGGGTGGCGAGGCCATGGTGAAGGCGGCGATTGACAACTACGGCCGGGTTGACATTGTCATCAACAATGCGGGCATCCTGCGAGATAAGTCGTTCCACAACATGACGCCTGATCTGTGGCAGGCCGTGATTGATGTGCACCTCACTGGCGCGTTCAACGTGACCAAGGCGGCATGGGGTCACATGCGTGAGCAGAAGTACGGACGCATCGTAAACACCGCTTCCAACTCCGGCATTCTTGGCAACTTCGGCCAAGCCAATTACGGTGCCGCCAAGATGGGTCTCGTCGGTTTCACCCGCGTGCTTTGTGCGGAGGGTGCGAAGAACAACATCAAAGCCAATGCGCTCGCCCCCGTCGCCAAGACCCGTATGACCGAAGAGTTGCTCGGCGCGATGACGGAAAAGTTGGACCCCAAACTGGTTTCCCCAATCGTGGCTTGGCTCGTGCATGAGGATTGCCCCGTTTCCGGCGAGATCTTCTCCGCCGCCGGTGGCCGGATTGCCCGCATGTTCATTGGCCTGTGCGAGGGTTACTACAACCCCAACTTGACCCTCGAAGACGTGCGTGACAACTTCACGCAGATCCGCTCCACCGAGGGATACACGATCCCCAACGGCCCCGCCGACGAGTTCGCCATTCTCATGAAGTACTTCAAGTAATTCGCTTCACTGCGTTGCACTCTGATTTCACTCGGGTCCTAAGGCCCACCTCTTTGTTTTGTTGATCCGGGCCGGTCGCCAAGACCGGCCCGTGTCGCGCCCAGTTTCTCTTTCTGGTGACGGGGGCCCAGCAAACTTTGCTCTTCTTTTCCCGGCACTGCCCATCGTGGCGAAGTTCTAGGCCAATCCCACATTCGGTTCTCCATTTGCGGTTTCCATTTCGCGGTTCTCGGGCTCCGGTCCTCAAGGTCCGGTTCGTATTCAACGCTGCGCCTCGGCCGTTCAAAATTTTGCTGTCACCATCGGTTGACGCAGCCCCAGAACAACCCAGCAACCGCGAGCGAAATACTGCCACCGTGTCCAAATACTGCGTCAGTATTCCGTCGCGCAGACACCCAACCGACACACGAAACCTTGGATCTTGACGTTCATCCTGCGGTTCCACCTCCCAAGGTCTTGCGGGCGGGTAACTGGCGCTGCTCGGAGCTTTGTCGCGTCAGCTACGTTGCCCGTATGAGTTTTTCTGGATTTCCGCTAGCAGGAATGGCGTTCCTACACGGCCTCCAAGCCGATAACACCCGCGCATTTTTTGCCGCCAACAAGCAGACGTATGAGGAAACCTTGAAACACCCGATGGAGGCTTTGCTCCAAGAAGTTGATCCAAAGTTTCAGCCGTTACGGATGTTTCGTATCAACCGAGATGTGCGCTTCGCCAAAGATAAGTCCCCCTACAAAACCCAAGTATCGGGAACCGGCGAACGCGAGGGTGGCTCGATTTACTATGTGCAACTATCAACGACGGGTTTGTTGGTAGCGAGCGGCATGTACATGTTGGCTACCGATCAGTTGTTGAGGTTTCGCAACGCCATCGCCTCAGAAGACACCGGCCCGGCATTCGTGGAATTGGTGGAGCACTACAACAATCGCAAAGGCTTCCGCATGAATTCCGGCGGCGACGCACCCCTTAAAACCACGCCACGAGGTTTCGACAAAGACCATCCCCGCATCGAATACCTCCGCTGGAAAGGCGCTACCGTGTTCTGCGAACTCGGCGCACCCGCCTGGCTCCAAACCGCCAAGGTCAAAGCCAAAGTTGAAGAGACCTGGGACGCCATCGATCCCCTCAACAAATGGCTTGAATCCCACGTAGGCCCCTCAACCCTCCCCCCACCCGACGCCGGCCGCTGGTAGTTAGCGATCAACCCAGATTTCGGGTGAAGTGGACTTACTGGATTCCGTTGTACCGAGAAACCGCTTCCCAACATCAAACCGTTCGGAGGCCATTGCCATGACGCCATGACTCATCAGAGATTGATGGTTCGGGGAAGTTGAATAGCAAGGAAGTCAACTACTGGTCCACTAGGGGCCAGAACGCAAGGGTTCGGGATCCGCCAGGACGCGTACCACTATTTTTGGAACCACCAAATTTGGATGTTCACAGTTTGGATGTTCACAATTTGGTGGTGAACTGCTTCCATTCAAGACAGCACAATGACGGCGAAAGTTCAAGCGCCTGACCAATCCACCGATGATCGATCTTGCGTAAATTGTACGATCGCAGTGTGGCTATAACCATTCGGTTGACCGATGAAGAAAAGGCGGGCCTTCAGAAACGCGTCACAATTGAGGGCATATCGATCCAAGATGCCGCTCGCCGGGCAGTCCGGGCGTATGTGGCCCGCGAGGACCGACGGGAACGGGTGCTGGTTACGGGGAAGTGGTTGCTGAACATCAGGCGAAGCAATCAGGCGACTCGCCGAGTGATCCCACGGGCATCAGATGTTGTCATTTGAAGGTCTGGCAACAGGAGAAGCTGTCGGTAGCCGGGCCTTCGCCGCTACGGTTGACGGATGCGAAAACTGGCGTCATTGACACTGAGCGGACTGGGACTGGCGGGCATTTTGGCTGCTCGTTCAAAGTGGTTGGCTCGCAATGGTGGAGTTCCTGCGGCCGACGTAGCCACCACGCTCGGGATGGGCCGGCTTGGTCGCACTACGGAACTTGCCAAGGTGGGGGCGAAGGCCGGGGCCTCATTTGTGGCGCACAAGGCCCAGGTAGCGGTGGCCAATGACGAGCGCAAGGTTGAGTTGGAAGCCGCCTATGAGCTGAAAACAGCCGAGCAGGTAGCCGAGACACTGGGCAATATGAAAGGTGTGCTCATGAAGCTTGGCCAGATGGCCAGTTTCGTAAACGAAGGATTCCCCGAGCAGCTCCGCGAACAACTAGCGGTACTCCAAGCCGACGCACCTCCCATGAGCGCCGAGTTGGCCGCCGGGGTTATCAAGGAAGAACTAGGTTCTCATCCAAACGTGCTGTTTGCCGAATGGGACCCCAAGCCCCTTGCTGCCGCCTCTATTGGTCAGGTTCACAAAGCTCGTCTCCACGATGGTCGTGCCGTGGCGGTAAAGGTCCAGTACCCCGGCGTGGAAAAAGCCATCAAAGCCGATCTCGCGAACACTTCAATGCTCACCTCGATGATGGGCGTGGTCTTCAAAGGGCTCGATGTTGGACCGTTTATTGCCGAGCTCAAAGACCGCGTAAGCGAAGAACTTGACTACAAGCTTGAGGCCTCCCGCCAGCAGAAGTTCGCCGAAATTTTTGCTGGGCACCCGACCATCAAAGTGCCCAACGTTCTTCCCGAGCTGAGCACTGCCCGCGTGCTTACTACCGAACTCTCTGAGGGCGTCCGCTTCGCCGATACGGTCGACTGGCCCCAAGCCGATCGCGATCTCGCCGCCGAAACGATCTACCGATTCGTGTTCCGCTCCTTCAATCGTCACCAGATTTTCAACGGCGACCCACACCCCGGCAATTACCTGTTCGAACGCGGTGGACCGCTAGGTATTCGCGTCGTCTTTCTCGATTACGGCCTCGTCAAAGAGTTCTCCGACGCCGAGATGGCGACGTTCTGGAAGATGATTCGCTACCAAGTCACCGAGCCGAATCCCACGGTGTACCGCCAAACCGTCGAAGAGGCGGGGCTCCTTGTTGCCGGTGCTCCCTACTCAACCGAAGAACTCATGGACTACTTCGGCTACTTCTACCATCCCGTTCTCGAAAATCGTATGTTCGCGTACACCAAAGACTATGCCCGCGAGGCGTTAAAGCGCACCTTTGATCCCAATGGCCCCCACACCGAAATGATGAAGTGGTTTAACCTGCCGCCATCGTTTGTAGTGCTCAACCGCATCCAATGGGGTCTCAACGCGGTCCTTGCCTCGTTCGACGCAACCAACAATTGGCGTGCCATTTCCAACGAGCTGTGGCCCTGGGTCGATGGTCCACCCTCAACCGAACTGGGCAAACTGGAACACGAATGGATGCTTAAGCGCGAAGAATCTCACTGAGCACAGCAGGCGGTGCCGGTTCGATTTGATCATAAGTGCACGTAGCAGGTGTGCGATCGGGGCGCCAGCGTTTGAACGTTGTCGCGTGGCGGAATCGGTTGCCCTGCATATGGTCGAAAGCCACCTCAACTACTAACTCAGGCCGCAACGGTTCAAACGACAGGTCTTTCGACGAGTTCCAACGGCTAGCCGCTCCTGGCACTCGTTGGCCTGCAGCCGCAGCGTCGAGGGAGTGTTGCACCCAACCACCCCACGGGTGCTCGGCCAGCGCCGAAGTGTCAGGGGGATCAATGCGATAGGTAGCCAGCTCATCAACAAGCTCAGCCCTGCGCTTTGCGGTGAACGACGCCGTAACGCCAACAGAATGCAACACCCCGTCGGCATCGTAAAGCCCGAGAAGTAACGAGCCAACAATGCCACCCGCCTTGTGCCAACGAAACCCTGCGACCACACAATCGGCAGTGCGCTCGTGCTTGACCTTGATCATCGTCCGCTTGTTCTCAACATAGGGATCCGTGAGCCGCTTCGCTATCAGCCCATCACACCCAGCACCTTCGAAATCAATGAACCACTTCGCAGCCACGTCACGATCCGTTGTTGCGGGAGTAACGTGCACTCGACCACCAGAACGTGAGGCCACATCCGCACAAGCCTCCAACAAGAGAGCTCTGCGTTCGGCCAGCGGACGGCTTCGTAGATCGTCGTCGCCAAGGGCTAGGAGATCAAAGATGATGAGCTGGGCGGGCCATTGTTCTGCGAGCATACGAACTCGGGAATCGGCCGGGTGGATACGTTGGCTCAGTAGATCAAACTCGGTGACCCCGTTAACTTCCACCACAATCTCACCGTCAACCACGCACCGTTCCGGCAACGAATCCCTAAGTGCACCCACCAGTTCGGGAAAGTATCGGGTGAGGGGCTTTTCGTTCCGGCTACCCAGTTCCACCTCATCGCCGTCACGAAACACGATGGAACGAAAACCATCCCATTTTGGATCAAACAGCCAACCCTCCCCCGCCGGCAAACCCGATTCGGGCTTCGCCAACATCGGCGCAACAGGAGGCATCACAGGCAGGTCCATACCCACAACCTAGCCACCAACAGTGTCTTACCCCGCCAGTACGCTGGACCTGTGGAAATGATGGGTTTGGACTTCGATGAGCGGGCGCTTGGGCCGACACCTGTAGTCGGCGGCGCGAATGTGAAGGTTGGGACGTGTTCCTGGGCCGATAACACCCTGGTGAAAGACACCAACTGGTATCCGAAACGATCCATGAAAGCAGCGGAACGCTTGGCCTATTACGCTGCACAGTTCCCCGTGGTGGAGATAGATTCCACCTATTACTTCCCACCCACCCCGGAGCTTTCGCAATCGTGGGTTGATCGGTCCCCTACCGGATTCACTTTTGATGTCAAGGCCTGGTCGCTGCTGACGGGCCATCCCACGTTCCCGCATTCACTTTGGGAAGACCTGCAACCCGGGGTGAAAGAAGAGTTCCGCGACAAGAAGAATCTGTACGCCAAGCATCTGCCCGATGAGATCATCACCGAATGTTGGCATCGGTTTCGTCACGCCCTCAAACCGCTCCACGATGGCAACCGACTCGGTGGTGTGTTGCTGCAGTACCCCGAATGGTTCGGCCCCAAAGAGTCCAACCGCGAAGCCATTCTCGAAGCTGCGGATCTCCTCGATCCCTACCCTTGCTTCGTGGAGTTTCGCAACGCCAAATGGTTGGCCGAACACGAAGCCGATGACACCTTTACCTTCCTGGAAGAAAACGGGTTGACCTTCGTCTGCGTTGATGAGCCACAAGGGTTTACTTCCTCAATGCCACCCACCCTCGCCGCGACCAATGGCCTGGGCATGATTCGCTTCCATGGCCACAACGACGAAAACTGGGCTCGCAAAGACATCACCGCCGCAGAACGATTCCGCTACCTCTATGCCGACGAAGAACTCAGCGTTTGGGAACAAAAACTTCGGCGCTTCTCCTCGGGCCTAAAAGAAGTACACGTACTATTTAACAATTGCTTCCAAGATTTCGGGGTTACCAACGCTGCCCAAATGCAGACCCTGCTCATGGGAGACTGAGTCTGTGTTTTCAAAACCTATGATGAGCCGGCAACTGGTCATGGCGACCGTCGGCAAGTTTGTGGTGTGCCTCGGCTTGCGCTTGCCGTACGTCTTTCTCACGCCGATTGCCAAACAGCTGGGCACCACGATCGGCCGGTTGGGTGCACTCATGGCCCTGGGTGAGTTGACTGGTCTTCTCACTGGGGTGATTGGCCGTTCGCTTGATCGTGGAAAGTTCCGCTTTTGGCTCACTGTTGGATCTGGTTCCACAATCCTTGGCGTCGCCACGATGGGAACCGCTGCCACTGCTCGCGTACATTCACCC
This sequence comes from Acidimicrobiia bacterium, assembly GCA_043718695.1. GTDB lineage: Bacteria > Actinomycetota > Acidimicrobiia > Acidimicrobiales > JANYDT01 > JANMZO01. The sequence continues at coordinate 1,465 of JAYSVF010000337.1, read as the reverse complement.
GTTTTGTTTGGGCTGGGCTTTGCCACCACGGCTATTGGCGTCGCTACTTTCACCACCTCAGCACATGCTTGGCTAGGAGCTTCGGTTCCTTATGCGCGCAGAGGTTGGTCAATGGGCCGGCTCGAAACCTCGTGGGCCTACGCCGTACTGATAGGCGCACCGATCTTTGGTTTGGTTATTTCCGTGTTCACCGTGTCGACGGTATTTGGCGGACTCGTTCTGATCTCCGCCGTAAGCACCTGGTACGTCTGGAAGATTTTCGGCGAACCACAGCTCGACAACAAGCAGTCGATGAACAATCAATCCATCAGCAACAACGACACCGCCAACAACGGCAAACACAAGAACGCTGATGTGCTCGAAACGGATAGAGCCGAATCCAATCCATACGCTCACACCATCGCACCCGCCGGCACCCCCGAGGCAAAGGCTCTTACCCAGCGAATCGTTGCCGCCCTGGTGTGCTCAGCGGGATTGTCGTTTGGATCGATCAGTATTTTCGCGGTGTACGGCAGCTGGCTCACCGAACGATTCGGTCTCTCCACCCGAGCCGTTGGATTGTTCAGTGTGTTCGTAGGGATCGCCGAACTCACGGCAAGCACGCTTTCGGCGCAAAAGACCGATCGTTGGGGAAAGCGCCGCAGCGTTGCCCTGGGATCGTTGGTGATGCTGGCAGGCATGGTTGGGATTGGTCTTGTTCCCACGATTACCGCCCTCGCCGTAGCCGTTTTGGTGGTGATGTTCTTGGGTTTCGAGTTTGGCTACGTTTCGTTGCTTTCGGTGATTTCAGAAGTGGGCGAACACCGCAAAGGATCCGTGCTGTCTATTGACCATGCACTAGCACCTCTCGGCCGCGCCGCTGCTGCTGCGCTGGCAACAAGCCTGTTCGACTCCCACGGCATGGTCCCTGTCTCGATCATCGGGGCCTTCGCAGCTCTTGGAAGCTTCACCGCAATCCGCGTTGCCACCCGACAATAGATCGTCCTAGCAACTGGAGACTCCTAGCCAATAACGATGTTGTCGCCAACGGAGTCCGGTCAATAGACCCGTTCGCAAACGGCAAATTGACCGCACTCCAAACCGCCCACTCCGATCTAGTGACCTGCATCAACGCACGATGAGGCGCCCTGCAAACTAACCTGGCAGTTGTGGCTCAAACAATGAATCCCCTATTGACTGCATGGAACACAGCACTGGGTTTGCCGCCCTTCGATGTGCTTCAACCTTCGCATTATGCAGAGGCGTTTGCGGAAGCCATGGATGCGCATGCGAGGGAAATCGATAGCATTGCCAATAACCCAGAGAGTCCAACGTTTGCGAACACAATCGTGGCGCTTGATCGATCCGGCAACCTTCTCGACAAAATCAGCCGGGTGTTTTCCAATCTTTGCTACGCCGAAACGAACGAGGAGTTACAACACGTTGAACGCGAGATGGCACCAAAACTTGCCGCTCACCACTCAGC
>JAYSVF010000336.1:0-16392 GCA_043718695.1 Acidimicrobiia bacterium | reverse complement strand
CGGAAGACGTTGAAGCATTCATTTCAGCGCACCCCGAGCGCACGGGCGACAATGCCGCGAAGAATTTCATTGGTACCACCACGAAGCGTGTAGCCGGGTGCAGAAAGAATGGCGTCGGCGACTAGCTCATCGAACCCGGCATGTCGGCCGGGCGGCACGAGCTGACGGGCAACCTCGCCAATCTCTGATTCCAAACGAGTACCCATATCTTTTACCAGCGCAGCCTCGGTAATCGGAGTGCCGCCAGAATCGAGTGAGATCGCAACGGCGATACACAGCCGTCGCAAGGCGGAAAGTCTGCTTACCAACATGCCGATTTGTGCAGCAGCCTCATCACTGGGATTCGGGCCAACTGCATCAATGAGAGCGACTAGGAGCGGATAGGTCGACAGATAACGCTCAGGGCCAGAACGTTCAAAGGCCAACTCGCCAAGAACCTGCTCCCAACCGTTGCCCTCGGTACCGAGCAGAAAATGATCGGGCACAAACACATCAGTCATGACCACCTCGTTGAAATGGTGATGCCCACTCAACAAACGGATCGGACGTACATCGACGCCAGGAACACGAAGACTCATTACGAACTGACTCATACCGCGATGCTTGCCACCGGCTTCGCCTTGGGGCTGCGTGCGTACCAACACAATGAAAAAGTGGTTGTTGTGGGCTTGGCTCGTCCACACCTTGGTGCCGTTGAGCAACCAACCACCCTCGGTCTTGGTGGCCGTACTGCGAATGTTGGCCAAATCGCTGCCAGCATCAGGCTCGCTCATACCGATCGAAAAAAACGATTCACCAGCAACCATGGCCGGAATCAATTCACGCTTCGCCTGCTCGGTACCCATCTTGAGAATCGACGGGCCGCTTTGGCGATCACTCACCCAGTGCGCAGCAATAGGCGCCCCGTGGGCGAGAAGTTCCTCTACCACCACAAAGCGATCAAGTGCCGTGCGTCCGTGGCCGCCATACTCCTTCGACCAGGCCAGGCCAAGGAACCCCGCAGCGCCTAACTTTGCCGAAAACGCCGGATCGTGCATGGATAGCCACGTATCGCACCGGGGTTTAAACGTCCCTTGAGCAATCTCGTTCTCCAGAAACGCCCGTAGATCGTTTCGTAATTGTTCGGTCGATGCCGGAAGCGCTGCCGGCGGATAGTTAAGTCTTGCCACGCCCAACAGTCTCGCCCAGACTTTGTCGAAACAGCGAACTGACCAGATTCAGTGGGCCGTTACCGATGGAAGAAGCGTCGCTTGAATGGGTCTGGAGACCCCATTTCATTGATGCTTCAAGCGCGAAATAGGTCGAAGGAATCTCTTTGGAAAATAGGGCTTGACGTTTTGGCAAAGCAGGCAGATGATGAGTTTAGACGGACAAATCGTCCGAGAAATTCGAGGGCTGCTTGAAAAATTACCAGTCAGCAACACCTTAAAAACATCAAGAAACCGGCTTGCTTCCCGGGTTGCACCGCAGCTCACGCCACGCACGTTCTCCAAAACGAAGAGCGCCAACCGCACAATAGTGCTGGGCCTCAATACAGAACGCCAAGACGAGAGCCCAAGGCAATTTGGTTCTTGAAAGCCTGACAAGACCCGATGCCTCATGGCACCGGGTCTTGTTATGTGATGGGGCTCATTTCGGGTTTCTTTGTTCTCTGTTTGACGGCCGTTTGAACGAACTACTGCTCGGCCCACATCAACTCATAGCAACTCACACCAATCAGGCATGCAGCTTGCGCCACTTTTCGGAATAAGAGAAAATCTTCGGAGCATCCGGGAACTGGCGCTGGTTTCTGTTCGTCACACGAGAAATGAAACGAACCCTGCGTATTCGCCGTCTGTTGATCGTTCCCTCCCTCGCACTTGCCGTGACGGTTACGAGCTGCTCACCCGACAAATCCAAACCCACCACCGAAGCGATCAGCACGACCTCCACGTCGGAAACAAAAACACCCAAATCGCCTGAAGACGGAACGACGGTTACAGCGGTGGACTCACCCGTGACCGGAATCGATGCCAAGGGCGGATGGATCGGCGGAGAACCCGAATGGTCTGGCCCTCGTGGCTCCACTGAATCAGGAAGTGCCGAAGAGGGTGATCCAGCCATCTCCGATTCCGACGACCGGATTGAGGATGCAGCATCGGCAGCACCAGAGACCATTGCGGCAGCAGCCCCTTCAGAAACCTACGCTGCCGCCGCCGAAACTGAAGAAAGGTCGGCGGGGCTAGGCGCGAGCGGTGCTGCGGCGCCCGTAGACGTGAGGGCAAAACGCTCCACCGCCTACGGCGAACGAAGCGACCTAGTGCCCTACCCTGATGAGCCGCCCGTGGTAAATCAAGCCCCACTCAAAGCCGGCAGCGTTGACGACAATATTACGTTCACCGACTATTTGGAATACCGCAACCGAATCGAAAACCAAGGCATTCGAGTCCGCCCGCTTGATGTGCAAGATCGAACGATCATCGCACTGCGCAGAGGAAATGGCCTTCCTGCTGCACAACGTGCGCTTACTATTCGAAGTGGGAACCAAGTTGTTACCCGGCTCCTCACCACTGCCGATGGAACCGCTCGCTTTCATCCCTCGGCCTACAACGCTAGCGGCCCATTTGTGGTTGACATAGACGGAACCACCCAGGAATTTCTGGTCGGAAATAACGTGGACATAGTAATTCCCGATGCATCGGCGGTGCCCGAAAATGTTCCTATGGAAGTCCTTTTCCTGCTTGACACCACCGGCTCTATGGGTGACGAAATCGACCAACTCAAAACCACCATCGACTCCGTAGTAAAGCGCCTCAACGACCTGCCCGGCACCGGCGAAGTGCGGCTCGCCATGACCCTCTACCGAGACCAGGGCGACAACTTTGTGACCGCCAACTACGACTTCACCAACAACATCGATTCCTTCCGCAAAGCCCTCGCCCAAGTACACGCCGATGGTGGAGGTGACGAACCCGAAGCCCTCGACGAAGCCTTCGCTGATGCACTCACAAAACCACGCTGGAGCACCCCAGGCAAAGCCATCCAACTGGTGTTTCTCGTAGCCGACGCACCACCCCAAGTTGATCGCCAAGTGCAAATTCCGTACACAACTTCGATGAAAGAAGCAGCATCGAGAGGTATCAAAGTTTTCCCGATCGCGTCGTCGTCAACGGGGGACCAAGGCGAATACGTCTTTCGACAAATCGCACAATTCACCGGCGCCCGATTCGTGTTTCTCTCCTACGGCGCGCAAGGTTCAGGTGGCACGGCAACCGGTGCATCAAGTGACCTCAAGCAACGTGACTATCAAGAACTCAGCCTCGATGAACTCGTGGTGCGTTTAGTTGGCGAAGAAACAACAGCCCGCACCACAAGAATTCGCCCGGCCAAACCCGATCCGGGAACACAAGCCCCGCAATCGCCAGGCGCCACCGCTCAAAGGCCAGCGGGCCAGTAGCAAAGCGATCCCGCTAACTTCGCCGGTGCCAACGTGGCGTAACCTGGGTGCGAAATGTCGATCACGCTGATTGGTACAAGTGATCCCGATGATCGCCTCAAAGTGTTTCATCCACCGGGATTCGATGACGTACTGGAATTCGCCATGGCCTTCCGGGCGGAGCGAATCGTTGTTGTCGTGATGCCTTTTGACGAAATCCAACGACGGCGAATTGTTGATTTCTGCTCCGGCCTCGCCCTCGGAACCAACGCCCAAATGGCACGATTTGACCCATTGACCTATGTGCTTGTCCCGGCAGGTCAACGCCAACCCTCAAACCGCTCCGTTGAACGGGCTCTCGAAAGCGCCCGCTACGAACAAACCGAGCAGCCGTAGCACTCACGCGGCAGAGAGCGCACTCTAACAAGATGAACCAGGGTGATGCACGCTCATGGGGGCAGGCGCGCATCACCCTAGAACTCAACGCCACACGGGCGCATAACTCCCCCAATTGTGCAACGAGAAATTCTTTCTAGTCCCGCCAAACCAGCCCACTCAGCCCACCCAGCCCACTCATGCCAGCGCAGAAACCAATGAAATCGCAGTAGCGCCAACCGACTCTGCCACCGCAACGTTCGTGTACTCGCCCCCCACACAGTTGAATCCAGCCGCCAAAGCCGGATCAGCCGCAGCCGCAACACGAAAATCTCGAGCAACCCCCACAACGAAAGGAAGCGTTGCGTTGGTAAGTGCATAGGTAGAAGTGAACGGAACCGCGCCCGGCATGTTCCCCACTGCGTAATGCAACACCCCGTGCAGCTCATAAACCGGATCGGTGTGCTTGGTCTCGCGGGTAGTAGCAATACAACCTCCCTGATCCACCGCAACATCCACAATCACCGCGCCGGGCTTCATGGCGCGAACCATGGCCTCGGTGACCACAACCGGGGCACGGCCACCAGCCACCAACACCGCCCCAATCACACAATCCGCCTCAGCAACCGCTCGCTCAACCGCACCCGAATTCGAAGCAATCGTCGTCATGCGACCCTGCTGAATCTGCTCAATGAAACGCAGACGCTCCAAATTGCGATCCAACAACTGCACATCAGCACCCATCCCCGCCGCTACCCACGCCGCATTCCACCCAACGTTCCCAGCACCCAGTACCACGACCCGAGCAGGACGAACCCCGGGCGCACCACCCATCAGCACACCCCGTCCGCCAAAAGTCTTCTCCAAAAAATGGGCGCCCATTTGCGGTGCCAGCCGTCCAGCAATCTCACTCATGGGGGCGAGCAGCGGCAACGAACCATTCGCGGCCTGGACGGTTTCATACGCAATCGCCGTGCACTTCGACCCAATGAGTGCATTGGCAACCTTTGGGTACGCGGCCAAATGCAAATAGGTGAACAAGGTCAAATCGGGGCGAAGAAACCCAAACTCGGATTCCTGGGGCTCCTTCACCTTGACCACCAGGTCCTGGGCCCAAGCGTCGGCAGCGGTTGGAACGATCGTGGCGCCGGCGGCTAGGTAATCGGCATCGGTCAACGAGGAATTGGCACCCGCACCCGACTGGATGGCCACCGTTATGCCTTGGTGGACAAGCTCGCGCACCCCGTCGGGCGTGACGGCGACCCTGCACTCAGACGACTTAATTTCCGTGGGAATCCCGACCGATTGGGGTTTGGGTGCACGAACGGAAGTCATGTATCAATCATGTAGGAAACGCTTCCGGGTAATCAGGGAGATTCAGGGGCTTGATACGCTTCGAGCCGTGGAATCCTCGGGAATAGACCAAATTGACCGTCGAATCATCGCTGCCTTGCAATTGAACGGCAGGATTAGCTGGCGAGAACTCGGTGATCAAGTGCACCTCAGCGCGACCTCGGTCGGGGAACGGGTACGACGATTAGAGCGAGAAGGTGTCCTTGCTGGATACCGGGCACTGGTGGACATGACCGTGCTTGGCAAAGGATTTCGCGCCGTTGTAGAGGTCCAATTACGGCCCGAAGTAATACCCGAAGACTTCGAAGACGCGCTCACTACCCAAGCAGATGTCTCCTTCGCCGCCTACGTAACCGGCGGCTTCGATTACGCCATGCTGCTCGATTGCTCAGGCCCCGAAGCGCTCGACGGATTCACCCGCTGGTGCAAAGCCCACGGCGCCGCCCGAACCGAAAGTCGAGTGGTTCTACGCAGAGTCCTCGGCTGAGTTTCGAAAGCGGATTGATCGCAGTGGCCACAACTTGGTTCGAACACACCTTGGGGCAGAGTGGCGAGATCGACGATTGATCGGCGACTAATCGTCACTTGATCGTCACGTGACCAAGCTTTGTGACGGACACTGTGATGGGCGGCACACAGGGCGGCCTAAAGCCGCAATACTGGACAGTTCTATGAGCGTGCAGCAAGACAACACCACGACCGCACCGAACCCAAACCACAGCGGCCAATCCGGGCAGACCCCAACGCAAGGATCGGTCGAAGTTCGCAACATCACGAAACGCTTCGGCCCTATGACGGCAGTAGATAACGTTTCGATCAAGATCAACGCTGGCGAATTCGTCGCCCTGTTAGGTCCTTCGGGTTGCGGCAAAACCACCACACTGCGCATGCTCGCCGGATTCGAGCAACCCGATACTGGCGAGGTGTTTATCTCTGGCCAAGAAGTTGCTGGAGTCCCCGCCTACAAACGTGACGTGAACACAGTGTTCCAGAACTACAGCCTCTTCCCCCACATGACGGTGCTCGATAATGTGGCCTTCGGTCCCCGCTCCCGTGGTGTCGATAAAGCCACAGCCCGCATCCAAGCCCAGGACATGCTCAATGTTGTACGCCTCGGCGAATTTGCCAGTCGCAAACCTGCACAAATGTCTGGTGGCCAGCAGCAACGCGTCGCTCTCGCCCGCGCTCTGGTCAACAAACCCAGCGCCCTACTCCTCGATGAACCCCTCGCTGCACTTGATCTCAAGCTCCGCGAGGCCATGCAAATCGAGCTGAAGCGCATCCAACGCGAAGTGGGGATTACCTTCATCTTTGTCACCCACGACCAAGGCGAAGCCCTCACCATGAGCGACCGAATCGTGGTCATGAGCCAAGGTCGCGTGGAACAAATCGGCACCCCGGAGGACATTTATTATCGTCCGGCCACTATTTTCGTGGCGAGCTTTATCGGCTCAGCCAACCTCCTTCCTGCGACGGTGACTGAACTTGGCCCTGAAACCGTGAGCGTGCGGACCGCCGGCGGCGCAGTAGTGCATGGAGCCCTTGACGGTCGAACCTTCACCGTGGGAAAGACCGCAACGGTGATGATTCGTCCGGAGCGCATGATCATCGAAGACGACCCGGTCGCTGACCAGGCCAACCTGGCCGCCGTTGTCACGAATCGTATTTTCCATGGCGCCTCCAGCGATGTGCACGTGAAAACTCTTGATGGCACCGAGCTGGTGGCCGATCTCAAGGCCGATGATGGCTTTCAATGCAAACCCGGCGAACACGTGTGGGTGTCCTGGCCGAACGGTTCGGCCTATGTGCTTCCCGAAACCACCACCTTCGCCGGCAACACGGTGAGCGATCTGGAAAACGTCGAGGCCTCCCTGTAGTGCAAGGGGTAGTTTTTCGTAGAAAGCGTATGGATCGCTTGACAGGGAATATGCAACCCGTGTCAAACCCCCAAGGTCACGGACCGTCATCTACGTAGGTACTCAGTAAGCGTTATATTGCCCGTCCGCAGGCGCGCATTTGCCCGTTGTGCCCAAGTTCCACCACCACCGTTATCCCCCGCATGTAGGAGTAGTCAGCCATATGGTTAAGCCACTGAGTCGCCGTGATTTTCTTGTCCGTTCAGGTCTCCTCGCCGTAGGGGGATCCAGCGTTTTGGCTGCGTGTTCGAGTGATTCTGGGTCCGGCTCTAGCGCCACTGATTCAGCCGCAGGCGGTGGATCGGCTGCCTCTCCTGCGAAGAAGGGCGTCGTGCGCATTGCTACGTGGCCTCTCTATATAGAGAATGACATCGACCCCCAGGAATCCGCCACGATCAAGGCGTTCACTAAGGCCACCGGTATCAAGGTTGAATACAGCTCCACGATCGACGGGAACGACTCCTTCACCGCCAAGTACGAGGGTGACCTCAAGGCCGGAAAAGACATCGGGTTCGATATCGTCGTCCCTACGTCTTGGATGGCGGCTCGGTGGATCAAAAACGGCTGGGCCCAAGAAATACCTTCTGACCTGGTCCCCAACAAGGCGAACCTGCTGGATTCCCTCGCTAATCCGGCCTGGGATGCTGGTCGCAAGTTCTCCTTGCCGTACAGCATCATCCAAACCGGCATTGCGTATTACCCCGAGAAGGTTGGCGGTGAAATCACCAGCATGGCCGATTTCCTCAATCCCAAGATCAAGGGCAAGGTGACGCTGCTCAACGAGCTCCGCGATGCTGTTGGTCTGTTTCTCCTGGCCGACGGGGTGAAGCCCGAGGATGCCTCTATTGATCAGTGTCTTGCCGCCGTGGCGAAAATCAAAGCGGCTCGCAGTGCTGGGCAGTTCCGGAAGGTTACGGGAAATGGTTATATCGAGGATCTCCGACTTGGCGATGTGGCTGCGGCAATGGCCTGGTCAGGGGATGTGGCTTCGATCCAAGCCGAGAAGCCTGATCTCAAATGGGTTCTTCCTGCAGGTGGGGCTATGAGTGCCGTTGACACGATGATCATTCCCAAAGGTGGCAATGCCGAAATGGCTGCTGCATGGATGAATTTTCTTTACGACCCAACCGTTTCCGGTCCTTTGTTCGAGGCGATCAGCTACTCGTCGCCGGTTAAAGATGCGGGAAAGTCAATGTCGGCTGACGCGGCAAGCAACCTGTTGATTAATCCTGCGGCCGATGCGGACCTGCACGAGTTTCGTGTATTGACCGACGAGGAAAGCGTGACCCTGGAAACCGCGTTTGCCGAGGCCACGCAACAATAGAATCAGTATTACCACTAAAAGTGGTCAAATAACCACAGTGTGTGGTTTCTGATTCGTGACCGTTTAGGCCCGTCTAGGCAACAAATGTAGGACGTCACGATTACACGAACGATCGATTACACGAACGAACGATTACCCAAACGTACGATTGCCCAAACACACGATTGCACGACAAATCCACTAGTCGCTCCCCGAAGTTTTCACCGAACGAGAGAGATCAACACCATGTCAAGAAGTCACGCCGAATAGCCATGACGAATAGCCATGTCTAAGAACGAAGGTCGTGACACCAAAACTTGGGTTCCCTGGGTGCTTTTAGCTCCGGGCTTGGCCTGGCTGTTCTTCTTTTTTGTCATTCCGCTGATTACGCTAGGACGGAACTCTTTGCAAGGAAAAGGTTTGCGGAACTTTACCGACACCTTCTCCCAAAACTCCGAGGTGATCGGCCGAACGTTTCTGTATGCCCTGGTAGCGACGGTGCTGGCCGCCTTGGTTGGCTACCCGCTCGCCTATTTCATCGCCATACGAGGCGGGAAAGCCAAAACGTTTCTCCTCGGCCTCGTGGTGCTCCCGTTCTTCACGACTTACCTAATCCGCACGCTCGCCTGGAAGACCCTGCTTTACAGCGAGGGCCCAATCCCGGCGTTTTTACGTTGGACGGGGTTACTCGCGCACGATGGCGAAGTACTCAATACCCATATCGCCGTCATTGGGGCGCTGCTCTACAACTTCCTGCCCTTTATGGTGCTGCCGATCTTCGTGAGCCTGGAAAAGATCGACCGCCGGTTGTTGGAAGCCGCCCCCGATTTGTATGCCAATGGGCGCCGGACGTTCACCAAGATCACGCTCCCACTGTCTTTGCCAGGCCTTTTTGCGGGAAGTCTGCTTACCTTCATCCCGGCGTGCGGCGACTTTATTAACGCCGACTTACTGGGTGGGGATCGTCAGCGGATGATTGGCAACATCATCGAACAGAACTTCCAGAAGGAAATTTTTCGCCCTCAGATGTCGGCGTTGTCGTTTGTGTTGATGCTGTTGATCCTCCTTGGTGTGTTGGCCTACGCCCGGCTCCTTGGCACCGAAGAGCTGGTGTAGTCATGAATACTCCTGTTGGATCAAACGCTGTTGTACCAACTTCCTCATCTCCGGCGGGGCAGGGCCACTTGGTTCAGCGCTCGAATCGCCCCTCTACCTGGGTCTGGATCAAATCGAAAATCCTGACGGTGTGGGCCGCGATTGCCCTTGCCTACCTGTTTGTGCCGATCCTGGTGATTGTGGTGTTTTCATTCAACAGGCCTGGATCTACCGTCACCGTAGGTGGTGTTCCGCAGTTCCGCGACGGCCGGTACAACTACATCTGGGGCAAGTTTTCGCTCAATGCCTGGAAGGACCCATTCAGGTATTCATCGCTTAACCAGGCGTTTTGGCTCAGTATCCGGATTGCCTTCGTGTCGACCCTGTTCGCGGTCATGCTGGGAACGGCCATGTCACTCGCCCTGGTGAAATATCGGTTCAAGGGAAAAGGCCTGATCAACACGCTGTTGGTATTGCCGCTCACTATGCCCGAGGTGGTTTTGGGATTCTCGCTGCTCACGCTCTTCGTGACGGCCGATGTACGCCGGGGGGTGTTCACCATCATCATCTCCCACGTGATGTTCTGCGTGTCCTATGTGGCGACGACGGTGAAGGCCCGTATCCGTGGTTTCGATTGGCGGTTGGAAGAAGCGGCCGCTGATCTGGGTGCCTCACCGATGCGCACTTTCTTTAAAGTGACACTCCCGATCATCGCCCCCGGAATTGCTGCTGCGGCATTGCTCACCTTTGCCCTCTCGCTGGACGACTTCATCATCACGTACCTGAACTCGGGCTCCAAGGTGACGTTCCCGATTGAGGTGTGGACAAAGAAGCGTTCAGCCGTTCCGCCACAAATTAACGTGTTCGGCACGGGCGTGTTGTTGTTCAGCGTGGTGCTTGCACTCGGTGGCCTTCTCGTTCAGCAACGCAAAGCTCGACCCGCCAAGAAGTAGTTCCGTATTTGTGGTCATGTGACCGCTTAACGGTTTGATCCGGTAAAAACATGGCTTTATAAACACAAACACCTTGGTTTTCAAGGCTTGACCGGTAGGGAAAAGGTGTCGGCGTGGCCAAACTTGCAACAGCAACAACCCGGGGCGGGTCGCCGAAAGTGCCGAAAACGGCGAAGGTGGCAAACCCGTCAAAGGGTTTAGCGAAGTCAGCCGGAGCGAACTTGTCGGCTGTGGCAAAGACCCCCAAGCCCCTCAAAGCGGTAACCCAATCGAGATCTTCGAGTGTGGCAACCCCGGCGCCGGCCCCCGTTGTGGCAAACGTGGTGAAGCTTGCGAAGGCCGCGAAGGTTGGGAAACTGTCGTTGGGGGAGGCTCGGCGGATTGCCCTGGTCGCTCAGGGGTTTGGTGAGCCAAGGCCGACGGGGAAGATCGATCGTCGCCATATCCGCAAGGTGTTTGAACGCGTCGGTGTTCTGCAGGTGGATTCGGTCAATGTGTTGGCTCGCTCCGAAGAGTTGCCGATTTTCGCTCGTCTGGGAGCTCACCCGCGCAACCTGGTGAGGGACATGGAGGCCGACGGGGAGCTCTTTGAGTACTGGGCTCACGAGGCTTCGTTGTTGCCAATCGCTCATGAACCGCTGTTTCGGTGGAAGAAAGAGCAGGTCAGAACGGGGACGTACAAGACCTGGCCGGGGATGGCCAAGATGAGAACGGAGAAGCCAGAGTTCCTGGCCCGAGTCCTCCAAGAGGTGACCGACCGTGGACCGATCGCCGCTAGCGAGCTCAGTATGCGCGTCGGCCAGGTGGGGGACCACTGGGGTTGGCGTTGGGACGATGCGAAGTCTGGGATCGAAGCCCTGTTTTGGGGTGGTGAGCTGGCCGGACGCAGAAGGCCCAACTTTGAGCGGGAGTACGAAGTCCCCTCTCAGCGGTTCCCTGCCCACATTCTCGAACTGCCGGCACCCGATGCGCACGAGGCGCGCCTTGAACTGCTTCGCATTGCCTCGCGCAGTATCGGCATTGGATCGGCTCGCGAGCTGGCTGATTATCATCGGCTCAACGTTCCCGCAGCCCGTCCGCTGGTAGACGAACTGGTAGCCCGAGGTGAGCTAGTCGAGGTAGCTGTCGACGGGTGGGGCGATCGGTTACTCATGCATCCTGAGGCGAAAGTGCCGCGCCGGGTGGAGGCACGTGCTCTGATCAGCCCGTTTGATTCGCTGATTTGGGAACGCGCTCGCACGGAGCGACTCTTTGGCATGCGCTACCGGATCGAGATCTACGTTCCGCAGCCCAAACGGGTGCATGGGTACTACGTGCTGCCGTTTCTCCTGGGTGATGAGCTGGTGGCCCGGGTCGATCTCAAGGCCGACCGCCACGCCGGCGAGCTCTTAGTGCAGGCCGCGTGGGGTGAGCTCGGGATCGACGAAACGCACGTGGCTAGTGAGCTTGCCCAGGAGCTTGCGTTGATGGCCAGCTGGCTAGGTCTTGACGCTGTAGTGGTGAAACCGAAGGGTGATTTGTATCGAGCGCTCACCAAAGCGGTCCAGCCACAAAGACGCTGAAACTCGGCCGGTTTGGCCCGACGGTTTCGGTTTCACCAGTTTGGAGCAGATGTAATCCACGATTCGACGAACGAAAGTTTGAAAGATCGCAACAACGTCCGAGTGAATGACGTTGGACTACTCAGGCGGAGGCGTGGCTTTTTGTGGGCGCGATGCTGCGCCGGTCAGCTGTCGGCTTGCGGCCATGACATTCATTGCCTGGTTGGTGATCTTGGTTAGTTGCGCCGAGCTTGGCTCTAACTCGGCGGGCGCTAGCTCGGGTGCTGGTTCGGGCGCTAGTTCGGGTGCTGGTTCGGGTTCCGCTTGTTCGCCGACCACGGCTGACGGTGACTGCGGCATTGTTGACGGCTGCGGCGGGGCGGGCTGCGGCGAAGGATCGAGGGATTCGTGATGGAGTGCGCTGTTGACCACAGCACTCGGCACCAGCTCTGTCGCGATCGACGGGTCCACGACTAGACCCTGAGGACGAACGCCAGGTGCTCCTGATCCGGCTTGCCGGTTGGTTGAGAGCGCCGTCGGTTCGGGTGATGGAGTCGGCCCGGCGGCGGTTGTTGCAGGTGCTCCTGATCCGGCTTGCCGGTCGGTTGAGGTGGAAGGTGTGTCAGCGGGCCATTGGATGAGAAGTTCTGCACCCAGGTGATCGAGGATGTTCAAAAGGTGAGCCAGGAACCGTCCTGATCGTCCGCCTTCGAGGTGTGCCAATTGGCTTCGGTCGATCCCAAGGGCCGTCGAAACTTCGAACTGAGTTTTCCGGCGATGGGTTCGAAGCTCGGCGAGGGTGGTACCGAGCTCGTCTGGACTTGTGACCTGGCGTTCCTGTGTTGCTGCCGGTGGAACCATGTTGAACAAGTTACTGCAAACTCGAAAGAAATGTGTCGATGCAACCACACGATTCTTCCTCCTCCCCATTCGGTGATCACGAAGATCTACACAAGATGCACCAATTCGATATTTCATCCCTAATCTTCAACGAAACACTCAACCAAACACTGTCCGTGACCGATAGAAGAGTATGGAAAATTGGCTGCTCCGAAGTCGCAAGGCGCTGTATGAGGCGACCAAATCGGGTTGCATGACACTCGACCGCGACATGGTGGTTCGGTGGATTACGCCAAGCGTTTGTGCGTTTGTGGGAAAACCCGAGGATGAGATTCTTGGACGTTCGGCCCTTGAGCTGCTGCATCCAGACGATTTGCCCCTCGCACTGCAACTTCTGGAATCGGAAAAGGTTGTCTCCCGAGCAGGGCTCCCGTCCCACGGCCATCGACATGAGCTGTGCGTCCGTTTAGGGAACCCAACTTCGGGGTGGACCACGGTCATGGTGCATGGCGTAAATCTTCTTGATGACCCTGAAGTACAAGGCTTCTTCCTGCAACTCTCGATCCCGAATCAGGAACGCCAAACCATGCTGGCCTTTCATGCGGCGGCATCCGGAGCGCCGCTAGAGCGGTCCCTTGACCTGCTGATTGGTACGTTGGTCAGTAGGGATTCCGATCATGAACCCGGGGTAATCCTGTGTGATGCGAACGGAGTGTGTTTGGCAGCCACCCGAAACGTGCAGCTCAAAGTGGGCGAGCATCGAGATTCTTCTCTCTGGCAGGAACGTTTGCGGAGTGCCGAGTTGTGTCGATCTGTCCCGATCCGAAACAGCAGGAGCTACGCCGTTTTGGGTTGGCTGGAGATTGCTCCGACGATCGATTTCGTGCATCCCTTTGATGCCGCCAACGCCACTATGGTCGCTATTTCCGCCGCTCTACTTTTTGAGCGGGCGATGGCCGAGCGTGAATTGGTGGCTTTGGTGGAAACCGATCCGCTCACGGGGGTTGCGAATCGGAGGAGTTTTGAGGCTCTCATTTTGCGGGCTCAGGTCGATTCGAGGGAATTGGCGATTGCCTATCTCGATGTTGACGACTTCAAGAGTGTGAACGATACCGCTGGTCATGCCGTCGGCGATCAGGTGTTGCAGGCGGTCGCTTCCCGGTTGACGAAAGGCCTGCGTGAGGGTGATGTGGTGGCCCGTTTGGGCGGTGATGAATTTGCAGTGATTTGCTTTTCGAGTCATCCAAGCCCAAATGAAATGGCCGAACGTATCCGTGCCTATGTCAATGGGCCCGCCGTGATCGATGGACAGCTTGTTGCCATCCGTTGCAGTGTGGGTGTTGCTAGTGGGCCAGGGACGGATGCGAAGACAATCCTTCGTCGAGCGGATGCGGCCATGTTTGCGGCGAAACGGGCCCGGAAGCAACAAAGGGCTGAGCTGGTCGAACAGGGCTGACCCTCGGCTTGCCTAGGCGGTGCATTTGCTCTGAAGGCCAGTGAACCTGTGATGTCCAGGCCATTGACTTCTGTCCCAGGCCTATTGACGTCCCCAGGCTATTTACGTCCCAGCGCTCTTTGACGTCAATGGATATTTCACATCTCCGATCTTTCATGTCTCCGATCTTTCATATCTTGGATTTTTCAACCCAGTTTCCTTTTACGGTCGGGCTGTGAAAATGCCTCTGGACGCTAGGTTGGCAGCGTGAAGTTGTCATCGGAACGTATTGACCTGGTCAAGATCCACCCTCTAACCATCAGCCGCGGGACGATTTACGGATCGACCAACGTGCTAGTTTCCGTCGAACATGAGGGGATCGTCGGCTTGGGCGAAATGGCTCCCAGTGACGTGACGGGTGATTCCACAGAATCGGCTGAGGCTGCAGTGGCTGAGTGGAATGTGTTGCTGGCGGGCTTGGCGCCGACGGAGATCCAGCGCTCGGAGCAGCTGTTGGGGCCGGTTGGTCGCCAGGGTTCGGCGATGCGTGCTGCACTCGATATGGCATGTTGGGATTGGATGGGTAAACGTGCCGGCCTCGCGGTTTGGCAGCTGTTGGGGGTTGATCGGGATCGAGCCGTGCCCACGTCGCTCACGATTGGTATGGATACGGTGGAGGTGATTCGCGCCAAAGTGCCGGAGATTTTGGCTCGCACCGGGGCTCGGGTGTTGAAGGTGAAGTTGGGTTCGCCGGAGGGCTTTGAGGCTGATCAGGCCATGTTTTCTGCCGCTCAGGAAGCCGCGACCGCTGCGGGGTTTCGGCCGTCGTGGCGGGTGGATGCCAATGGTGGTTGGCACGGGTTGGTGGCTCAGGAGATGATTCCGTGGCTGGCCGATCGGGGGGTCACTTACGTGGAGCAGCCGCTGGCCGAGGGTGATGAGGATGCGTTGGTGGGCCTGTATCGCAATGCGGAGTTGCCGATTTTTGCCGACGAGTCCATCCACAATGCAGCCGACGTCGCCTGTTTTGCCGACCGTATTCATGGGGTGAATCTCAAGCTCATGAAGTGCGGTGGGATTAGTGGTGCGCTGCCGATCATTCACACGGCCCGGGCGCATGGCTTAGCGGTGATGATTGGGTGCATGGGCGAGTCGTCGCTGGCTATCAGCGCTGGTGCTGCGCTTGGTGGCCTGGCCGATCATTTGGATTTGGATTCGCATTTGAATCTCCGGAACGATCCATTTGTGGGTGCCGCTTTGGTTCATGGCCGGGTGGTTCCGAACGATTTGCCCGGCTTAGGCGTCGTCCGCCGGGTTGGGGCTGGGTCATAGCTGGGTTGTAGCTGGCGTAAACGGCCGTGGACTTTGTTGCCTTTCGCGGGAGCGTGTTATCGGTTGTGGTGAATAGTTGTACACAACCGACCGAACGCTTTGCCTCGGACAAGATTGTGGTTGCGCTTTGGATTCTTGATGTCGACGGAGGCTGTACGTGATTGTTCCTTCTAACCGATTGGCCCTGCTGATGACGGGGTTCGTGCGGATTCGCAATGGGAAGATGGGTTTCGGGTTGCTCCGTTACAGCGACAACCCCATTGCCTGCGTGATTGCCGCCGACGAGGTGGATTCTTTAGGCGGTGGTGGTCTGTCGCTTCGTGAGCTGACGGGGATTGATACCGATGTGCCGATTGTTGCCGATGTGGCGGCCGCTCGGGATTTGGGTGCCGATACGTTGGTGATTGCCGTCGCCACTTCGGGTGGGATTTTGCCCGACGGGTACCGTGAGGCGATCGTGGCGGCGTTGCGGTTGGGGATGAACGTGGTGAACGGTCTGCATGGCCGGTATGGCGATGATCCGGAGTATCGGGATGCGCTGGGGGCCGGCGCCACGATCCGGCTTGCCGGTCGGGACAAGCACCAACCGATGCGTGCGTTGGCGATGGGTCTCGAAGCGGAGCGGAGTTGGGGCCAGCAGGAATCTTCGGATGCCTGGATTTGGGATGTGCGTACCGAGCCGACGGGGTTGTTCAGCGGTCGTGGCCGGGCGCGTGCGCTGCCTGCTCGTCGGGTGTTGACGGTGGGCACCGATATGGCCATTGGCAAAATGACCGCCTCGTTGGAGCTTGATCGTGCCGCGCGGGCTCGCGGTTTGCGTTCCAAGTTTTTGGC
>JAYSVF010000335.1:0-2820 GCA_043718695.1 Acidimicrobiia bacterium | reverse complement strand
TTCGTCAACCAGGTTTGGCCCGGCGACACACTCACCGCCACGGCCACAGTCGAGGCTATCCGGGAAGAAGGCGGCCAACATCTCGTTGACTTCACCATCAACACCGTCAACCAAGATGGCAAATCCGTTGTAAGCGGAACCGCCACCGCTCGGATCGAAGCCTAGTGCAGTGAATCGGAAGTTCCACGTGTGTTGGCTGCTCTAATTTTCGCCAGATCAGCATCTCTTAAATGGGAGTAGGCGACACGCTTGGAACTTCCGAGAACATGCGCTAGTGCAGTGAAGCGCAAGTCATTGCGCAGTGCTTTCCAGCTGCTTAGGAGCAACACTGCTAGTTTCAGGCCGAAATCACTGCGTAATGACTTGCGCGAAACACGCACTAGAAAATAAGGAATTGTCGATGGGACTCTTGGATGGACGCGTAGTAATCGTTACGGGCGCGGGCCGAGGTTTGGGCCGTGAACATGCACTCGCTGTTGCCCGCGAAGGCGCAATCGTGGTGCTCAACGATTTGGGCGTGAGCCTGCGCGGCGACGCTGAGGGTTCCACTCGCTCCCCTGCTGAAGATGTAGTCGACGAGATCGAAGCAATGGGTGGTTTTGCCGTCACCAATGGCGCTTCGGTCTCGGATTGGCAAGCCATGGAAGATCTGATCCGTGACACGGTCGAGAAATTCGGCGATCTTCACGCCGTAGTAAATAATGCCGGGTTCCTCCGCGACCGAATGATCACGTCAATGACCGAGGATGATTTTGACTCCGTCATCAACGTGCATCTCAAAGGCACCTTTGCCCTAACCAAACACGCGTGCACCTACTGGCGCGAACAACACAAAGCCGGAAAACCCGTAAGCGGACGCATCATTAACACCACTTCGGGCGCTGGACTTTGGGGCAACGTCGGCCAGGCCAACTATGCGCCAGCCAAAGCGGCCATCGCCATGCTCACCACGGTCACCGCGCTTGAAGCCGAACGATACGGTGTCACCGCCAACTGCATATCCCCCATCGCCGCCACTCGTATGTTGGGCTCCATCGGCATGGCCTCGTCGGCATCGGTTGACCATTGGGATCGCCTCGACCCGAAAAATGCATCACCGGTTGTTGCCTGGTTGTGCAGTGAAGAATCCGCCTGGCTCACCGGCCAGATCCTTCGCGTTGATGGCAACAAACTCATCCGCGTCGGCGGCTACACCATGGACGACTCCTACAACTCAGCCAGCGGCGAAGCCCTCACCGTCGATGAACTACGTGTAGGAATCCGCAAGCTCTACGGCGCGTACCCGAAGGGTCTCACCATCCAGCAATAGTCTGTTCTCAAGTAGCAATAACTAAGCCCCTGGCGGCTAGGAGTTGTCGGCCAGCCATTGCCGGTGCGAGGGGTGGGCGATGCCAATCAGTGCGGTTCGGCGTTGCTCGTCGCTTAGCGGCCGAAGGTCCACGATGCCATGTTCGGTCACCACGATGCCGATGGAGCTGCGGGCCGTTGAAACGACGTCAACGCGAGGCACAATCGTTGATGATCCGTCGGCAGCCGTTGAACGAACCGAAATGATGGACATTCCACCGTTAGACCGCGTGGCGCCTTCACAGAAATCGGTATGTCCACCAACACCGGCGATGGTTCGCGTACCTACTCGTTCAACGTTGACCGAACCATCGAGTCCGAGCTGTAGGGCCGTATTGCAGCCGACGAATCGTGGGATCTCCGCTAACACTGCAGGTTCATGGGTGATGGTGGCCGACTGGAGCAGAAGCCGATCGTCCTTGGCAAGTCGATGGATCGAATCCCCACCCCACACGTATGCCGCGACCGCCCTCCCCGAAAGAAGACCACGGGCATGAAGGTTGGCCGTCGTGTCCGCCACTAAGCCCGACCAAATGCGCACCGGTTTCGTAAGCGAACGGACGATTCCCTCACCGATGCCGCCTGGTCCGAATTGCAGCGTGGGGTCATCCGGGAGAATCGAGGCAACCAACCGGCCGATTTGCAGATCAACCTCGTCAGCTGCGCGTGACGCCGCAGGAGGGGCTCCGGTGTACGGCGGGCGAGCAACCGTGGCGACGATATTGCCCACTATCTCGGGCCCACCAAGATCGAGGCCATCGAGTGGATTATCTGTGGACGTAGGAGTTCCCGCTGAGTCAACGGCGTCGGCCAGCTCGACCACAACACGTGAGGCGGTTTGCGCCAACACATCGGCCCATCCAACGGTCTGCGCGAAGACCAGCTTCTCGCCGCGCCGCACACCACTAACGATCGCGACATCGGGTGGGTTCGATCGAATACGAGAGGCAACTGCGGAAAGCCGAACCGGCGGCGTAAAGATGCGACCATCGCCTACCGCTTTGTTGAGCCCATATCCCGCCAACATCGTGGTGGCACGAAACCTCGGATCGTTGATCCATTCCAATCGCTCCACCGTGAAGCCGACGGTGACTTGATATACCTCTCGACCCGTGAAGCCAGCCAGCCTGAGCACATCAGCAGGAGGGGTTCGAGGAGTGTCGCGACCGTCGGCGTACCAAAGACTAAGCATGCAACGATTCTTTCAGCACAATCACTTCGCCGACGAAACAGCTGAAGCCGACCAGGCGGCGAGTAATTCTTCGGAAGTCACAATCGTGGCAATCATGGCAATGGAATTTTGCAAAACCGCCTCGGCATATTCGCGGGGCAAACCCACAACCGCATCGCGCACCACCACAACTTGGTATCCGAGATCGATTGCGCTGAGGGCTGAACCAATGATGCCCAGGTTCAGCGACACGCCCATCAGCACGATGGTCTTACCACCGAGATTGCGGATGATCTGATTCA
>JAYSVF010000334.1:0-16429 GCA_043718695.1 Acidimicrobiia bacterium | reverse complement strand
GTGGCATGCCTATGGCAACTGTAGGCATCGTCGGCGCATCTGGGTACGCGGGAGCAGAACTCCTTCGACTCATTGCGCAGCACCCGAATCTCGAACTCAAATGGGCAACCGGCGACTCCCAGGCCGGCACTCGTGTGGCTGAGCTGTACCCCAGTCTCATCGCCGCGTATGGCGATCTCACGTTTTGTCCGTATGAGCCTGCCGATGCCGACGGGTTGGACATCGTCTTCTTGGCCCTCCCGCACGGCAAAAGCCAAGAGCTGGTCCCCGATCTGCGCAAGCGAGCCAAATTGGTGATCGACGTCGCCGCCGACTTCCGTCTCAAGGACGCGGCTCTCTATCCGCAGTGGTACGGCGAACCCCATGCCTGCCCGGAGCTACTGAAAGAATCGGTCTACGGCCTGCCCGAGTTACACCGCTCTGCGCTCAAGAAGGCCACCCTGATCGCCGTCCCCGGTTGCTACCCAACTGCTGCCACCCTCGCCCTCGCCCCGTTGGTGAAGCACGGTGCCATTGAGAAGACGGGCATCATCGTTGATGCGGCCTGCGGTGTTTCCGGTGCCGGACGTACCCTCAAGCACGGCAACCTCTATGGAACCGTCGCCGAAAATTACGAAGCGTACGGACTATTGAACCATCGCCACACGCCCGAGATGGAGCAAAACATTGGTGCGCAGGTGCTGTTCACTCCGCACCTACTCCCCATGACCCGCGGCATCCTCGCCACCTGTTACGCCCGCCCAACCGGCCCCACGAGTACCAATGCATTGTTGGCCCTAATGCGTGGCGTGTACTCCACTGAA
Source organism: Acidimicrobiia bacterium (assembly GCA_043718695.1). Classification (GTDB taxonomy): domain Bacteria; phylum Actinomycetota; class Acidimicrobiia; order Acidimicrobiales; family JANYDT01; genus JANMZO01. Next base: position 15,626 of record JAYSVF010000334.1, on the reverse strand, counting down.
CCGTTCATCCACGTGATTGACGGGCTGCCTTCAACCAAAGCCACCGCCGGCACAAACAACTGCGTACTTACGGTTCGCTACGACGAGCGCACCAACACCGTGATCGCCATCGCAGCCATCGACAACCTGGTCAAAGGCACCGCAGGCGGGGCGATCCAGTCACTCAACCTCGCCATGGGCTGGCCCGAAACCACCGGTCTCCCCACCCTCGCGGTCTACCCATGAGCCTTTTCCTTTCTATCGACGGGGCCCAGCAAGTTTCTTCTTCGTGTGGGGTCGCTCTACCCGTGGCGAAGTTCTCGGTGGATGCCGCAATTTGTTGCGAAGCAAACGGCTCTTTCACGCTTTGGTTGAAGTCATGAGTCCCTCAGCGGTTTTGCCTTCGAGTCGGCTGAGCATGTCGTGTTCCGGCAAAGTTCCGCCGCTCTTGGCTAAGTCCTCGGCGGTCATTGCGTTGGGTCCTGGTCGTCGCGACGGACTTTTAATCCGTTGGTGCGAGTCATGAGCGCACCTCTCGAATCACTAAGCGAACAGAGTGATTTGTCGCCGTCGGCCAAAGCTGCGGTGTTGATTGAGGCGTTGCCGTACATCAAGCGGTTTTGGGGCAAGGTCGTCGTCGTCAAATACGGCGGCAATGTACTCAGTGGAACCAATGAGGCCGAAGCGCTCAAGTTGTTCGCCGAAGACATTGTCATGATGCGTTCCGTCGGTATGCGCCCCGTTGTGGTGCACGGTGGCGGCCCGCAGATTGCCGAGATGCTCACTCGGCTGAACATCACCAGTGAGTTTCGCAACGGACTCCGAGTAACCGACGCGGCCACGCTTGAAGTGGCCCGGATGGTGCTCGTCGGCAAAGTCAACCGTGACATTGTGGCCGCCATTAACACCCACGGCCCGCTCGCGGTGGGCATGTCGGGCGAGGACGCCAACCTGCTCCGCGTTTCGTGTCGTGATCCCGAGCTGGGCTTTGTGGGCGACGTTGACCATGTGAATACCGAGATCGTGAATCGCTTGCTCCTCGATGAATTCATCCCCGTCATCGCCACGATCGGTACCGACGAAACTGGCCAGGCCTACAACGTCAACGCCGATACCGCCGCGGGTGCAATTGCAGGTGCCCTGAGTGCCGAGAAGCTCGTGTACCTCACCAACATTGAAGGTATCCGTCGTGACGTAAAGGACGCATCGAGTCTGATCCGGTCCATCGGCGTTGCTGAACTCCAAGGCCTGCTCGACGACGGCACGCTGACAGAAGGCATGATTCCCAAAATTGAAAGCTGTCTCCACGCTATTCGTTGCGGCGTATCGAAAGCCCACATACTTGATGGCCGCAGCCCCCACGCCCTCCTTCTCGAAGTGTTCACCGAGCGGGGCATAGGCACCGAGGTAACCGCATGAGTTTCTTTGCAGCGCCTGTTCCTGTTGGAGTCCGGTCAATTGGCCGGTCACGAACCGGTTTATTGACCGCACTCGTCAAACGAGCCTCGCCAGTTAGGCCGTTGTCGGTAGGGGCGTGGTCAAACAGTGGTCGCCCAACGGGTTTGTCGACTGCGCTCGCGCTTGCTGTTTCGGATCGGTTGTCGGTTGGAGTCCGGTCAATTTGCCGCTCCGTGACGGGTCTATTGACCGAACTTGCGGGGAGGGCTCCGAAGAGCGGCCCGAGAATCGGTCGGCAGGGGTCGGTGTGGCTTTTTACAGGGCCGCTTCGGGCTGTGACCACACCATTACGTACTTCTACAGAACTCGCCGGAATCTGCGGCACGGGAAACAAAGGATCTCTATGAACGCCACCGCCACCGCCATTGAATTGTCGCCCCATGTAGCCAGCGTGGCCAAGGTTCCCGGTGCGGCCGAGGCCCGCTATTGCCCGCTCATGCCAACCTTCGGCGCGACCACCGTGACGTTCGTGCGCGGGGCCGGCACTGAGCTATGGGATATCGATGGCAAGAGATACCTCGATTTCCTTTGCGGCCTCGCCGTCACCTCGCTCGGTCACTCTCATCCCGAGGTCGCCGAAGCCATAAGCGCGCAGGCCAATACGTTGCTGCACGTCTCGAACCTCTTCGCCACCAGCGTCGGCCCCCAAGTTGCCCATCAAATTGACAAGCTCCTCGGCGGCGGCGGACAAATCTTCTTCGCTAACTCCGGTGCCGAAGCCAACGAATGCGCCATCAAAGTCGCCCGCAAATGGGGAGGCCGAGGCAAGCATGTGGTGATCAGCGCCTTCGGTTCCTTCCACGGACGTACCCTGGCCACCCTGCATATGACCGGCCAGCCCGCCAAACACGAAGCATTCCAGCCCCTGCCCGACGGTTTTCGTCACGCCGAATGGGCCAACATTGCCGACCTGGAACGCATGATCGATCCAAGTGTTGCGGCCATCATGATCGAACCCGTGCAAGGCGAAGGGGGAGTGAATCCGGCGCCCAAGGGTTACTTCAACGACATTCGTACCCTGTGCGATGAGCGTGGCGTATTGATGATGGTCGACGAAATCCAAACCGGTTTCGCCCGCACTGGTAAGTGGTTTGGCTTCCAGCACTTCCTCCCCGAAGGTATCCAGCCTGATGTGGTGACGTTGGCCAAAGCACTGGGTAACGGCATGCCGATCGGTGCCTGCTGGGCGAAGTTAGAGGTGGCCGCCGCGTTCAAACCTGGCGACCACGGTTCTACGTATTCCGGTCAACCCATGGCTACGTCGGCTGCATTGGCGGTGCTGAACATCATGCAACGCGACCAAATCGATAAGCGCGCAGCGCAAGTTGGAGCGGCACTGCAAGCTTCATTAGCGACGATTCCCGGCGTTGCCGATGTTCGTGGCGTTGGCATGTTGATCGCCGTCGAACTGATCGGTGGCAATGCCAAAGGTGTCTACAACCGTTTGCTGCAATTGGGCCTCGTATCCAACGCCGTCACCGAGACCGCATTGCGGATTGCCCCGCCACTCAACATCTCCGATGAGCACGTTCGTGAAGGCCTGGACATCATCACCCAAGCCATCGCCGACGTAAACGGTGGCCCGTCATGATCGCGGGGCAAGAGACTACTTCGAGCCTGCCTAAGGTGGTTGGTTTGGCAGCGCCAGATTTGTGTCTTGGCGGCGCGAAAAACGGCCAATGTGGCACATTCCGATCAACCTCTGCAGCAAGTCGATCAGTCAGCCTGAGAACTCCATCTCGAATGAGCGCGCAATGATTCGCCATTTCCTTGAAATCGATGACCTGTCGCCGAAGGAATTGCTCGAGGTGCTCGACCTCTCGGAGAAACCCCAAGAGCGGCAGCTGAGTGGCAAAGGAGTAGCGCTTATTTTCGAAAAGCCATCACTGCGTACTCGTAACTCCGCTGAAATGGCTGTCGTGCAGTTGGGTGGACATCCGGCTTACATCACCAGTGCAGAGGTAGCGCTTGATGTTCGCGAAACTGTCGAGGACGTAACCCGCACGTTGAACGGTTATTACGACATCCTGTGCGCCCGAGTATTCGAGCATTCCAAACTCGAACGCATGGTGATGGTCTCAACCCACCCTGTAGTGAACCTGCTCTCCGACGCCGGGCACCCCGTGCAAGCCTTGGCCGATCTCCTCACCATCCGTCAGTCGTTAGGAACCCTAAGCGGACGAACGATTGGCTGGGTTGGTGACTTCTCCAACGTTGCGCGCTCTTTGGCTTTGGGTGGTGCGATGCTGGGCATGTCGTTCCGGTTCGGTGGTCCTCCGGATTACGCGCCGACTGAAGCAGATCGCGATAGGTTCGCCGCACTGGCCCAAGATGGTGCAACGCTAAGTGTGCATATCAGACCTCAAGAAGCGGTAGCGGGGGCCGACGTCGTGACCACCGATGCCTGGTATTCCATGGGCCAAGAAGACCAAAAGCACATTCGCCACTCCGCGATGGAGGGTTGCACGGTCGATCAATCCATGATGAACCTGGCTGCCGCTCACGCTGTGTTTCTCCACTGTCTGCCTGCGCATCGTGGCGAAGAGGTCACCAACGAAGTACTCGATGGGCCACAAAGCCGCATTTGGCCGCAAGCCCATAATCGTATGCACACGTTCCGTGGATTGTTGTCCTGGATTGCCCAGAATGGAATGCACTAATGGCATCGCTGATTACTGACCTCAAGAAACCCAACATGCCCAACGAAACTAGGGGAGCTGCAGTGAACGCTGGAACCGAAACTGCCAAGCCCGGGAAAGTAACGAAAGGCCGTCAAGGTCTCGTCGTGCCCCAGCGTGCGCCCGACCCATCGAGCAAAGTCCTGCGCGAACTACCAGAAGCCGTCGAAGGTTCAGGCCTGCGCCTATCGAAACCTCAACGCCAACACCGCATTGCCCGCATCCTCGAACAACACGGCGTGTCGAGCCAGCTGCAACTCGTTGAACTGCTCGCCATCGATGGGGTAGTGGCGACGCAAGCTACCGTGAGCCGCGACCTCGAAGACATGGGTGCCGTAAAGGTCCGAGTCCCAGGCGGCGAACTCGTCTACGCCATCCCCGAACTACCCAGCGACCAAGTAGCCCCCGAGGACCATCTACGTCGCGTGTTCGGCGATTGGGTGGTTGACGTTGCCAGCTCCCACAACCTCATCGTGCTGCGAACCCCACCAGGCTCCGCCCACGTCGTCGCTAGCGCCCTAGACCGCTCCAGCCTCGACGAAATCATCGGGACCGTAGCCGGAGACGACACCATCCTCGTCGTCTGCAATGAACTCTACGACGGCAAAGCCGTATCCGAACGCCTCCGTTCATTGGCAGGCTTGTAGTTAGGTCTCGGCTTCGAAGGACTGGGGAACTGGGACGGGATTAAGCCGCGAATAGGCAATGTCCAGATTCACGACTGCAATCCTTCTGCCGTTTTCGGTTTGCTTTTCAGCCTGTGCTTTGAGTTCCTGTTCAACATCAACGCGGACAAGTTTCGTCACTGAACTTTTGCGTCGGTCTGCCTTGTCCCACTTACCGAGGTCCGGCCAGATCGCAATGTAGGCGCCAGCTGGTGCACCGAGATCAGCCATGTAACGGGCTGCGAGTTGTTCATCCAAAGAAGTCAGGAGTTCATCGCTCCACGCACCTTTTACTTCCACCGGAAGTGAAAGCGTTGAAGTCACGTTTCTGTCCAATGATGAAGCCTCGACCAAAAGATCCGTACGCTCCCCAATCCCCGGACCGTTTCGGCGAATTTCCACCTCCCGATTTATGAGAAGGCCTGATGTAGACAGTTCCTTTCGCAACTCGGATACGAGGTAATTAGAGACTTCGTCTTCACTCTTGGGCTTCATCATTGGAGAGGTGTTCCAAAGCAAATGTGATTCCGGATTTCTTCCAGTCAGTCTTGATTGAATGCTATCGAGCGCACGCAGTACAACTTCGAGAAGGTCTGCATGACTACGAATCAGCCTGCGATCTTGGTATGTGGCAAGCTCAATAAGCTGTTTTGGACTTGTTGGTTCCCAAATCTTTGCCCGAAATCCTTCCTCTGCTTGTGCCAATGTTGCTTCGATCCAGGGGATCGCGGAAAAGCGTGTTTGGATTTTCTTGAGCTGTGCAACTGATTCCTCGGATGCGTCAGCAACCAGATCACTCAAGATTTGATTTCGGCAATCACGCACCTCGTCACGGTCTGAAGGTGCGTAGGCGCCGGAATGCACGGGATCGGTGTCCGGCGGAAAGTGACTATGGAGCCACGCATAGATCTCTGATGGAAGATCACCTGAAAGCTCGCCTGCCCTCTTCCCTAGAGGCTCCTCGGGAGAACGCCACCTTCCACCCACATGGCCGATAACTCGTTCAGCCACAGTTTGGTCCGCCTCAAAAATTGTTCGAAGTTCGTCCCATGAGTTCTCAAGGTCCAGCTCAAACAAAACCTCAGCTGCAAGGTGGCTCCGCCCGGCATCGTCCGTCAACGCCAACCAGTTCCTGAGCGTCGGAAGGATGGCTCGGAAGTTGTACGTTCGTATAGCGTTTACAAACTGTCGTCTAGTCGCGTCGCTAGTTGTGCTGTCAATAAGTCTGGTTAAGGTAGTTTCAAGTTTTCTGCCCCAAAAAAATCGAATTTCATCGTGCGTCAGGAAGCTCGATCCCGTGGTGGCCACCGCATCCGCATGTTTGCAAAATGCCACCTCTAATTCTTCGGGGATAAGTGCCCGAGCGCAGGTGAGAAGTTGCCTTTTGGTCTCCCAACTTGAGCCTTCGAGCGAGGGTGCGGTTGCAAGTGTTGGTGCCCAGACTTTCCAAACTTCAGCGGAGAGCCTTCCTAGGCGGTCGGGATGATCCCTCATCAGCAAAACGAGAGCCTGGTAACCCGCAAGGGCGAAACCGGGAGGTTTGGTTAACCAAGGGTCGCGATCATTCATCGAAAGCAGCAAATACGAATCCGCCGCAACGAGAATTCGACTTTGCATCAACCGGCTCAAAGATTTCCACGAGCCCAAATTCGTAAGATCCGGGTCCCATTCGGCCCACGAAACCGATGTTTCAGCGAACAGGACAGGGATCCTCCAAAACTCTCTCGGAGCGCCAAATTCACATGAAAAGAGCAGATGTTCGAGATTCTCCTCAAACAAAAGATGCTCGTCAACGGGTTGCGCCACCGCCCGTCTACTCGACACAAGAAGTTCCTGTCGGTGACGCGTGCGTTCCCGCCCCAGCACGGCAACCTCGGAGTCAAGGTCCACAGGCGCAATTAATTTGTTGCCGGCGTCCACCATGAAAGTGTGTTCGCTTGGGAGCCCCAAAATAAGTTCACAGTCTTCCGGGCGAAACGATTGAAGCAAGATTTCAATCATCCAGAGTATCGGAGCTCGACTCTTGGAGGGTCCGTTCGAATAGTCGTCTAACAGCCAACGAAGATCATCGGGGCGAAGAAAGTTCTCGTTAGAGACTCCTCCCACGCCGAGAGCTAGATCGCTGTCCCTGGTCGGGTTTCCCTGGATCAGCTGTGTCAGAATCGCTTTACGCCTTGTCGGATCTCCGAGAGGGTCGATGACCTTGCCCTTGTTGCGAAGTGTCCAGCGATAGTCGTGCTCACCAAAAACAAGCCCTCTGTAGTGCCTGAGCCGCCTTTTGATGAGGTTCGCAATTCGTTCTTTAACTCCCGGTTGATCGAGATTGGAAACTCCGAGTGCGACAATCGCGTTTGCCACATCGTCGACTGGCCGGAAAAGCTCGATTGACGGGTCCAAGTCCAGCAGCCAGTCCAACCCAACCGTGAGATCTTCAGGTTTGTACGAGGCGCAAAACTCCGTTGTGAATCGCGTGAGTGAATACCCAGGTGCGTCCTTCGGCGGACCAGCGACCAGCGAAGTCAGTACCTCTAGAGAGGTAAGAGCGTGTGGCCACGAAGCCTCCAGCGCCAGGCCCAGGAGCGCACCGCTGAAGTCGCTCTCCCGAAGGGAGGAATCGAGAGCGAGTGGCCGAAGCGATGCAGTTGGATTTGCCAATCTCAATTCGCAAACTGTCATCGCAGCAATTTGCCGTTCGTTTTGCTGTGCTGCCGGATCGAGGCAGATCGCGACTAGGTCCTCCATGAGATCGCCCGAGCGACAATGAAATGCAATGTCGAGAGCCAATTCCCGCACGGCCTTGTTCGAATGACGGAGCAGAGGCCCAATTTGCGTTGACAATTCGGGGTGAGCAAGCATTCTGTAGTCAGAATCCCAGCGCGGAAGGCGAGCGGCGTTTTTGACTAGACCGTCGACAACCTGTCCACGTAAAGAGACTGGGAGCCCAACTTCTCCGCGAAAGGACTCGGGGTCCTCAGTTGCCAACCATCCGTATTTCTGTGGATCAATGGCGACAAGCCAAGCAGCGCACAGTCTCGTTTGGGGCCAGCAGCGTTTGTCAGAATCCATGAAAAGCGTTTGGCAACGATCTCTTGCGATACCGTTTGCGTGAATCCAATGAGCGGCGAGGTAGTCGGCAAAAGTCTGGTGAGCCCACCGATACGTCTTCGGGCCACCGGATGTAAAAAGTCCGCTGGAAAGCGCAGCGTTGGCGGAGGCCTCGTCGACGCTAATTGGCCCGACGTAAGTTGGTTCGGTCCCTCCGGCCAAAGACTTGACTCTTAGCGGCCCGTCCGGCTCGATACCGGATCCGTCCCAAATTGCGCCCGTTCCGCCGAACAACGTGCAGGCGGCTACTCTGCTTGCGATTGCAACTTTGCTCTCAGGGCTGAACTCAACCACGGCGCCTGCCTCTCGGCGAGATTCAGACTCCGTGCACAGGGCGATGACTCCCTGCTGATACAGGTCGACCGCCTCGATCGGTAGCGACCCGGTCCTCACAAACTGGTCGGCCAGCATAAGGAGGGTCAATGGGCGTGCAGCTAAGGCGCCGACACCCGTGCGATGAACCTCATTTAGAAATACTTTGGGGTCGAGAATCTTTGTAGCGACTTCGCCAATGTCACTTTTAGTCAGAGGCAACAGCTCCAGTACCTCCACTGACTCGGCTCCCGTATCCGCTGACTTGAACGTCGCCTTGAGCGTCTTGAGAAGCGATTCAGGCCAGTCGGCGGTGCGGCACGCCAAACGTAGTCTTCGGTTCCCGAGGTTCCACTCCCGTAGGTATCTCTCGAACAACATTGTGAGGTGAGGAACGCTGCTCCGCGCCTCATCGAAGCTGTCGAGATAAAGACACGCACCATCCGGGCCGTTCAGCCAAGCCGAGATCACGGGTCCCTCGAACACCTGTCGACTGATCGAATCATCGGTTCTAAATAAGCGGAGATCGAGCAGAACTGAATCAGCGTCAAGAGAAGCGGCCGCTTTGAAAACCGTAGATTTTCCGGACCCAGGCTCCCCCAAGGCGACAACGCAACTGGTTCCGCTCCAGTCCTCGAGAGTCTTGGCGTTTGGGTTCGGTAGGAAGTCACCGCGAGGTTGGGGGTCAAGGAGAAATTCTTGATCTGTCAAGAAATCCTCTTCTCGTTTTGCCCAGTATCGCTTGACCGCCATGAACACAGCTTACGTACGTGCACACGGAACGGTTGCTTGGCCGATTTGTGATCGGAATTTGGAAGGCAAGTAACGAGCCATTGGAAACCGGCGGATTAGACAGGGTGGCGAAATGGCGGTTGAACTTCCGGAGCCCTTTGCGAGGGCGTGCTGCCGATTTGCTTGATCTGCGCTGGCTCCCTCCCTTACAGTCGGGAGTTGGCCGGATCACTGGAATACGAGTTCTTCGTCAATACGGCAATTGCTTCGCTGAACGAAACGATCGAAGGTCAACCCGCATTCGATCGCGCTGAGTTTGCCGTATACCACCCTTTGAAGTCCCGTGGGGGAATCCGTTACGTCCGCAGCCGAAATTGTTTCGGGAAATGTTCGAAGATCGACCCTCCGGCCTTGAGTGGTTGAATCGCCGTGAACCTCGTGGTGCAATCCAAGGTCTTCCGGACAATTGGCCACTGAAGGCAGGGCGGATTAGCCACTCGAAGGTTCGAAGGTTCGAAGGTTTGGCTATTGAACGTTTCAAGCCCGAACTATCGCCGAACGTTCGGGTCGCTCGAATGATCGAAGGGCCGTCTCAATAGCTTGAAGCTTTTGTAGTGAGCTACTCAAGTAGCGGTCTCGCTCGTAGCGCCGAATTACGCCCTCGGCGAGTCCCACCAGATCGGCAAGTTGTTGCTGCGAAAGCCCAGCTGCGATACGGGCGCGGATGAGTTGCTCGCCCAGATCGTCGAGGTCGGGGAGTTCCACGTGGGTATCGCCGGTATGGAGTGCGGCATACGCGTCGAGTTCAGCCTGCAGGGTATCTAGTTGAGTTCGGATGCCATCGGTGACCAGCTGATGCATTTCAGGGTTTCGCCCCTTAGGCATCTTTGCTTCGGTGCGCGCTTTTAGAGCCGCAGTGAGTTCCGCGTGTTTCCGCGTCGTGACGCGGCGTTCGTGTTCGTTATGAATCATGGCCATCCTTTGTAAGTGTCGATAGGGAAAGCTGAACAATGCCTTTGGGAATGTCGGAACGGTCGGTTTCGAAGTGGCCGACCAGGGCCCCTCGCTACCTGATGTACGTACAGAAGTGTACGTACATCTCTCCGTGGTTTGACGGTTGCCGCAACTTGTTTGCCTTTTGAACGTTCGAGAACATCAGTCGCAAACTCCACTACTTCGAATTCGGGATTCCGCTAGCTGGGGAGTCGTTTGGTCATGAGAACGGCGTCGTAGGTGGTGCCGTCTTGGGTTTCGTGGGCGGGGAGGTCGTGGGAGAAAGTGAATCCGGCTTTTTCGTAGCTTCGGATTGCTCGCTTGTTTCGCTGATGGGGGTCGATCACCACTACGTCGGCACTGTGGTCGTCGAGGAGTTGGTTGGAGAGCATACGAACTACCGATGTGCCGATGCCTTGCCCAAACAACGACGGTTCACCGAGGAAAATGTCGATACCGCAGTAGGTCGGGCCAATCGGTAAACGGTAGAGAGCAAGTGCTTCTGCATCAGCTTCGTACCACTGCACAAAACCGACCGGGCGGCCGTCGACCTCGATGATGCCGCGCTCACACCAGGCTTCATCGTCCCAGTCGGCTTGAATCGCCTCGGGTGTTGCTTCCTCCAAGCCGCCGTACCATTCGTTCACGCGACGGTCGGCTCGCCACGCGATCAATATTTCGATGTCGGCGTGGGTCATCAGGCGCACGGACGGTTCTGTCAACACGACTTTCCAGTTTTACAGGCCGAACAGAATTTTCCGAGCCAGGACACACCCGCTGCGAGTGACGGTCGAGCCGGGATGGGAGCGGGGCAAGCACGTATGTCAAAGCGAATACCGGCAATACCGCTACCAACACAGACGAGGTTTTCTTCGCCTTGTCAACATTGTGCTTTGCAGTGACGGTCAATCGGTGGCCCGAACGGCGAAAGAGTTCGGTTGCGAAGAAAGATCGAGCGTGAAGGATCAAGGAGAAGATATCGGCAGCGCTAACTCGCAAGTGAGTCGAGTTCGCGCCGAATATTTTGGATCGCAATCGGTTGCCAGACTTCGCCACTGGTCGTGTAGAAAAGTTTGTCGGCATCAAGAAACGAGGCGAGTACGTTTGCCCGGCCGATGCGCCAATCGGCGTCGCTCACGTGTGAGTACTCCCGGCGGACCTGGGAAACGTACTGATCGTAGTTTTCCTGAGAAGTCGCAAGGATTCCTAGATCAACGTCGACGATGATCGCTTCGTCGAGTGACGCCGGATTGCTCGGGTGTTTGGTTGCCATAACCAGTCGAGAAACATCTGCACACAGAGAACCTTCGACACCCAACCCCGCAAGCTCGCGCACGGCCAGAGCGGCACTGTCAGCTTCGTTCGTGGCGCTGCGAACGATATAGATGGCATCGTGATACCAAAGCGCCAGCCGGAGGGACCTTGCGACGTCTGAATCAGCTGCGATACCTTCGGCATCGAGAACGAATGGGAGATGGTTCAAAACGTGGATCACGTGCGAAGTCGCATGGTAACAACGGTGCGGCTCCGCGTATCTGGATACCAGCTCACGAAGAACTTCGTCACCACCGACAGCTGACCCGATGTCGGCGAACCACAAATTACGAAGAAGCTGCGGCACAACATTCAATGGCGCAACAGGCGAAGACGGAAGTGTTCCAGACTCGTTGGTAACCATCTCGCCACGCTATCGCTCGAATGGCCTCGTCGATACTTCGTTAACAGGTGGTTCGATGTCCGCGTGGATCATTGGGCGCACGGATAGTTCTGTCGACTCGATGGCTAGTTTTGCAGGCCGAGCACGAATTGTTCGAGCGCACTCGGCCGTGAGGAGGAACACCAGGGATGGGACTGCGAGAAGCACGTATGTCATGATGAGGCAATGCTCTACGAACTTCGTCAGTACCAGGCCACTCCAGGAAACCGAGCCGCGCTCGTCAAGATGATGGAAGAGGAAGTCATTCCGTTTCAGATCAGCAAAGGAATGGTGATTCTCGCCAGCTTTGAAGGCGAAGACAACCCCGATACCTACGTGTGGATGCGACGATTTAAAGACGAAGAAGAACGCGTTTTGCTCTATGAGGCCGTCTACAAGAGTGACGAATGGGTGAGCGATATGTCAGTTCGCATAGCACCACTCCTTATTCGAGAAGCCATCAACGTCACTCGCCTAACTCCAACGCCAAAATCACCACTTCAGTAAGCCCACATATGGAATCGATCAACTTTGCATCGTCCGACGCAGACTATTCCTTACTTCGTCGACTCTTCGGGGCTTATCAACGCTCGGTCGAGGAGTTCGCATCGGGCACCGAAATTTGCGCTTGATTCGATGACATGAAAACGGAGCTCGTGCAGCTCCGAACGTTTTACGCAGCCCCAGGGTTTGCTCTGCTTGCTTACGATAACGAGCCGCTTGGCTGCGTCGCATTCCGGAGCTTGGGAAACAACGATGGCGAAATTCGTCGATTGTTCGTATCAACCGATCAACGAACCGGCGGGCTCGGACGCCGCCTAGTTACCCGCCTCATCGAACAAGCCAGGGCCGACGGATTCCAACGCCTCTTCCTCAACACCCTGCCGACGATGACCCACGCAATCGCCCTTTACGAATCGCTCGGTTTCACCCCAATCGATTGTTATGCCGGTGAGCCAACCGAAGGAATCCTGTATTTCTCGCTGGTACTTTAACGTTGAGCTATCGGTGCCCCTTGAGGCGGTGCGCCGGGTACTTCAAGAGCTCTGCCAACCGAAGAAATCCTGGTATCTCCTACTCTGGCTTTGGCAATGAGTTGATCGGTTCTTCTTGAGTCGTTGTGCACCGACACTTCTTGACGAGTGTCAAGCAGCGCAATCCTGTATTTCCTCGCTAGCGCCTTGACCCATTGCGAATTGGTTTGTTCAGCGTGAGTTCGCCAAAGCCTTTTGGATGCCGCCGACGATGAGAACGGTTCCGACGGCCACGATGATGCCGTACGAAAAGGCTTGCTGGGCACCTTCTGGGTCGGGCATACCGTCACCGCAGCCGAAAAACCCGGCCCCGGTTCGGGCAGCGCTGGCACCTGCAAAGCAAAGCAATGACAAGAGTCCACCGATCATTGCCGTGCCAAGCGTAAACAAATGGAGAAACGCTCGAGCCATTTTGGTTCCTGTCGACTTAGGCGTTGCGGTGATGTTGGCGGAGTAGTTTTCGTTCATGCATCCACAATGGGTGAACGACAAGAATTGATCTATCCGGCGAACCCCCTAACCCATCGTGGGGGGCCTTGCGTACGTGCCTGGCAACACCGCCAGAAGACACGAGCCTTTCGCCAGACCAAATTTTTTCTGGATTTCTTCCGAAATTCTCTTGGACCCCAGCTTTTTGTCATACCCCCTCTGCGAACATGTGTACGTGATCGGTGACCAAGCGGGTGATGAAACGAAGAATGGCGAAGGCCGAGGGGCTGCGCCTTGGGCCGACGTTCGTATTGGTGTCATTCGGCCTGAGGGTTGGTCTGTTCACGACTTGCGGCTCGGAATTGGGGAGTTGGAACGGCTTCGTCGTGAGAATGAGGCAGCGATGGCTTTGTTGGTTGGAGCCGTTCCTGAAGGTCGAGATGCGGCCGCCGATCTTGCCAGGTCCACAGGGATTTCAAACCGAGAGGCACGGCGACGTAAACGAGTCGCAGACGTTGTCGGCAAAGTCGATGGGGCACTGGAAAAGCTTGCGAATGGCTCGGTCTCTGAGGAACATATTGCTGCATTGGCTCCAGTCGCTGATATGCCCGGTGCTTCCGAACTGCTTGACGGTGCGGAGTCAGCCTCACCCGAAGAGTTCGCAAACGCCGTCGAGCAGTTTCGGCTGTCGGCATCGTGTGGCGATGACATGGCGAAGCGACAGCGGGCGAGGAGAGCGTTGCGTTTCACTTCAGGCCCCGACGGCATGATCGGACTGTCCGGTTTACTCCCGCCGATCGAAGGTACCGAGCTAAAGAATCGTCTAGCGGCCGTAGTCGATGCCCGCTGGAGAGCCGAGCATCCTGAACGAGCTTCAGTGCTCGGTGGGCACGGAGGGGACACCCACGAACAACGAATGGCTGATGCCTTGCTGGCGATGACCGGCGTAGCCAACAGCGCCGACCTAGGCGGAGCAAGCAGCCAGGGTCAACAGCAGCGAACTGCTAGTGCTGGCAAGGAATCGCGAGAAGCACAGGGTCCGGAAGGTAGGTCATCGGGGAGATCGGAGCAACACACCCAACCGGATCAATCAAACCAACCAATACAACTGAACCGTCCAGACCAACCGGACCGAAGGGGCCAACCGGAGCAACGGGAGCAAACGGAACCACCGAGAAGTAGGGACCAACCCGACCAAAGGGAGCAACCCGAGCATTCGGACCGCATCGAGCAGAGTAAGCGATCGGAGCGGACGGAACAAACGGAACAAGTGGATCGCGCAGATCTAACGGATGTGGTTGATTTCCTCGTTTTCGCCCAATCTCGAGCTCCAGCGGAAACCTCCGGTCCGGTCGAAACTGTACCCACTGATAGGTGTGATCCGGGGGAAGGTACTCCGAGTTCATTGCGGTTGGAATTTTCAGCAGCTCCGACCAGCATGACCGCTCCGGCTGCTCCAATCACCGTCGTGAAAACTGCGAAGCCAGCGGTTGTCATTGTCTTCGATGTCGATCGATGGCAAGCGCGCTTAGCGGGTGGACGACCGATCCCGATTACGGAATCACTCCTAGATATGGCTCGCAATGATCTCTATTACTGCTTCAAAAACACGGCGGGTGAGGTTCTGAAATTCGCTCGTTCTCGGCGTGATCCAACGCCGGTGCAGCGACTGGCGCTAGTCGTGCGCGATGAACGCTGCGTTTACCCAGGCTGCCACGCGCCACCTGAGGCCTGTGATGCACACCATACAAACGAAGTGGTGAAAGATCTGGGCCTAACCAACGTTGAAGTGATGGCTCTGTTCTGTAAAGTGCACCATCGCCACATTCATCTCAACGACTTGATTGTCATACGAGAAACCGATGGCACCATCACGATCAAAAGGCGCAGTACCGGCGCCGTCGTCGCTCAAACAACCGAGCAGAGGCGAGCAGCATGAAAGTGTTGGAGGTGTTTTGTGGTGAGACTGATATTTGTACATATCGTTGTTACTGCCGGGTCGTTCGGATGTGCGCCACACGATTGCTGCGCCTGCAATCCAATCGAAGGAATCTGGTACGTCTCACCGGCGTCCATTCGACGAATCCCCCGATCGATCACCCACTGGATTCAAATCCTTGGATTCAACACGACCGTCGCAAGATGACTTTCAGAAGCCCACGGATCCCCAATATTCCACTCTCCACCAGCAAACCAGAGCACCCAACCCGAAATTTTTAACACCTTGACGAGGAGTTGTTCTGTTGTTTGAGGTGGTCTTTGTCCGAGTACGTCAGGAGGTGTGGCAAGCAGTGCACCAAGACGGAGCCAAATTGCCTAAGCTTCATTGTCTACTTGAGCACGGCGATGCAGGCGATTTGACCCCCAGTAAGGTGCACCAACTCGTCGAACGTAAGTCGCATGACGGTCGCCTTCTCACCGCCGCTCACCCAGAGTTCTGCATACCGGCGCAGCGTGTCGTCAACGACCATTCGCAGCGGTGCAGGGTGCCCACACGGAGCACAACCTCCAACGTGCTGACCAGTAGCTTGAAATGCCGTATCGG
>JAYSVF010000333.1:0-6631 GCA_043718695.1 Acidimicrobiia bacterium | reverse complement strand
TTTCACAAATAGGTCTTCGAGCCAAATTCCTGAGCGGGCGAGAAAAGTGGAAAATGTGGGATACCAGAGTGCGAATCCAGCAATAGCGCCGGTTGCGTCATCGACGGCTAAGTCAACCTTGCAAACCGAATCGGTACCAAAGAGCTGTTCGCGCAGCTGTGGGAGAGTCCACACAACTTCGTGCACCAATTCCTCGTATTCGGCTAACCCCATAATAAGTTCACCTATTATTTCGGCGTCGTCGACATTCGCGCTTCGGATACTCATCCCTCCGACACTAGAAGATCGGTGAACAAATGCGACTGGATTGCTCATTTCGCTCTGTTTTCGGAGTTCTTGACTTGCCTAGGTCGCAGTATCCACCACTCTCCTAGCGAGCCCTGTGGCACTATCGACCCCATGTCAAAGCCGCCGGTACCGCTTTCGGGTGAATGGTCAGATGCCGATTTGTTCGCCCTGTTCGATGAGATTGCCAACGTGTGCGCAGCCGCGGTTGAAGCAACCAGTGACCGTCGCCAAAAGGGCAATCGTCCCAGCCAGTACGGTCTGGATCTCCATGCCGACGATGCCGCGCTAGCCCTTCTCGATGCAGCAGGTCTGGGTGTTTTGAGTGAGGAAAGCGGTATCCGTCGGCCTGAGTCGGCGGTAATGGTCATCATCGATCCTGTCGACGGTTCCACCAATGCTTCGCGCAACCTCCCCTGGTACGCCACGAGTTTGTGTGCCCTTGATGCCGCAGGTGCTCGTCTCGCTTTGGTGCGAAACCTGGCCACTGGCACCACCTACCGGGCCGTTCGAGGTGGGGGAGCAACCCGGGATTTTGATCCGATCACCCCAGCAAAAACCACCACCATCGACGATGCGGTTCTCTCGCTATCGGGGTATCCGCCGGTCCATTTAGGTTGGCGTCAGTTCCGCACTATGGGTGCAGCAGCGCTCGATCTGTGTGCCGTGGCCGACGGGACATTCGATGGTTTCCTCGATTGCAGCTTCGATGCCCACGGGATTTGGGATTACGCCGGCGCAGCGTTGGTGTGCTCCGAAGCAGGTGTCCCGATCGCCGATGCCCGCGGCCGCAACCTGTGGGCGCGTGACCACTCCATGCGCAGAACCCCGGTTGCCGGTGCGACGCAGGACCTCTTCGATGCGCTGATGGTGGCCCGTTTAGCGTTTTAAGTGGCGAAGTTCTGCGGTCTGCAACCCCAGCGTGCTCTTTGGGATTTGCGGGAGCTTTCGGCTGGCTGAACCCTTACCGAATTTTGCGCTGACTTCTAGGTCGAAGCGAAATTCCGAGTAATCGATCTGATTGTGCGCAGATTGGTATGTGTACACAGTGGTGTTGAGCTGGGGAAATAGAAATTTCGTCACACAACCGCAAAAATAGCTTGACCAAATGGGGTGTGTCGCGCAACACTCAATGTGTTGTTGCTCGAAATTCGGGCATCGCTGTAACCGTACGCACTCTCGAAAGGGGTGGCCAATATGAAACTCAAAATGAATCTGTTAACCACCTCGCTCAACCCAGCCACGGCCTCTTTGGCCACCAGTTTGAACACCCAGAACACAGCTGTTTCAGTTGCTTCAGGCGTTTCAGATTTTGGCTTTGGTATGCGCTCGTATTCGACCGCTGTCTCAGCAATGTCGATGCGCTGCGTAGCTGCGATGGTGCGTGCGATTTCTGGGGCGGCTCGTGTTCTCGGTGGTTGGCAAGCAACCGCAGTAGAAGCAGCGAAGCCAGCAGCAACGAATACGCACAAGCGTGCGCCTCTGAGTAGGTGTGGTCCGCAACCCGGGTAAAAACCGAGGTAAGCGAAAAACCACAACCAGCACAGAGGCCACCGGGAAAATTCCGGTGGCCTTTCGCATTTCAGGAATTCACAACTCCTGCCCTCCACAATCCAGCGAAGAGTTGGAAACCCGGAACCAAATGCGAAATGCACGCTCGTACAGCCCAGCAACAACGCAAACGCCAAGTAACACACCAAAAAAGACAAGTCATCCGTCAGCCAAGAAACTCAAACACCAGAAGCACCCGTTGCCTTCGGGCGACACCGCAGCACCAGAGCAGTTCCGCAATACCGCAGTACGTGTTCTCAAACGAAACCAAGAAATGAGCAGAGGTTCCAAAATGCATGAGCAAACGATCACCAACTCGATCAACCTCGACACCTTCGTCGCCGGCAATGCCACCTCCCTTGAGGTCGCGTCTTACGCGCATCTCGATAACCGCTCGAACACGAAAAGCCCAGCGATTCCTGCCATTCCAGCCAGGGACACTCGGGCGATTGCCTATAAGGAAACTGCAGTGCACACTCTCTTTTTTGATCACACCACACCGGAGTGGTTTGTCGACGCACGATGCGCCGATGGAGCCGGAACCTTCGCTTCACTGTTCTTCTCGGAGGACTTGAGCGAGATTGCCCGTGCCAAGGCCATCTGCGGCAACTGCCCCGTGCGCGAGAACTGTCTCGAAGGGGCCGTTGATCGCCGGGAGCCTTGGGGTGTTTGGGGCGGTGAGCTTTTGATGAACGGCAAGGTGCTGTCGGCCGAACGTCGTCGTCGAGGCCGTCCTCCCAAGATCGCTCGGGCTGAAACCGCTATCGACGAATTGGGTTACGTCATCTCGGCATAACCAGTGTTAGCGCTGGCCATAGAGGCTTATGGCCAGTCATCTTTCTCCCCCGGCGGTCCCGGGCGGGTGCGTTTTGTTGGGTTCGCCCGCAACCCATCCACCCGCTTCGCCGGGTTCCCAATCCGGCTTGCCGGTTGGTAAAGGACCCATTGATGGGTCTCGAAGCGAAGCGGAGTTGGGGCCCATCAGGCAAGTAGACGGTCTCTCTGCGGTTCGGGGTGGTGCACACATCAGGCCGACGTGTTGCACCGTGCGACTGATCCGCAGACGCCTGGGCCCATCCCTGAGATACTTCGTGACAAAATTTGCGAATTTGGTGTCTCCGGGGTGGGCCGTCGACCTCTATACTTTGTGCTCCGCAGTAATGCGGGCGTTTAGCTCAGTTGGTAGAGCGCTGCCCTTACAAGGCCGATGTCGGGGGTTCGAGTCCCTCAACGCCCACTAAATTTTTTTCATCCGAACCCCGCACCGGCTCAGCCTGCGGGGTTTTGTGTTCCCGGGTCAGGGTTGGATCATTCGTTCTCAGACGAAGTGAAATGGCTATAGTGGGCATTTATGAAATAACTGTTTCATTTATGATGTGTATTGAGTAATGTGAAGGGATGGATTTCCGTCACCCGATTGAGTCAATCATTCCTGGGGCGCAGGGCCGCGTGTTAGCGGTGTTGCTGAATAGCACCGGGGACTTGAATGTTCGGAACATCGCTCGCATCGGTGGAGTAAGCGTCGCTCAGGCTTCTCGAGTTTTGCCTGGGCTTGTTGACTTGGGAATTATCGAGCGGCGTGAAGTACCACCATCATCGTTATTCCGGTTAGTCCCAGAGCACGTCGCGTCCAGGTCGCTTCTTGAATTGGTCAACCTACGGAGAGGCCTGTTTGGTGAGCTTGGGATACTGGCCGAATCCCTGAACCCTAAGCCAACGAGCTTGATCGTGTTTGGATCTGTGGCGCGAGGTGATAGTGGAAACGGATCTGATCTCGACCTAATAGTCGTGCGGCCTTCTGACTTACCGAATGACGATCGGTGGATCGACGAATTGGAAAAGTTTCGAATTTCGGCGCAACGCGCCTCCGGAAACTCCGTTGAGCTGCTTGAGGTCGGGTCCACCGAAATTGGTAACCGCCTTACCGCTCTGGATGGTGTTTGGTGTGATGTTCGTCGCGAAGGAATTGTCGTTTTCGGCTCTTCGCTCAAGGAATTGATGACTACTGATGTCTAAACCGATGAGAACGAAATCCGTCAGCTTGCTGCAAGCCCGTGCTTGCTCATCGAAGTCCCACGAATTCTCCGACGCAGCCGCTCGGGTGCTAACCCCGAGTGGGTCGGGGCCTGATGGTCAGGGGGCTGGAACCGAATCGCATCAGCTAAAGGTCCTCAGCAAGTGCCATGGACTTCGACAGGTAACCAGAGGCCGATTTCGCGTTCCCTGAACGCCTCGTGTTCTGTCCTCGTCCGGCAAACAGGAAGCGCAAAGCACGGTAAGTCTGAAAGCGCTTTGTCAGCCACGGCTCGAGCGTTTTCGCAAGCTGAAATTGCTGCGTCGTCCCAAATTTCGTGGTCGAGGATGAGCACGATCTCTACGACATCACCGAGAGCTTCATCGTCCCAAAAACGAAATCCGCGAGCCGATAGAGAGCTGCCAAAATCGGCTGCTCTTAGGCGCTGAGCAACCGCTGTTGGGCTTAGCTTCATTCCGATCAACATGCCTCGATCCTATAAGTGGTCCTCCAACTAAGAAAGGCAAGGACTCGAAGGACCGGTTTGCAATCGATCTGACCCGGTTAGTGTCAGCGGGGTGAATTCTCGTCTGAGTGCGTTTGTTCCCTCGGTGGTGAAAGTCTTTGGTGATAGGGCCGACGCAATTTGGGAACAGGCTTCGAATATCTGCTCGTTGCAGCCAAATTGGAACAACGATGGTGCACCCCAGATCGATCCTGCTTCGGCTGCGAATGCTGTAACGCTTGCGCTAAAAGTGACCTGCCCTGGAAGTCTTTCCCCGGTCCTTTCTGCCACCGTGACCGGCGCAGTTTTGGTCGACTGGACATGGGGCGCAGAGAGTGTCGAAATCGAAGTCTTTCGCGACGGCCGCCTCGAAGTTCTTGTGACTCTCGTGGACTTGGTCCATGAGTTCAAAACGACGCTTGCTAATGATGAGCACCTCAGGTGGATTGCGCATCAGGTAAGTGGTGTCGGGATCGGCCTGGTAGGCCTTCCATTGGCAAGTTGAACTTGTTCAACGCTAGCGACGGTTGTTTTTCGCAGGGTCCGAGCCGCGCCGCAAATTGATCGTTTCATGTAACTGGCTCTACCAACTCTCACGGAAACCGGTGGGTAAACGCTGCAGGGGATTCAACGCTTCAGTGTTGGTTGTGGGTTTCTCAGGGAGCTCCTGGGGTCTCCGGGGGTTACGGCAGTACCTGGAATGAAGAACAGTGGTTGGGACGGACGATTCGAAAATGGTTGTCTAGCGAGGCAACGTATTCATCGAGGTAGCGCTCGGCCAAAGCAACCGAACAAGCATCGGAAAACCCGAGTGGTAAGTCCGCATACTGGGTCATCAGCTGACCTGTTCTTCGAAGGTCTTCTTGATCCGGTCCCACGACTTTCCACGGGTTGTCGAGCAGCGAGTGGATGAGGCGAATCTCGGCAACTACACCAAGCCGTTTTTGAATGAGGTAGGCGGCTTCCGTAAGCGCCGGAGCGGGGACGAGGAGCGTGCCGCTGGCAGATTGAAGAACCTTCCTGCAACGGACGGCGTCGGGATCAAGGTCGTTTGCCGCAGCAACTAGAACGCTTGCATCAACAATCACCTCGTGCCAAAACCTTCTTCGTCGAGCTGCCGCCGTAAATCGGCGCCGCGAAGTTCCCCTGAACTACCGCTACCAAAAAACCCGAACGGATCCCCAGCCGCAATTCTCACCACCTCGCGTGCAACCAGCGCGTCGACTTCGATTCCTTCGCGTTTGGCCCGTGAGCGAAGTTGTTCTGCAACCGCATCGTCTAGGTGAAGCGTTAGCTCAGTCATAGTTAAATGTTACCGGGCGACGAAAGGTGGAACTGACCACGGCGGTCGTGAGGGAAGTCCCGCACGTACTGTGCTTCTGTTTGGGAACTTTTGACGTAAGTTCTTCAACCGATCATGGGAACATCAAACCTGCTTCTTGCCTTTGACCTTATTGGCATCTTTGTATTTGCCATTGCCGGAGCGCTTGCTGCGGTGGAGAAGGATCTTGACGTTTTCGGGCTCGTGGTGATTGCCGGGGTTTCGGCTATCGGAGGGGGACTAATTCGTGACTTGCTGCTGGGGTTTACCCCTCCCGCCGCATTCCGTGACTCCCGCTATTTGATTACGCCAGCGATCGCGGCAGTGTTGGTGTTCTACTTGCATCGTCACGTTCACCGGCTTCGTGTGGTGTTGATGGTTCTTGATGCTGCGGGCCTCGCGCTCTTCACTGCTGCTGGTGTGGAAAAGGCGCTGGCGTTTCGTCTCGGTCCCTTTGCCGCTGTGGGCATTGGTGTTATCGCGGCAATCGGGGGAGGTGTCTTGCGTGATGTTCTGCTGCGAGAAATTCCTCTCGTGCTTCGCAAAGAGATTTATGCCGTGGCCTCAGTGGTTGGTGCGGTGGTGTTGGTGATTGGCTCCAAGCTTGAGGTCGAACGAACCCTACGTTCACTTACGGCTATTGCCATCGTTTTCGCTATAAGGGTTGTGGCAGTGCAAAGGGCTTGGGACGCACCTCGTCCCAAGCCCATCGATGGAGACATCAACCTTCCGTAGCCGGGTGTACGTCCAGACGCCGACGGCTCCTTGAATCCTCATGCCAGTTCGGCTTGGCGGATCACCCGAACCTCACGTTGATGCTTCCCGCCGTTTGTGGCCTGCCCGTTGAACGAACCTTGATGACGAAACTCGTAGGTGCACGTACTTAGTGCTGGGCGACTTCGAGTTCGAGTGCCGAAGCGAATCGAGCCCGAGCCGCTGCTCGGCGAGTGGGGAT
>JAYSVF010000332.1:0-16475 GCA_043718695.1 Acidimicrobiia bacterium | reverse complement strand
AAACCGGACATTTTTGTGTGAACGGGCCCGCCTACCCAAATGAGCGACGTTTTCTGCTTCGGCCTTCTGCCCCACTGTTGCTTATCGCCCCAATTGCTGGCGTGCTTGTCGCTGCTGGAGTGCTCGTAGGCCCGCTTCTGCTGGCGGCAAAGCAGTGGATCCCGGGTGCTCTTGCTACGGCCCTTGGCGCTGCCATTGCGTACATTCTGGTTCGATCGCTTTTTGGTTTGGCTCGACGGTTCCTCGTATTCGTGCCAGCTGGGTTTGTCATTCATGATTACTCAGCGCTTCGCGAGCCGGTGCTGTTTAAACGAGGTCAAATCGAACGAATGCGGGCCGCGCCGGTAGATACCGATTCTCTTGATCTCACCCTCGGGGCCCCAGGTTTGGTACTGGAGTTTCTTTTGAAGGAGAAGGTCGAGATGTCTCGGCTCATGGGTGCTCGTGATCGGGTGGGTGAAACCGGGAAGTCTGCTCGTTTCCTCGCCGTTCCGACGCTCCCCGGACGTCTACTCAACGAAGCACGCGCCCGTCGGTATCCGGTCGGATAATGCCTCGTCGGGGTCCGGGTCAAGCGGCTCCAGTTTGCACATCTGACGGCTATCGGCTGATTGCCACGAGGGGCCTTCGCGGTTTTGGGGACGGCTTGATTGCCGTCTCGCTTTCTGCCTATCTGAGTAACCAACTGGGCTATTCCGCTACGCGTATTGGCGTTGTCGTGACCGGCATGCTTTTAGGCTCGGCACTGCTGACGCTGCTAACGGGAACAGCAGCATCGAACATTTCACGGCGAGCGTTGCTAAGGGCCGGGGCACTCCTGGCCATCGCAACCGGCCTGGTGTTTGCAACCACAACAAGTTTCGTGTTGCTGCTAATCGCCGGGGCGATTGGTACGGTGAATCCCACCTCGGGTGACGTGAGTGTGTTCCAACCGATAGAGCAATCGTTGCTGCCCAACACCACGTCTGCTGCGCAGAGATCTTTGGTATTTGCTCGCTACACGTTTGCAGGGTCGTTTGCGGCAGCCGCTGGCGCGCTGTGCGCAGGATTGCCGAAGCGGTTCGGTTGGACACCACAATCGATCTTTTTGGTCTATGCCGCCGTGGCTTCGATTGGCTTCGTCATCTACCAATCCATCACGGCAAACGTTGAAGGATCCTCTACGGTGAAACCAACGGGGCTGAGGGAATCGAAACGAATCGTGTATCGGCTTGCCGCTTTGTTCAGCTTGGATGCATTTGGTGGCGGGTTTGTTCCGCAATCGATCCTGGCCCTGTGGTTGTTCCTCAGGTTCAATTTTTCCTTAGCCGGCGCTGGTTTGGTATTCGCTGGGATGGGCGTACTTTCGGCAGCTTCGGGGTTTGGTGCCACGCGTATCGAGAAACGGCTCGGCCCAATTCGCACCATGTCCTTCACCCACATGCCGGCACAGGTTTTGTTAATTGCTGCTGCGTTCATGCCCAACGGCACCGCTGCCGTAGTTTGCCTGCTTGGCCGGAGCTTGCTCGCCAGCATGGACGTTCCGGTACGCAACGCCTACGTAATGAGCGTGGTTGTGCCAGCCGAACGGGCTGCTGCCGCCAGCATCACCAACGTTCCTCGAAGCCTTGCCTCAGCACTACCTCCACTGGCCGCCGGTTGGATGCTCGACAACTCAAACTTTGGTTGGCCACTACTGTGCGCCGGAATTTGTAAGCTCGCCTATGACATGCTTCTGCTGCGCATGTTCGATCGCCAAGCCCTTGACTAACAGGACTTTGTTGTGCCCGAAAGAAGACGGGACACACCTGTTATCGGTCAGGAACCTCGTGAGCTTCGGCCCGAAGCTGGATGTTCCCAGTGACCGAGGAAGCTCAGTACGCCTTCAGATTCACGAACGAGTGCCGGGTCAACTTCGAATCGAAGACCGTTCTGCCACCAGTCATAGGTGGATCGGTATTGCTCGTCCTGGATGGCGGCAGTGACTTCATAGGTTCCGGCGAGGATCGGAAGTTTGTCAATCACGTAATCGAAGTAGCCGGTTCCTTCAAGGACTTCGGGGACCATGTCATATTCGCGGATGTTCACACCGGTTACGTGCACACCGTCGAGGCGATGCATGGCAAACCCAAGCACCGGACGACGAAGTGGTTTTCCGTTGATCGTGTAGTGAATGCGCACGGCAATACCGTCACCGGTTTTTACCCGTTCCACCGCTTCGCCACGGCCACGCTTCGACACCAGCTCGATAGCGTCGATGGTTGCAGAGCCGTCGCCCCAACGGGTTCCCTTGCCGCCCTCATGGTGGATCTCCGCCACGTGCACTTCGCCTAGATAGGCATCGATCACATCGCGGGTTGGCCCGACCATTTTCAGTTCACCGTGACTCATCCACGCCAATCGGTCGCACATTTGGCGCACCGATCCCATGGCATGGCTCACGATGACAATGGTTTTACCCATGTCTTGGAGATCAGCGAATTTCTCCGCACATCGACGTTGAAAGGTTTCGTCGCCAACGGCAAGAACTTCATCAACCAGCAGTACATCGGGGTCAACGTTGATGGCCACCGAAAACCCTAAGCGGACATACATTCCTGAGGAGTAGTTCTTGACCGGTTGATCTATAAAACGCTCAAGGCCAGCAAATTCCACAATTTCATCGAACTTGCGGTCGAGTTGTTTCCGACTCAAGCCGAGAATCGAACCATTGAGATACACGTTCTCGCGGCCGCTGAGCTCGGGGTGGAAACCTGCGCCAAGCTCCAGCAGAGCACTGAGTTTTCCTTCGACGTGTACCGAGCCTTTATCCGGGCGCAGAATTCGTGCCATGCACTTCAACATGGTGGATTTACCTGAGCCGTTTTCGCCAATAATGCCAAAGGTTTCACCTTGGTGAATATCAAACGTCACGTCGTCGATGGCCCAAAATTCCTGGTACTTGGCTCGCTTGCCCCGCATCAAGGTGGCCTTCAAGCTGTCGTTTCGTTCGTGGTACAACCGAAAACGTTTCGAGAGATGATCCACCCGAATAGAAGGCTCACCATTGGTCATGATGTGTCGACCCTGATGCGCCTGCGCCACCGACGAAGCAACACCACCCGTTACAGCCACTTCCGCGCCGTTCACTTCTTCGGCGGCCAATCCGCTTAATTTGTTTAGCCCACTCAATTCGATAGGACTACCTGACAGCATCGCCCCTTCGACCCCTTGCATCCGGTCCTCATCCAGCGATTCCGGCACCGCGTCATCGCTCGAACCTTTCAGATCGTCTGGTAGCGCGGCCATTACAGCTCCTCAGCAAAGCGGGGTTCGAGACGGCTGAACACTCGCCATCCAATGAACAACATCCCAAACGATACGACCACTAAGTACAGGACCGTCGACAGGGGTGGAAGGGCGCCGCTGTAGATCAGCTTTCGATACGCATCAACGAAACGCATCATGGGATTAAGCCGGAAAATTTGGAACAGCAACGTATGTCCCGCCCGTTGTTCGGGGACAAGCGCTAACCCATCGGCACCGAGAACAACCGGTGTGAGTTTGTCTCGCACCAGGCTGGTTTTGTAAACAATCGGGGTGAGATAGAACCAGATTTGCATACCGATGCCAACGAAGTGCTGAATGTCCCGAAAGTAAACATTCAGCGCGCTTAGTAACAGCGAAACACCGAGCACAAACAGCATGTGAAGAAACACCACAACCAGCACGGCGGGAATCCAACCGAACACCACGGTATGGGGCGCCCAAATCAGAAACACAAACGACAGAACCAACAGCTCGATCAGGAACGTAACAAGCCACGAAAGCACCGAAGCGGCAACGATGTACTCCCGGGGAAAGTAGACCTTCTTCACCAGGTTGGAGTTCCCCACAATCGAAGGCAGGGTTGCTTGGATGCCGTTGTTGGTGAAGTTCCACACCAGCAATCCAACCGAAAGCCAGAGCGTGAAGTTCTTCAAACCACTCGGGCTTCCAAGCTCAGCTTCGTTCCCCTGGAAGAGGTTTCCGAACACCAACGAATAGATAACAATCGTGGAGATCGGGTTGAGCATCGACCAGGCCCAGCCAAGCGCAGTGCGTTTGAACTTTCCACGCAACTCCCGCAGCGTGAGGTTCCAGAGAAGTTCGCGGCCTTTGTACAGCTCCGTTGCGGCCGTCACGGCTTGGTACCTTTGCGAACCTTGTCACGCAGTCCAGCGAGTGCACGGTAGGCGGGGTAGATCGGGGTTTTGTTCAAAATGTCCAGCTTGCGGCGTGCTGCAGCCAGATGTTTTTGGGTTTCGGCTAACTCGGAAGAAAGGCGTTGCACTTCAACATTTGAGGCTCCCCCACCGGCCAACGAACCGCCGCCCACCAAGCGACCACGATCAGTACGAGCGGCACGCCACGAACCCGGATCGGCGGCCAAACCAGCAAGCGGACCAACCACACTTGACCAACGGAACCGATCGGCCAACGCCAACGCGGCAGCAGAACAAGATGAGCGGAACGGGTCATCAGTAAGGACACGAAGCAATGCAGCAGTCATGGCATCAACATCATTGGCAGGGATACGGATACCTGCGCCCGTCTCATGCACGAGATCAGACAGAACATCGCCTTCAGTAGTGATCGTCGGCAGGCCAACCCAGAAATGATCCAGCATGCGGGTACGCCAAGCCAGCCGTGATTCCGCCATGGCCTTCGCGGCAACAACGCCAACATGCGCTTCAGCGAGATACCAGCCACGCTCGTCATAGGGGACCCAGGGACCAAACACCACATGGCCGCTTTCCACCAAACCAAGCTCCGCAGCACGGGCTTTCAGCGCACGAGTTACGGCCATTTCCGGCACGCCGCGGCCCTCAAGTTCCAGGCCCATAAAAAACAATCGAGCCGAAGGAACATTCCCAAGCACGCGTACGAATGCTTCAAGGAGACCGAGTGGATCAAACCAATCCCAGGTGCCGCCGCCCCACAAGATGACCTTGTCATCCACACCAATACCCGGGAATTTTCCGCCACGCAGAACCGGAGACGGAGGCATCGAGGTAGGCAGATCAGGACAGCCAAAGGGCACGACATCGATGAGCTTGCGCAGGTGGGGATCGTGACCATGGGCAACTTTGTCGAGACGTCCACGCGAGGCCAGCATGCCTACCCAAAAATCGCGTTGTCGTTCCGAGGCACAGACGAAGAAATCGCCAACATCCATGAGTTCGTTGAGTGTGCCGATTTCGTGTGCTTTAGAACCCTCGGCTTGTTCACGAGTCATGGCGTCGTACTGCTCAAGCGACCCAAAGATCCACGGATCGTAAAGATCAACTACCACCAGCGCCCGAGTGTGCGCCAGGAACGGGTAACGGCGCAGATCGAAACCAAACACCAACACGGCATCGGCGTGGTCTACCAGTTTCAGCAACTCGGCTGAATCCGAGAACTGCACCACGGTCACATCAGGATGGGTGCGGCCAACGGGCTGGGGTGAAGCAAGCGTCGTCGGCACGAATTTACTAAGCGCACAGGCCAGTTCCCAAGAACGGATTGCCGTGCCAGCCATACGGGCACCAATAACATCGGAAGAAGACAGCACAACAAACCGCGAAACCGGAGTCTGCTCAAAAAGCTCAGGAATACCCAAGAAGCGCGCAACCTTATCGAGGGTGGCGATGTACGGCGGCTGATCGTTCCCCAACGCTTCAAGCGGTTTCCCAAACGAGGCAAACACCGTCTCATCAGACACTTGACGGCGCGACTGGATTTGATGACGCAGCGCCAAAATTCCATCAAGATCGTCGAGCACATCATTGACAGCATGCATACGACCCGTGGCAATACGATGCACCGATTCCATTTCGTCGGCCTTGACACCCACCTCATAGGAAGCACGATCACTGCGGGCATCGCCACGAGCCCTACGCGCGCAGAGCAACAACGCAGCGGAAAGCAACTTGGGTAGAGCCTCGTCGCCCGCGTTTTTCAGGAGTGTGCGCAACGCATTTCGTTCCAACAACAGGACGCGTTCATGGGTAGCAAACCGCGACGACGTGCCGTGGTGGCGATGGTAGGAACGAGCATGGGCGGCCAATCGGGTGCGATAGCCGCAAACCTGCAAACGCCAACCGAAATCAACGTCTTCAAAGTAGGCAAAGTAGGCAGGATCAAACCCGCCAAGCTCAACAAACACATCGCGACGCACCAACATTGATCCGCCACACGCAAAGGGCAGCACCCGGCCATCCGCAGCGTCGCCGATCAAACCTTTCGCTAGCGCTTCTTCAACCGACAGACCAAAGCCCTGCTGCTGACCAAACCCGTGAAAGTTGATCGTGCCATCGACAAAGTCAACGTGTGTGCCGTCCCAATCGAGAATGGTTCCCGCCACGCAAATGAAACCAGCACGGGGGTCATACTGGGAAACCAAACCGCGCAGCCACTGCGGATCGAGGCGCATGTCATTGTTAACCAACGCCACACAGTCGCTGGTGGCCCTCTTCGCCGCCAGGTTTACCGCTGGCGCAAATCCAAGATTGGTTGACTGCGCCAGAGTTTCCACCCACGGATAGGCCGAAGCCAGCAGCTCCCGAGACCCGTCACGTGAATCGTTCTCCACGCAAATCGTGTGGAGGAGCTCCTTGGGATAATCCAGGGCGACGATGGAATCCAAACATGGCGAAAGGTGCTCACGCCCGTTGAAATTGACCAGGATGATGGTGACTGAGGGAAGGTTCAAGGAGTTCACGTTGAGAGGATGTTCAAAGGGGTTCACGGGGTTTCCCCGTGGGGGAGGCTCCTCGGTTAGCAACCGCGAGGCTGGTCAAGGTTAGACGGCATAGGTCCCACGGCGCAGCACCCTATTGAATGCCGCCGGGCCGACTCCGTCACCCGACCGGACAGTGCCCTCACCCACCCGGCAAGCCGGATTGGGAGCACCCTACTGAATGCCGCCGGGCCGCCTCCGTCACCCGAACGGACAGTGCCCTCACCCAACCGGCAAGCCGGATTGGGAGCACCCTACTGAATGCCGCCGGGCCGACTCAGCGACAGACCACTAAGCTGCGGGTGTGTCGAATCCTCAGGTGCGAGCGGTAGTGGTAACCACCATGGAGGGGCTCCCTGGGGCCACTATTGCCTCAACATCGTTCCTGCACGCTCATCCCGGGGCGTTCGCGAGTGTGGCCGTGGTTGATGCCCGCTTTCACAGCATCACCATCCCCGATGTCGAGGTTCTTCATACCGCCGAGATTGGGCGGCTCATCGGCGAGGCGTTGCTGTTGGAAACGATGTCCAGTGTGCGAGGCGATGCGGCGATTCGTTCGCTACGGCCCCACATCTTGGCAGCGATCCTGCGTTCGGGCGCCGATCGCGTGGTGGTGGTTTCTCTGCCTGATGATGCCGAGGTTGAAGGGCCACTAGTGAGTTTGCTTGCTGGGGCCTCGCGTAGCGGCGCGGCACTTGTCCCCACCCGGCTGAGCGATTTGCCACCCGACGGGAAACTGCCCGATACGGTGAATCTTGCAGCAACGGGCCGGTTCGACCAAGAAGTGCTGGCGATCACCCAAACCGCGCTTCCTCTGCTTGATGCGTGGATTCTGGCGCTTACACCATCGCCCCATATCCCACTTGAGCGCATTGACCCTCTCCTCCACCCGTGGCTCGACACCCTGGCCGTAACCCACGGGGCGTTTTTGGTTCGTGAACCGGGTATTGGTGTCTCGTTTCGCAATGCCGAGGAAACCGGACGTTCCTTTGCCCCGCTGTTGCTGCGCTATCCCGGATTTGACCACCATCAGCCGTGGATTGCTTCGGGCCTGAGTGCTGCGAACCCTCGCATTCGCCCCAGTGATCTGCCATGGTTTGCTGAACGACTCCGTAAGCGCGCCGAGGATCTGGTTGCGATCGAAACTAGCTACGGCTTCGAGACGACCATCAACCCGATCACCCGGGAACCGCAAGTAACGGGAGGTTGGGACACGCTTGACGATGGAACCACCTTCGATGACGCGATGCGCCTCGCCTACAGACAAGGAGCTCTCGACTCGCCACGACGCGAAGTGCCACCCCCTCCCAATCCTTTCGTGAGTTCCACAACCGTTTTCTTCGACTGGCTGAACGAGCCAATCGAGCCAGGTACACAGCTCACCCGCTACCTTGCCGCTCGCCACACCATCGAACCGGGACTCACTTTGCTGTTCCCCGATCCAGCCGCTCCAGGACCAGATGGCTATGTCGCCTGGGCCCAGGCTAAGGGTCGAGAACACGGGATAGCGGGAAGGCTCATTCCAACTCCGTGGAACAGTCCCATCCCCTTTGCCTGCGACACAACGCCGAGTGCTTCTTCGGAAGGCAACGATGCTGCGGCCGAATCGCAAACCACTTCGGAAGAAGACCCCTCATTAGGGAGCACCCCAAACTGTGCACCCACTAGTTCCAGCTCTTCTGATTCTTCTGCGTCTTCTGCTTCTGAAGCCGACGAAGAACGAAAACCCATCATTGCTGGAATCAACCTCGTTGGCCTGCTGCGGGCGGAGTTCGGCATTGGGACAGCGGCGCGCTTATTACTGCGTTCAGTGGAACGCTCAGGAATTCCTTACGCGGTGACCGTTGATGATGCAACGGCTCACCGCCAAGAACACCCGCTCAACCTCGAACATGATCTGGTCCCATCATCATCGCCGAGTCCAACCGGGGGCCTAGGAGTTCCGGTCGAAAATGGGCAGCCGCAGCAAGCAACCGGCTTAGCAGTCACCTCAGGCGAAACAGCACCAAACGCTAAACCCGCTCCGGGATCCTTCCCTTACCCACTAACGGTGATCGCCCTTAATGCTGACGCACTCCGAGACTTTGCGCTGCGTGAACCCACTGCTGTTGCCGGTAAGACCGTCGTTGGGTTGTGGTTTTGGGAAGTCGAAGAGTTTCCGAAACGGTTCTGGCCAGCATTTGACTTGGTTGATGAAGTTTGGGTGGCGAGTGAACATGTGCGCTTAGCGTTATCCAAAGCTACCGACAAGCCCGTGAGATTGGTTCCACTCGGCGCAATGAATCCCAGCTCCGATCGAATGGCACTTCGTAAGCGCGCGAATGATGAGTTTGGGATTGGCGAAGACCGTTTCGTGGTGAGCTACCTCTTCGATTACGCCAGCGTCGCCGAGCGAAAAAACCCTTGGGGTGTCGTCGCCGCATTCTGTCAAGCCTTTCCGCGGGCTGGAGAGGCACTACCTGATGGTCGCATTCCTGTCCTGATCCTTAAAACTATTTCCAGTGAACGCCACCCGGCCGATGTGGAACACCTCCGCTATGCCATTGGCAACCGTACCGATGTCGTTATCGTCGATTCCTATCTTTCGTCGTACGTCACCACGTGCCTGCTCGCCAGAACTGATTGTTACGTGTCGCTTCACCGCGCAGAAGGCTGGGGGCTCACGATTGCCGAAGCGATGGCCGTCGCCACACCGGTCGTTGCTACTGGTTACTCCGGAAACATGGATTTCATGGATACCACGTGCGCTTATGTTGTGCCGGGAAGACTTGTGCCAATTCCCTCAACTACGGGTACCTATGCCGGCGCAGGACGGTGGGCCGATCCGGATCTTGGGATGGCCGCCAAACTCATCCGCAAAGTGAGCGAAGATGCCGTGGCGGCTGAGAACATGGGCTTGGCCGGGCAAGCGCGAATTGGGACGCTTGCCGCTTCATTCGATGGAGCAGATTTTGTTCGAGAGCAAGCCACACGAGTTGCCGCCCAACACCAAGCGATGGGCGAAGTCCTCGACAGTCCAATGAATCCCAACACGGAAGCATCCCGAAGCGCTGGTCAACATTCATCAGTATCACTGGAGGTTGGAATGGAAAACGCTGATCACATCGAGGTGAGCGACAACGCTGCGGATCCCGAGGATGGGACTCTACGGCGGTCATCGCTCGCCCATGTTGGCCTTGGGCCCGTTGTACTTCCGCCATCGGACTACGTAGCGCCGGTTCCCGCTGGAGCGAGAGGGGCCCTGCAGACCCAAATCGAGCGGGTCCTCAAGTTTGAGATTGATCGCCGCGACATTCGCGATCACCAGCGTTCGGCCGCCATCGTTGACGCTATCCGTGAAACTCGTGAAGCCGTTCGGGACACGATTGGCCTGCAACTGCGCGATCAAGACACCCTCACAACAGCGCTCAACGATACAAATGCGTACCTAAGAACGGTTCACGCCAGCCACAGTTCATTGCATGAATCCGTAGTGGAAATTGGCAAGCACACCCATGAACAGGGCAAGTCGATCGAAGACCTCGGTGGCGAAATTTCTCGGCTCCGCGACAGGGTTGAACAGCTTTCCCGAGTCATCGAGCGACTCACGGAAAAGCTTCAACGCTAGGAAGAAGGAAAGGTCACGATGTGGTGACCCTTTCCCCCGTTGTTCAGGCATCAGAACCGGAAACCAGCGCTCGAATTAGCTCCGCAACGGCCAGGAAGTCGGTTGATCGTTTCATCAACCGACTTTGAGCAGGCCTCTAGTTGAGGCCAGGTCTGACCGTTAACCGACCGAGATAAGCCCGAGTTTTGCGGCTTTGACGATGGCCTGGGTGAGGTTCTGCGCGTCAAGCCGACGGTAAATGGCCGTGAGATGGTTATTCACGGTTTTGTGCGAAATGGACAGCTCTTTTCCGATTTCGCGCACGTTCATTCCCGTTACGACTGCAGCGAGAATCTGCACCTGTCGAGCAGAAAGCGCTTCTTCGGAGCCATCGTTTAGCGGGGCGGCAGGCACGCCACCTAGGGCACAAAACACCGAGCGTGCATCCTCAACTGACATCGTGGTCGTGATGTACCCATTTGCCCCGGTCGAACGAACCAGCAGCAAACCGTCGGCATCATTTCCGTCAACGCAAAGACAGATCACGGAATCGGGAAACTTCGCTCGCAGTTCAGCGACAGCTGCAGTGGCGGGCATTGCCCCAACCGTGGAGCCAAAGAGAACGACCGAAGGCTCATGTTCAGCAAAGGATGAGAGAGTCTCTTCGAGGTCGCCGGAGCGGGCAACCCGAGCGCCTTCGCTCGCCAAACATTTGGCCAGTCCTTCAAACTTCCATTGCTTACTATCAGCAAGTAAAACGCTTACATGGCTCAGTAACACCGAGATTTCCTTCCGAGTCGAATAGCACAAAACATCTCCGAACTCGATCCATATTCGTCCAGAACTGAACAAACAGGGAAACCGGCTAGGGAATATCTCTCACTCATCTAGCCACACTTCGATCATTCTGTCCAGTACTGAACTATCCAAAACTGGTCAAACTCGGTAAAATGCCCAACCGAAATAGGTGTTTACTCACACATTTTGAGTTTTGGTGTCAAGCACTTGCCAGTTAAACGATTTTTAGTTCATGGACCAGGAACGCCCGAACAACACCTAGGGATGCTTCGTCAAGACGGGCCCGCAAACGGGTTCCCCCCTCTTCGTGCGCTTCAAGCAACACCTCGCCTTCCCGATGTACCGCTGCCACCACGTCACCCCGATCGTAGGGAATCAGCAGCTCAACCACATTGGTGAGCGCTCGAAGCCGATCACTCAACTGGGTTAAAAAGTGCTCGATACCAATTCCTGCATGAGCGGAGATCGCCACTGATCCCTGGTGGGATTGCACCAAACGCTCCACATCGGCCGGCCAAGCAACATCGGATTTGTTAAATACGATCAGTTGCGGCACCGCAGCGGCACCCAGTTCATCGAGCACAATTTGCACGGCGCGCATATTCCCAAGCGGATCCGGGCCCGATGCGTCAACCACATGAATCAACAAATCCGCATAGGCGACTTCATCGAGGGTGCTCTTGAAAGCCTCCACCAATTGATGGGGAAGGTTTCGCACAAAACCCACCGTGTCACTAAGCAGCACAACCTCACCGCCGGGTAACGAGAGGCGTCTAGTGGTGGGGTCGAGGGTTGAGAACAATCGATTTTCGACCAACACACCCGCTTCGGTGAGGCAGTTCAAAAGCGTGGACTTCCCCGCGTTGGTGTATCCAACCAAGGCCACACTGGCCTGGCGGTTTCGCCGACGCCCTTTGCGTTGATTGTCTCGTACCTTGGAGAGGTCCCTGATTTGCGATTCGAGCTTGTGGACCCGTTCGAGAAGACGTCGGCGATCAACCTCAAGCTTGGTTTCGCCGGGCCCACGGGTCCCAATACCGCCACCCTGCTGAGAAAGCGCGCCACCTTTGCCACGAAGTCGCGGGAGCCGGTAGCGAAGCTGCGCCAACTCGACTTGCATTTTGCCCTCGGAACTACTGGCGTTCTGGGCGAAAATATCTAAAATCACCGCGGTGCGATCAATGGCTGTTCGCCCAAGCAATTTTTCTAAGTTTCGGCTTTGCTTCGGCGCTAGTTCCGTATCAAAGACCACCGTATCGGCATCAACCGCTAAGGCGGTAGCACGCAGTTCTTCGGCTTTTCCTTTGCCGATGTACCAGGTGGGATCAGGAGAATCGCGACGTTGAATGACCCGTCCGCGTTCCACTGCGCCAGCGGTATCGATGAGCTGCGCAAGCTCATCAAGCCCGGCTTCGGCATCCTCCATCGTGTTTGGGGGCATCGAAACACCGACCAACACAATTTTCTCTTCAATCCGACGATCGATGAGCTGGTCGAGGCGGCGATCCACCGCGGTCATATCGGTCATGGTTTGTCACCCCCTTGGATTCTCGGCACACAACGTGATGGAGGCGCGCAGGCAAGGTTGGAAACCGTAGGCCCATTGCGCATGGCCATGTCGAGCAATTTCACTTCAGCCGATCCCGAGGACGGCCGGTGAGAAGACTTCATTGGTTCCAAACAAAGTCACAAGCAGCAACAAACTGCGACGGCCCAATCAGGGTGATCTGCTCGCCAGCAATTTCCACGAGAGCCGTTCCACCAGGCTGGCGAAGCTCAGTTACCGAGCCGACCCAACCCCAACCTTGCGCCGCAACAGCCACCGCAGTTGCGCCGGTTCCACAGGCCTCGGTAACGCCAACACCTCGTTCCCAGATGGTCATGTTGAGAACATCCACACCTTGCGAAACACCACCACTCACCAACTGATCAGCGCTAGGCAGAGCCCGTGCTACAACGTGCACATTGATTCCACCAAAGGCACTCATGAAGTGTTCCTCGACCGCCGGGCCAAACGTGGCAATGGCAAACGCAGCAATGTCAACCTTCGAGGAATCCACGCCAACGATGAGATGGGGGTTGCCAACATCAACTGTTGCTATGCGCGCTGTGGGATCACCCAAGGCTTCAACCAACGCCACAACGGCATTGGGAACCGCAAACGCATCAACTTTTGCCACGCCCATATCCACCCGAATACTGGCAACACCCTCGGCATTGGTCTCGCCTACTTCAACCACTCGCAGCCCAGCATCAGTATGCACACGAAGTATTCCCGTTGCCGCCAACCCAGCATCAACAACCCCTTGGGAAAAGCATCGGATGCCATTGCCACTCATCTCAGCAATCGATCCATCGGCATTGTGCAACCGCATGGTGATATCAGCAGAACCGTCCGCGGGACCGCGGGTGACAATGAGTAAACCATCGGCGCCAATGCCGCGATGACGGTTGCAGGCAGATTGGGCCAACGCGGTGGCGTCGGGCTGGGAGAGACCCCCATCAACGCTGTCCGTGCTGTCCACGCTGTCCACGCCGTCAACGCCGTCAACATCTTCAATGCGCGCAATGCCCCGGTACCCATCGACGTCAAGCAGAACGAGGAAGTCGTTTCCCAGACCGTGGTATTTGCGAAGCTTCACCGTTGAACCCATAGATCAATAATGCCTCACTACCCGCGCTCAGAGCACCAGATTCACCATCCGCTCGACCTCATCGACGCTCTGGCTGGCCGTCGACGTATCGTTCATCGAACGATTCTTGCCTTCGGACGTGCTCAGAGCCAACGCTTCCCCAGAAATCCAGTTGATGCGAGGGTCCCTGCGAAACCATCGTTCCTGGCGCACCGCAAATTGGCCCGTCCGCAAAATTGCCCGTTCCACGGCTTCTTCGAGTGAGCATTCACCTTCCAGATGGGACCAAAGCTCCCGGTATCCCAGAGCCTGGCGGGCGGTTTTTGAGCGAGTCTCACCAAATTGATCCAAAATCCTGCGAGCCTCATCCACAAATCCATCGACAAGCTGTTGAGAAAAACGATCAGCAATCCGTTGGCGAAGAACTGGTCGAGCCCAGGTGGGTCCGCAGAGCACCCACGACGCTCCTGTTCCACTTGACCCTGCAGAAGCCAACGGTGCAAGACCAGATCCGTTCCCAACTTCGCCACGTTCTCTCAATTGATCAGCAATGTCCGAAGCCACAGGCGGACTAACTAACCCTTGCGCAGCAACCAGACCCGGTCCAAAGGATGAAAACGGCCGACCACTGCCGAGACAGACTTCTAGAGCACGAACAATTCTTCGTTCGTTGTTCGCTTCCATTTTCGTCGCCGCTTCAGGATCAAGCACCACTAAGCGCGCATGCAGCTCTTGAGCACGAACTCCGTTCGCCAATTCATCGATCAAGGCTTGCTTGATTACGGGGAATTGTGGCGGCATCGTCAGCTCATTCACTACTGCGTCGAGGTAAAGGCCCGTGCCCCCAACCAGTATCGCCACGGCGCCACGCTGCTCGATTTCTCTGAGCACCCCTAGGGCATAACGCTGGAACTCAGCAACACTGAACTCCTGATTGGGATCGACTAAGTCAATCCCATGGGTAGGCCATTGGCGTTGATCAGCCAGCGTTGGTTTTGCCGTGCCGATGTCCATGCCTCGATAGACACACATCGAATCGGCCGAAACAATCTCAGCGGCGCGACCCCGGACACCAAGATTCGTCGCAATACGTTCGGCCAGGGCGCTCTTCCCCGAAGCGGTTGTTCCAACAATGGCAATTCGCACCCCCACAGTTTGCGCCATGGGTTCACCGAAGCGGTTCACGCAAGGTCGACCACTGCTCCTGGCCCGGCTTGGCTTGGTTTGGTTTGGTTTGAGAATTCTCTCAGCTCGGATCGCGTCCAACGCTGAGGTCACCATCCCACAACGCAGCTATAGCTCAGCGTTACTCGATCGGTCTCCCGAATTGACTCGGAGAGCCGACTCGCTTCCCGTGTGAGCGGAGCCGCAGAAAAAACCGCACCACTGGTTTTCAGGACAGGCGCTAGGCTATGCCCAGAGGCATTGATCGGGCTATCACCTGGGAGCTTCCGGAAGAACCGCCCGATGCGCAAGCAAAAGGCTTACTAGAACCGGACGGAACACGGCACGTTATCGCCGAAACAAGAGTGGCTTCACTGCGATCGAAAGTCTTGGTGAAGCAAGCGGGGTGGTACCGCGGAGCCCGTGAGGGCGTCGTCCCTGTGCAGGAGGTTCAGTTGGTTTCGCCCTTGTTCGAGGCTCACCGAAGCTCCAGAAGAAGCACAGTTGAACATACGTACGCATACCAGACACCCAACGCTACAGGACTCGCCATGACTGAAACCGCCGCCACACCCCAACCGTATGCTCCCGTCAACCCGTCGCCGTCGTTTCCGGCGATCGAGAACGAAGTACTAGCCCGCTGGGCCGCCGAGGGTGCGTTCAAAGAGTCGGTAGAAAACCGCGAAGCCGGGCTGAATGGCGCCAACGAGTACGTGTTCTATGACGGGCCCCCGTTCGCCAACGGCCTCCCCCACTATGGCCACCTCCTGACGAGTTATGTGAAGGATGTAGTGCCCCGGTACCAAACCATGCGCGGGCGACGGGTGGAACGTCGCTTTGGCTGGGACACCCATGGCATGCCCGCCGAGGTTCACGCCGAGAACGAACTAGGGGTAAGTGGACATAACGAAATCAAAGCCTTCGGGATCGACAAATTCAACGAGGCGTGCAGAACCAGCGTGTTGCGCTACACCAAGGAATGGGAGCACTACATCAATCGTGCGGCCCGTTGGGTTGATTTCGAGAACGACTACAAAACCCTTGATCTGCCGTACATGGAATCGGTCATGTGGGCATTCAAAACCCTTTATGACAAGGGCTTGATCTACGAGGGCTACAAGGTCATGCCCTACTGCTGGCGCTGTGAAACCCCGCTCAGCAACACCGAACTGAAAATGGACGACGCCTACAAGATGCGTCAGGATCCGGCGGTCACCATCACGTTCCCGCTGGTCGATGATCTGGGCGCTGAAACCGGCGAAATCTTGATGGCCTGGACCACCACCCCCTGGACACTACCCTCGAACTTGGCGGTTGCTGTGGGCCCTGAAATCGAATATGCGCGCATGCTCGATTCCACCGATGGCAAAACCTACATCCTGGCCGCTGCGCGGCTCGGCCCCTATGCCAAGGAACTGGCGAACGCTGAACAGGTAGGCACACTTAGCGGTTCCGAGCTCGTCGGCCGCCGCTACAAGCCGTTGTTCCCCTACTTCAGCGCGCATACCAATGCGTTCCAAGTGGCGGCCGCCGACTATGTAACAACCGAAGACGGTACTGGCATCGTCCATAT
>JAYSVF010000331.1:0-6644 GCA_043718695.1 Acidimicrobiia bacterium | reverse complement strand
CCACTACGGCGTTGGAGTTGGGTGTTGATATTGGCGGGTTAGATGCGTGTGTTTGCAATGGGTTTCCGGGCACGATTTCTTCGTTCCGCCAACAGATTGGTCGTGCTGGTCGATCGGCGCAGCGGAGTCTTTCGATTTTGGTTGCGGGCGATGATGCGCTGGATCAGTGGTACGCGGCGAATCCTGCAGAGTTGTTCAGCCGTAAACCCGAACCGGTCGTGGTCAATGTGGCCAATCCGTTTGTTTTGTATCCACACATAGCATGTGCAGCACACGAACTACCGTTGATTGCTGCCGACGCCGAAGTGTGGGCCGGCCTTTCACATGCAACCACTCCGCAGGCTCCGGTGCATGTTGAGCCAGCAACAACGAGCGACACGGGGTTGTTGCCAGATGAGATTGCAACTACAACTGCGACCACAGTGCCAGCGCGATTAGAAGTACTTGAGGCCGGGAACCCCAAACGGACTTCGTCCTCCACATCGGCGTTGCTTGCAATCGACGAGCGAAAGGTATTGGGAGGGCCTACGGTAAACAGTTTGGCGACGGAGCCGAGTGTGTTGGAGCTACTGGATCGTTTGGGTACCGCCGATATCGCCGAGGCGTTTGACGACGGGATTGTGCAGCTGGTGCAACGCAACCAGTTGACGTTGGTGAATGGCCGTGCCGTGTGGGCGGGGCGAGGATCACCATCACAGAGGGTTTCGCTTCGCTCTGGTGGTGGATCGGAATTTCGTATCGTGGATCGCGGCGCACGATTGGTGGGAACCGTTGATGGGTCGAGGGCATTTTCCACCTTGCATACTGGAGCCCTGTACGTCCATCAGGGCCAGCAGTATCGGGTAGAACGGTTGGATCTTGATGATCGGGCTGCCTGGGTGCATCCTGAATCGGTCGACGAGTACACCCAGGCTCGCTCCACCACCGATTTTCGCTTCATAGGTGTACATACCTCCATGAAGGTTGGGCGGTTGAAACTGTCCCTAGGCTCGCTCGAGGTTGACGAGCAGGTGGTGGGTTATGAGCGAAAGAAGATCACCACAGGAACGGTGCTTTCCCGCGAAGCCCTGGACCTGCCTGCGTCGACGCTTACCACCCGCGGCTTTTGGTACGAATTTGGTGATGAGGTGTTTCGTGACGCGGGGCTCGGTGACGCGCAAGCCCCAGCAATCCCCGGCACATTGCATGCCATTGAGCACACCATGATTGGCATGCTGCCGTTATTCACGATTTGTGATCGGTGGGACGTGGGTGGGGTGTCTACGGCTGCGCACGCACAAACCGGCAAAGCCACCATTTTGATTTATGACGGTTATCCGGGCGGTGCAGGTATCGCAGAGCTTGGCTACACCGCAGGGCAACGGCATCTCATGGCCACGCTCCATGCGCTTGAGCACTGTCGCTGTAGCCACGGTTGCCCCTCCTGTGTACAGTCACCAAAGTGCGGCAACGGCAATGAGCCGCTCGATAAGGCCGGGGCCATCGAACTTCTTCGAGTCGTTGCTGATGACTTGCTTCGGTGAAAAAGTAAACCAAGCCACACGAAGAATTTGGGATTGCGATTTCCATCCCGCGAGTCCGGTCAATAAACCTGCGAGAAACGGGTCAAATGACCGCACTCGAAAGCTCACCGACCGACCGGCTGACCGGCCCACAGAAGAGCAAACGCAACCGAGCGAATTCATCCGTCGAGTCCGGTCAATAAACCGGCGAGAAACGGGTCAAATGACCGCACTCGAAAGCTCACCGACCGGATGGCCGACCGGATGGCGTGGAGTACTAGCCGGGTTCAACGTAGGTAATAAGTGAGCTTTGTAGTTGGAGGCCGGGGCGGACTCTTCCAGCAATGGGTATTCGCGCACCAATTCCAAGCGAAACGGTGATTCGAGCAAGGTTGTCGGGTTGCGGGTCTACCGTTACCACCAGATCGTTTCCTAGCCCGCTGCGATCACGAGCAGCTTGGACCGCCGCGTCAAGCGATCGGGTTACTGCATAGGTTCGAGCAGCTTCACGTGAAGCATGGGTAACGAGTACCTGATCGCGAACGAGCAGGCACAAACTCAACAGTGCCCAAACCACCGAAACCAATGCAACGAGTACCAGCGCGAACTCAACCGTCGCCTGCCCTCGCTCCGCTCGGGTTTTGGAAAAGCGCGCTGCCTCATCACGATCGAGTCGTTCGGTCGCCTGCATCAGTTGCATCGTTCCGCACGAAACTCCCGTAAGGACAAACGCGATTTGCGCGACCGTGATGAGGCGGCATGCACTATTTGGCCTTGCCCTTAACGAGATTGAGGATGTAGTCGAACAGACCACCGATGAGATCCGTTGAGGTGGCCCAGGTGATCAGGAGCGTGGCCACAAGCGCAGCTCCCAACAACACCAGAGCGTATTCAACCGAAGCCTGCCCAACTTCAACCGTTCTTGAACGATTTGGGCCTAAAGCCAGGGTGGATTGTTTGCTTCGCACAGCTAAACGAATTCGCTGGATGACAAAGGAAAGATAGGTGAACATAGGACCTCCAAGTCCTGGATCAAGAAACCGCGCCGCATCCGCTGGTGTTACCAGCGCAGGGCGCTCAATGCTCCCCCCAGCAACGGCACGATGGCAAGCAACGCGAAGGCTGGAAGGATGCAGGTGATGAGGGGGAAGAGAAGGAGAACGGGCAAGCGTTTTGCTGCCACGTCGGCTTGGGCTTTGCGGGCACGACGAGCTTCACGGGCCAGAAGATCAAGTGTTTCAGCGATTGGCGTACCCAGCTCGGCGGAACTTCTCAACGCCGAACACAACGGGCGAGCCGCTTCGCCAACCTCGGTTTGGAAGCGGTCCAATACCTCGCTAACAACCGCTCCACGTTCAAGTTCTTGTGCCGCATGGCAAATGAGGGGCGCCAACACATCACTAGCGCGCAGAGGAAGTGAACCGAGAACCACTATGGCCCCATAGGGAGTACAGCCCGAGGCAACACACAGCCGAATCATGTCGACCAGATCCGGCAGTGCCGCGGATCTACTCGCCCGCTGTTGCTCCATCATCCGTCGTTTACGAGCGCGGGTTATGCCCAAGGCGCAGAGCAGCAGTGCCGGGCCAAGCGACGGCGCAAGCAACAGAACCAACAATCCAACCACGAGATACACAACCTTGATCGAGATGGTGTCGGTCCTAACCCACCGTCGCATCCATCTCGGAACCTTCAGGTCCAGAGTTCGTCTACCTGCTCGTTGCCGCCCAAGCGCTACAGGTGGACCGCCATCGGTAGAGCGCAAGTGGGCCCCTCGACCCCGTTGCAGCAAAACTCCGCGACCGGCAGTCAGTGTTCCGGGTCTCCGTTGGGCGTTGGGGAGATCGCTTGGCATCGTTGACGCGGCCGAGT
Organism: Acidimicrobiia bacterium; assembly: GCA_043718695.1. Taxonomy (GTDB): domain Bacteria; phylum Actinomycetota; class Acidimicrobiia; order Acidimicrobiales; family JANYDT01; genus JANMZO01. The sequence continues at coordinate 3,270 of JAYSVF010000331.1, read as the reverse complement.
CTTCCCCAGTGTTGCTGGTCCACTTCGAAGAAGAGTTGCCACCGCTGCCAGTCACAAGGGCTCTCGGTTTGATCATTTGGGCCCGTGCACGAAGTAAGAGAAACAACGTTGAAAACCCAAACACAATGAGCGCGATTTGTGAATTCATGCCATGGCCCTTCGCGTGACCGTTGACATCCAAACCGCGCCGCACCCATCGAGGAAGAGACCAAGAACTCCGCAGGCAAGACCGATTGGCGAGTGCAACAGAAATGCCGAGGATCGTCCGTCACCCAACACCAGTAGCCCACAGAACACGATCGGTGCGCAACCCAGAACTATTGCCGACACTCGGGCCTGGGCAGCTTGGGTTTGCACGTCGGCTCCAGCGGCGGATCGTTCTCGCATCATCGTGCAGAGTCCATCAAGCGCGTCGGGGCGAACTCCACCGAGGCGTTCACCGGCACCGAGCAGCGTGGCAAGGGAGTGAAGATCGCGATTGTCCGAGGCGATACCGAGTTGCGCAATCGCTCGGCTTGGTTGTGTGCCGATGGCGAGGGATGCGGCGATCGGTGCGAGCACCCGTTGAAGATCCTCACTGCTCTCGGCGATTGCTTCCACCAGTGCCGAAGTAACACTGCGTCCGCCTCGTAGTTGACGGGCAACATCATCAACAAGATCCACTAACCCAAACCGCAAAACTTTTCGTTCGTTCGCTCGAGCTCGTGCCTTACCAACGACAAGCAAGACTATCCAAGCAGTGACTCCGCCTACACCCCAGAGTGGTCCCAAAACGGTTGCCAACAACACGATCATGCCAAGAATCGCGCGGCGTTTTACGATCCATTGCATCCAAGCTGGCCGATTGTTTCGTTGCGCGCTTTCATTCGATAGTCCACGAGCTCGTTGAGCTGCGTTTTCCACTTCGTTCGATCGCAAGCGCAAGAGGCGCGAGTTCAGTGGCTGATGGCGTACCTCGTTGCGTCGAGTAAGAAGTGATGCCCCAGTAAGAAGCACAACCGCGATCAGCAACCCGTCGCTACCATTCATGAATTTCCCCGTCGAGGGTTAAGGGATCAAATTCGAAGTTCTCCGTCGTTCCGAAGATCCCTGGTGTTGGTTCTGGCCAACCACACGGGAGCCCCAACGATCGGGCGAAGGGACGTTCATCCCCTGCGACTTCAGCAATATCGGAGATCACTCGTTGCCCAGCAGGATCGCGTCGAACTTGCACAATGATCTCTACCGCACGCGAAATCTGTCGACGAACCGCTTCAAGTGGCAGTCCCAATCCGGCCATCAGCACCAACACTTCAAGTCGGGCCAGGGCATCATCGGGGGTGTTGGCATGCACGGTGGCGAGTGAGCCAGCATGGCCGGTTTGTAGCGCAGTGATCATGTCGAGTGCTTCTGCTCCTCGCACTTCGCCGATGACCAATCGGTCTGGCCGCATTCGCAACGCGTTTCGCACGAGGTCACGAACGGTAACGGCACCTAGCCCTTCGACGTTTGGTCGGCGCGCTTCGAGCCGCAACACATGCAGTGCTCGCAGCCGAAGTTCCGCCGTGTCCTCAATCGATACCACCCGTTCGTGTTCGCCAATGGAATGACTCAGTGCGTTGAGCAACGAGGTTTTGCCAGCCCCGGTTGGCCCGGAAATAATCATTGACTTGCGATCTTCAACCAAGGTGATCAAGGACCGGGCTGTTACCGGATCGGTGAAATCTGCAACCGAGAACGGCTCGTCGCGGAACCGGCGAATGGTGAGATAAGGGCCGTCAATGGCCAGAGGTTCGATTACTGCGTTGCATCGCGAGCCATCGCTTAGTCGCGCATCAACGTATGGGGTCATACGATCGATTCGCAAACCGAGTGGCCCGATGATTCGATCAATGCACCGGCTGATGGTGGCTCGATCAATTTCGCAGTCGACACGGAGCAGGTGACCGAATCGTTCGATCCACACTTCGTCCGGTCCGTTCACCATCACCTCGGAAATTTCGGGATCACTGAGGAGTGCGTCGAGCGGTCCGAGCCCGGTGAGTTCCGAGACCACGGCCTCTGCGCGTTTCGTCGCGGCGAGCCGAGGCATAAGTGGATCGTTTTCGAGGAGTAACTCGTGCACACGATCGGCAAGTTCGCTTCGATCGGCCACTGAAAACCTTCGGACGGGTTTCGCATTCATGAGGCGACGGGTAATCGGTTCAGCACTCCACGTCGAACGCTGGGTCGAGATTTGATTGTTGGGTGCAGCGCTTCGAGGCTCCGAGTGAACGAGCGGGGCAAACGTGCAGCCAACAACCCAGCGTCAACCGCACGAGCCACGCCAGGTTGCAGCAGCATTGTCGCCCGCACCGGATGGCCAAGGGCTGCTGCAATGTCTTGATCGGTGATTCGCCGTTCTTCATCACCAAACACCACAACTCCGTCGACTCGCAGTGTGGTGCCGACCGCGCCATGCACCGCAAGAAAACACGATTTCACCATCAGCAGCGATTGGTCAGCCCGTTCTACTAGCTCACTGAGTGCGGCGAGGTTGCTCCGTCCGAAACTCCCGGCATCCACAATCACATTCGACCATTGCATTCCGTCGACTAAAGCCGAGGATGAATTCTCTTTCAGGTTCGTAAGCGCACGTCGTTTTCTTTGCCCCTTGCCCGACGCCTGATCGCCAGAGCTCCGCAAAGCCAGGTAGTCCCCCAACATGGCGAAGCGCTTGGTGACTAACTCATTGGACGCCAACAACTCAGGTCGCGTGGTTCCACTCGGCAACAGCGCCAGCCCGGGACGAACATTGACGATCAATCGATCGAGCGCAGAAGCATCCACGTCGTTCGGTGAATGCACCCAGGCGGCGAGCCCAATTGTTGGTTCATCAACACCGAGTGCAAGGGCCGTGTCACCGCAAAGATCTACCAACAGACAATCCGGCGAGTTGAGCGCCAATCCTGCTGCCGTTACGGTAACTCCCGAGCCACCTTTTACCGACCAAAACACAGTGCGCATAGGAACCTCCGAACACAAACCATCGAAACCACACCTGGTGGATTTTGCGACGGGTACCGGGGGAGGTGCCATTACCTTACGGATCGGCGCTCACCAAGGGAAGGTGCCAACTCGCGCTCGCGCCAAAACTGCTGACCTAGACCTGAGAACGAAGTACTTCGGCGACCCCAGGCGCCACTAAGGTGTGAGGTGGAGGTGTCCGGGTACCTGGTGGGCTCCGCCGCCTTCAAAGCGGTTGTCACGAGCGATCCTCGTGAGGCGGGTTCGATTCCCGTCCACCTCCGC
>JAYSVF010000034.1:0-13450 GCA_043718695.1 Acidimicrobiia bacterium | reverse complement strand
CCGACGATGCCAAGCTCACCAAGCTCCGCGGGAAGTACAACCGGGCGCCGGTAGTAATTGCCGTCGGCCAAATTAGGTACAGCGGTGCGGAGTACAGCGGTGCGACTGATCAAACCATTGATGCGTCGACGGGATTTGTGTCCACGCAGGATGCACCTCGTAAGGACACGCGCCGTGTGGATGCGGGTCGTGTGGATGCGCGTCGTGTGGATACGCATCGGGTTGGTGAAGATCGCGATGCCGTCGCTGCAGGAATTCAGAACTTCCTCCTCGGTGCCACTGCTGCGGGGTTGGCCTCCTACTGGGGTTCGGCCACCGATCCCGTGGGCCCGGCACTACTTGGCCTTTGCGGATTCGCGACCACCTCGCGAGTAAACGCGCTCATCTATCTCGGTTGGCCCGCCAGCAACCTAGAGCCACCAGCCCGTTCCGAGCTACCCATCACCTGGCACCGCTAGTGCAGGGACGCGCAATTCATTGCGCAGTGTTTTTACCCCGACTCCCAGCACCATCGTGGAAACTACACCAAAATCACTGCGCAATTACTTGCGCGAACACGCGCTGAGGCTTTCGAAACTGGTTCGTGCCCTGTTGCCGCTAGTTGGGGGCACCATGGGATCTGTCTACGGGGCGACTCCGGTCACGAAACCCGTTAGCCACCGGCTTTCTGACCGCACTCCATCGGTTCACTGCCAAATCCCGTTGATCAAGCATCTTCCGTGGTCAAGGGGCCCACATTGGTTGCTGGCCGTGCAAAGTGGTGCAACAAGGGCGAAAGTTGAGGCTTTGCTCGGATTTGGCGTAGGCCCGCTATCGTTGAGTGCCTTATGTCAGGATCAGCTGCACCGCTCGTACCCTCACCCAGTGCAGAGTTTTTGCGCATTGCCTGGCTTGTCTACCGAGGCAATCCCCACTCCGGCGGCCAGGGCGTTTACACCCGTTATGTGGCCCGTGAACTGCGGGACATGGGCCATCACGTTGAGGTTCTCAGCGGCCAGCCCTACCCCGTGCTTGATGATGGAGTAAAGCTCATCAAGATCCCGTCGATGGACTTGTTCCGAGCGGACGATCCTTGGCATATTCCAACGCTCACTGAAATCAAAGAACGATTCCAAATGGGTGGCGGACCATCGGCTTGGGGTATCGATTTTTTTGAGTTCGCCCATATGTGCACGAGTGGTTTTCCGGAACCGTGGACGTTCTCCATGCGAGCCCGCAAATACCTACGCGCACATGCCACTGAGTTCGACATTGTGCATGACAATCAATGCTTTGGGTATGGCGTGCGTGGCATGGTTCGCGATGGTCTACCCGTCGTTGCTACCTTGCACCATCCCATAACCGTCGACCGTGATTTGGAGATTGCCGATCTTCCCCGCGTGTATCCGTCGAAGGCTTCGATTGGGTATCTGAAACGCCGATGGTCGCTGTATCGCTGGTACGGATTCTTGGGTATGCAGGTTGATGTGGCCAAGGGTATTCCGCGCATCATTACCGTTTCAGAATCCTCCAAGCGTGACATCGTGGCGCAGATGCATGTGCCGGCTGAGCAGCTTCATATTGTGCCCGTCGGCGTGGATCATGAGCGGTTTAAACCCATGCCCCACATCACCCGTCGCCCTCACCGGATTATGACCACTGCTTCGGCCGACGTGCCCCTCAAAGGTTTACGTCCGCTGCTTGAAGCGTTGGCCAAAGTGCGCGTGGAGCACCCTATTGATGTGGTGATCGTCGGCAAGAAACGTGAAGGTTCGGTGTTGCCTGAGTTGTTGGATCGCTTAGGTCTCAACGATGTGGTGACGTTTGAATCCGGCGTGAGTGACGATCGAATCGTTGAGCTGTACAACGAGGCTGAAATGGTTGTGGTCCCTTCGCTGTATGAAGGTTTCTCGATTCCAGCGATTGAATCAATGGCCTGTGGCACGCCGTTGATTACGACCACAGGTGGTGCCCTTCCTGAAGTAGTTGGGCCAAGCGGCGAGGCGGCGATCACGGTTGCGCCCAATGATCCCGATGCTTTGGCTGCGGCAATTCTGTTGGTGTTGCGTGACCCCGCGTTGCGTGCCGCGCTTGGGGCTGCTGGACGGGCCCGTGTGCTCAAGGGCTTCACGTGGCGTGTGGCTGCTGAAGGTTGTGTTGAGCAATACCGTGCCCTGTTGGACGATAACGCCCGCGCCGCGCATGATGCTTCTGTTGCTGGCGGATCTTCAGTAGTTGCTTCCGCTGGTGGCTCAACAAAGGTCAAAGGTTTGGTGACCAGTGCGACGAAAACTGCTTCTGCTGCAGCAAAAAGCGCAACCGAATTCGCCAAGAACCAAGCCAAGAACCTTGGAGGGAAGTAAGCATGCTTACCGTTAAGTATGATCAGCTTGGTGTGGAGCCGGGTGACCGTTTGCTCGATATGGGGGCCGGTGCAGGGCGACACGCGTTTGAAGCCATGCGCAGGGGGGCTGAAGTGACGGCGCTGGATTACAGCATTGATGACCTTCGCAAAGCCGGATCAACGATGTATGCCATGCAGCTGGAGGAATCGCTGCCACCAACCACTTCGGCTGCGTGTGTGAATGGTGATGCGTTGCGTTTGCCTTTTGCCGAAGCAACATTTGATCGCATCATTTGTTCCGAAGTAATGGAGCACATCCCCGATGATCGTTCTGCTGCTGCTGAGCTGTTCCGCGTTTTGAAGCCTGGTGGAACCATCGCGGTTACCGTGCCTTCTTGGGGACCTGAGCTGGTGAACTGGGCGCTCGATTCTGAGTACCACGCACCGGCTTCGGTGGGCGGACACGTGCGTATCTATCGCAAATCTGAAATCAGCGAACGGCTTCGCACCGCCGGGTTTGCCTTGACGGGATCACACAAAGCCCACGCTCTGCACTCACCGTATTGGTGGCTGAAGTGTGCGGTTGGTGTGAACAACAACGACAACAAACTGGTCAAGAAGTACCACGATCTGTTGGTTTGGGATCTCATGAAGAAGCCCGCAGCCACCCAGATTCCGGAGAAGATCCTCACCCCGCTGCTCGGCAAGAGCCTCATCACCTACGGCCGCAAACCGGCATGACCGAGATCCTGCGCGTGCGACCACTATGGCGTTAACTCCTTCTGAACAAGCAGCCAGTGTTGCGTCTATTGAGGCTTTGCAGCTCGCCGATGGACTGATTCTGTGGACACCGGGCGGGCATGCCGACCCATGGAACCACGTAGAAACGGCGATGGCCCTCGACGCCGGTGGAAGCCACGATGCCGCTCGTGCCGCCTATGGTTGGTTGCGCAATAATCAGCGCGCAGATGGTTCTTGGCATCAGTACTACACAGCCGATGGCGTCAAGGACCCAAAATTTGATGCCAACACCATTGCCTATGTGGCCGCAGGCGCGTGGCATCACTGGCTGTGCACCGGTGACACCGATTGGCTCTCGTCGATGTGGCCGACGATTCATTCAGCGTTGTCGTGGGTCTTGGAGTTGCAGCAACCCACAGGCGAAATTCTGTGGGCCAGAGAACCCGATGGCACCCCGTTTCACTATGCGTTGATCACCGGTTCATCCTCGATCCACCACAGCTTGCGCGCAGCCGTCGCCATCGCCAATCAGCTCGGGCACGATTCTTCGGTGTGGTTAGCTGCGCAGGATTTACTGGCCCACGCGCTGTGCGAACACCCGCTGGAGTTCTTTGCTGAGAAGGACCGCTGGGCCATGGACTGGTACTACCCGGTGCTTGGCGGGATCCACACCGGTGCTGCGGGCGAGGTGCAACTTCGGAAGCGTTGGGACGATTTTGTAATCGCCGGCGAAGGGGTGCGTTGCGTAAACGATCACCCCTGGGTCACCACCGGTGAAACCGCCGAAGCCGCCATTGCGTGCGTTCTCGCTGGTTTGGTTGATGAGGCCGAAGAGCTTTTCGACACCGCCGCCAAGCTGCGCCACGAGGATGGTTCGTACTGGACCGGCCTGCACATACCCACTCGCACCAATTTCCCCGAAGGCGAGCGCACCGCCTACTCAGCCGCCTCCGTGCTCCTGGCCAATGCCGTGCTCACCGGCCACCACCCAACCCGGGCCCTGTTCGGCCTCGCCTAGTGTCCTGAGCCAGGGCTTATCCCTAGCGGAGGGATCCTTACATAGCCCTTTGCAGGACTCGGAGGGAGCCGCAGGAACGGGTGGGGTCTTCGGTGAAAAGGCCCGATTGGAGTGCGGGGAGGTAGATGTCTTCGTACGGTGGGCGGCCCCCGTCGGCGGGGTTGGGGAACACGTCGTGAATGATGAGGAGGCCACCGGGGGCGACTTTTGGGGTCCACCAGGAATAATCGGCGGCGGCTGGCTCTCTGCCGTGGCCACCGTCAATGAAAAGCAGCGCCAGCGGGGTTGCCCAGTGGCGAGCAACTGGGATTGAATGACCCACCAGCGCAACTACCGAAGATTCAAGACCGGCAGATTCGATCGTCCGTCGAAAGAAGGGCAGAGTGTCCATACGCCCCGTCCGCGGATCAACGACTTCGGTGTCGTGATGTTCCCAACCCGACTGGTTTTCCTCAGAGCCATGGTGGTGATCGAGGCTGTAGAGCACCCTGCCGGTTTGGCGGGCGGCCTCACCGAGGTACACCGCTGAGCGTCCGCAGTATGCGCCCACTTCCAGGAACGGTCCGCCAATCTGATCACTGATAGACAAGGCCGCGGCATACAGGGCGGCACCTTCATCATCGGGCATAAACCCTTTGGTGGCATGGATCAGATCGAGCAGTTGAGGATCAAGCACAGTTAGGTTTAGCACCGTTGAACAAGCCCGATTTGGTTGTTCCCGGTGGTCCCGATGGTTCCTGGTTGTTCTTGCTGCCGGTTGTCGGCGAGCTCAGAAACCCAAACCGCAAACGGGGTCTACTTCTTGACAACTTTCGCTTTGGCCTTGGTTTTGGCCTTTGCTTTCACTACTGGCTTTTTGCCGGGCTTCTGACCAGGTTTGAGCTCCTGAGCCTTTTCCTGACCTTCCTTGTAGGCCGACGACTTTGGACCGCAGTACTTATTGCCGCCGATGGTCTTGCAAAACAGTGTGGTCGTTGGGCGATTTGAAGGTACACCTACGATTGTGCTCGCTGGCGCCTTCGTGGGAAGTGGAGCGGGTGAACCTACACGGGTTGTTGAAACACCGGCCAGCTTTGTGGTGGTGGTTGCCGATGATGTGGTGGGGCCGAGTAATGACTGGATCGTTGAACTTGGAGACGATGGAAACGCAGTTGTTGTGGTGGTGGTGCTTGCTGGAACGGGGGCAACCGTTGGAGCGATCGTGCTCGGCAACGTTGAGGAAACGCCCGGGGGAATCACCACCACACCCGTGGCAGTAGTGAGCGAGATTGAACTTGGCCATGACAATGCGTAGAACGAAGCCGGTTGCGGATTCGTAGTCTCATCGGCGGGACAACGCGAATCGGGGGAGGTGCCCGACCATTGCACCGTTGAAGAAACCTGGCGTTCTCCAACCCGAACTGCCATCGGCCACCGGCCAGAGCAGAACTTGAACCAGTTCACCGTGTAGGCCAAACGCTCACCCGGGGCAATCGCCGCAATCGTGTGGAACCATGCACCCGTGGTCGCATCAGTAAGACCTACTGGGCCCGAGGCATCAATCACAGAGTTAATTTGATCGGGCTTCACACCAAAGCGCACAACCATTTGCTGGTTGGTAAGCGGAACTTTGGTTTCGTTGGTGATAATCACCGTGGTTCGCATGGCGTTGGGCGCCGTGAGCGAAATCCCCGAACTGCCAGTAACGGGTTCCATTACGAGAGCCAACGTTGCCAGAGGAGACGTCGTTGAAGTGGTGGTGGCGATGGTTGTAGTCGTCTGCGCACCTACGTTGCCGCCAACTCCTAACAAGGTTGATAAGCACGCAAAACTTGTAGCAACGGCGAGTTGTTTCGTGCGCTTGCAGAGGCGCGTACCTACGGCTGAGGTAGGAGGTGAAGTGGTTACTTCGGACACGGAGGGGCACCTTTACGCGTTTGGGGAAGACGGTGAGGGTAATTCTACCGATTTCTGAAGGATCGGCCAGGTACCGCCGGTAACAAAGGTCTCATGAAAGCTTTGGCGTAGGTGTTTGCACTAACGACCGTCGAGGAAATCCTGATTGAGCACGTCTTTCGCATCGACAATCTGGTAGCCGTAGCCCTGTTCGGTAAGAAAACGCTGACGGTTGGCGGCGAAACTCTGGTCATTGGTGTCACGGGAAACCACTGAGTAGAAGGTGGCGGCACGCCCATCGGATTTGGGACGCAAAATTCGCCCTAAGCGCTGTGCTTCCTCCTGCCGGGAGCCAAATGTGCCAGAAACCTGGATCGCTACGGAAGCGTCGGGAAGATCGATGGAGAAGTTCGCCACTTTGGAAACCACAAGCAGTTTCTCTTCACCAGTGCGGAATGCCTCATAGAGCCGTTCACGTTCTTTGTTGGGGGTCTTTCCCGTGATGATCGGGGCACCCAAGCGCTCAGCCAGTGATTCGAGTTGTTCAATGAACTGGCCGATCACCAGGATGAGTTCGTCGGGGTGACGTTTGATAAGTGCATCTACTACTGCCTGTTTCGAAACGGCAGTTGAACCCACCCGGTAAGAGATATCGGGTTCCGAAGTTGCATAGGTCATTCGCTCATCATCGGTAAGGGTGACGCGCACTTCGACACACGTGGCCGGGGCGATGTACCCCTGGGCTTCGATTTCACGCCACGGCACATCGAAACGTTTCGGACCGATGAGGGTGAATACTTCTCGTTCTTTACCGTCTTCTCTGAGCAACGTTGCGGTGAGACCAAGTCTCCTACGGCTTTGAATGTCGGCGGTTGCACGGAAAACCGGCGCGGGGAGGAGGTGGACTTCGTCGTAAATGATGAGCCCCCAATCCTGGCTATCAAACACGGCTAGATGCTTGAATTCGCCCTTGTACTTGGAGATCAGCACTTGGTAGGTGGCAATAGTGATCGGCTTGATTTCTTTGCGTTCTCCGGAGTACTCGCCTATATCTTCGGCCCGAACCGACATGCGTTCGATCAGTTCTTTGCGCCACTGACGAGCCGAAACCGTGTTGGTGACCAGGATCAAGGTGGTTGCTTGCGCCTTGGCCATCGCGCCCATTCCCACAATCGTTTTGCCCGCACCACAGGGAAGGACGATCACACCAGAACCACCAGCCCAAAAAGCATCGGCGGCTTGGCGTTGATAATCACGCAAATGAAACGCGTCGTTTTCTTCGATATGCATTTTGAATGCCGTACCGTCGACATAGCCCGCACGATCATCGGCAGGCCATTCGAGTTTGATCAGTGCCTGTTTGATCCGTCCACGATCAGCCGCTTGAATTTGCACCAGATCGGGCCCAACCGTCTCACCAAGCAGCGGGGCAACGACTTTGTTCCTGCGAACTTCGGCCAGAACGGCTGAATCGGTTGACCTCAGAACCAGCCCGTAGATCGGATCGTTCTCAATTACTAAGCGCCCATATCTGCCAAACGTGTCGACGATATCGATCAGCAACGCCTGGCCCACGTCGTAGCGGCTGTAGTTCAGGAGCGCGTCAATGCACTGTTCCGCATCATGCCCGGCAGCCGACGCATTCCAAAGAGCCAACGGCGTAATCCGATAGGTGTGCACATGCTCGGGGGCTTTTTCCAGCTCCACAAACGGGGCAATCGCCGCTCGACACTCTTCCGCCAGTTCATGATCAACCTCAAGCAGCAAAGAGCGGTCTGACTGCACAATCAACGGTCCACCACTCACACGACCAAGTTAGTGCGCAAACTCTTCCTCCCGGGCAATGACTGTGACCTTTATGACCAAAATGTCCGAAACTGGTTCTTGATTTTTCGATGACCACAACATGGGTTGCCGGCGGTCAATCGTCACACTTGTGCTCTCGGCGCTTGGGTGCGTCGTTTTGAACCAAGGGGAACCAATGAATCCAACCACACGCCGCTCGCGCCTATCCATCGCTGCCGCTGTTGCGCTTTCGCTGGCGTTTGCGGCCAATAACTCAGCCACGGCAGCCACAAAAAAGACCACCAAGCCCGCAGCCAAGAAGACATCGAAGGTTGTTGCGACAACACCTCCCGCAACCGCTGCGCCCACGCCCACCACGATTGGCGCCGCAGCACCAACCACGATTGCTGCGGTTAAGGCAATCGACACGTCAAAATTCAGCAGCAAGACCCTTCGTGTTATGGCTCCCGCGGCACCAGGTGGCGGATGGGACTCCACATCACGAGCCATGCAGCGAATCATGCAAGAGGGCGATATCCGTAAACGCGTTGACGTGTTCAACGTTGCCGGAGCCGGCGGGACGATCGGGCTATCCCAACTCGTGGCGCAAGAATCAGGCAAAGGGGACATCTTGATGACCATGGGCCTCGTCATGGTGGGCGCGATCGAAACCAACAAGCCACCAGCAAACCTGGACCGCCGATTCGTGACGCCAATCGCCCGCCTCACCGCCGAAGATGAAATCATCGTGGTTCCCGCTGATTCAAAGTACAAAACCCTTGCCGATCTGATCAAGGATCTCCAAGCCGATCCTGGCTCGGTATCCATTGCTGGTGGTTCTGCCGGAGGAACCGATCATGTGCTGGCTGGATTGCTGGCAAAAACCGTCGGTGCCGATCCCAAGCGAATCAACTACATCGCGTTTTCCGGTGGAGGCCAGGCGCTTGCTGCATTGCTCGGAGGAAAAGTCTCCGCAGGAATTTCCGGTGTTGGCGAGTTCGCCCCGCAAATCAAAGACGGAAAACTACGAGCCCTGGCAACAAGCGGCGACAAGCGCGTTCCTGATCTCACCAACGTGCCAACCATCAAAGAAACTGGCGTCAAGTTGGAATTGCAGAACTGGCGTGGTGTGGTTGCACCGGCAGGTATCTCGGCCGCTGAACAAGCCGAACTTCTTGACACCGTCCGTGCGTTATACCAATCACCGACCTGGAAGGCAGAACTGAAGAAGCAAAATTGGGACGACGTTTACCTCGACGGCCCGGCCTTTCGCACGTTCCTCGACGCTGAGGAAGTTCGTATTCGCGGAGTTCTTCGAGACATCGGTCTGGCGTAATTCGTGTCCGCACCCGCATCATCAGCATCTGTGTCTGTATCTCTACCCCAAACTGCATCTGCATCTGGTCGACGGTTTCAGCTGGAATACCTCGTCTCCGTAGCGTTGGGGTGCGCTGGTGTTGCAGTACTTGCGGGTGCATCGAACATACGTATACCTAAGACCACAAACGTTGTCGACCCGCGGTTCTTTCCGCGGGTCGTCGGCGGGTTGCTCTGTCTCTGTGCTTTGCTCCATGCCAGCGATGTGATGCGAGGCAAGCTCGGTTTACCCGACGAGGGCGAAGACGTTGATCTTGATGTTCCCGGTGACTGGCGATCCCTACTTGTCGTTGGGATGGCCTTTATTGCTCACGCACTGTTGATTAAACCGGTCGGTTGGCCCCTCGCTGCGTTCACGTTGTTTTGTGGAGCAGCCTTAGGACTTGGAGCCCGCCCCCTTTGGAAAGTATGCGCAGTGAGTATTGCCATTTCGGGAGTTGCATTCATCCTGTTCCGGGTCTTGCTCGGCGTGTACCTTCCAGCCGGTCCCTTCGAGTCACTTCTTTAGTTTGTAGGAACCACGAGTCATGTCGTCACTCAACGCTCTGCTAGAAGGATTCAAAGTTGCTGCTACCCCAGGCAACTTGGGATGGGCTTTTCTCGGTGTAATGCTCGGAACCGGAGTTGGTGTTCTGCCCGGTATTGGCCCGGCCATGACGGTTGCGCTCTTGCTTCCCATCACACTGAAACTCGGTCCGGTTTCGGCGTTCATTATGTTCGCTGGCATCTACTACGGCGGCATGTATGGCGGCTCGACCACGTCGATTCTGTTGAAAACACCGGGCGAGAGCGCTTCGATGATCACCTCGCTCGAAGGAAACGCCATGGCCAAGCGGGGTCGGGCGGCACAAGCCCTCGCTACCGCAGCAATCGGCTCCTTTGTTGCTGGGACCATCGCCACGGGGTTACTAGTGGTGGCCGCGCCAACGGTGGCTGATTATGCGTTGAAGTTTGGCGACGCAGAATTTTTCTTAATCATCGTTCTTGCCTTTGTGACGGTTTCTTCAGTCCTTGGTGCATCACGTATTCGTGGCATTTCATCGTTGGCTATTGGACTGGCCATTGGGCTGATCGGTATCGACACCCAGACTGGTCAAGCTCGTCTCACCATGGGCATTACGCAACTCTTTGATGGAGCCGACACGGTCATCGTTGCCGTTGGGGTGTTCGCGGTGGGTGAAGCACTGTGGGTCGCCTCACGGTTGCGGCGCAGTCCTACAACGGTCATTCCTGTCGGCAAACCTTGGATGGACAAAGCCGACTGGTCACGATCATGGAAACCCTGGCTTCGCGGTACGGCGCTGGGTTTCCCATTTGGAGCTATGCCCGCCGGTGGCGCAGAGATCCCCACGTTTTTGTCCTATGCCTTGGAAAAGCGACTGTCCAAGCACAAGCATGAGTTTGGCCATGGAGCAATCGAAGGTGTGGCAGGACCTGAGGCCGCCAATAACGCAGCGGCTGCGGGCGTTCTCGTCCCACTGCTGACTCTTGGCCTCCCAACGTCATCGACTGCAGCCGTGATGCTCGCTGCGTTTCAGCAGTACGGTCTCCAACCGGGTCCATTACTTTTTGAAACGAACGCCGATTTGGTGTGGGGCCTTATTGCCAGCTTATTTATTGGCAACACCATGCTCCTCATCCTCAACTTGCCTCTTGCACCTCTATGGGCCAAGTTGTTGCACATCCCACGTCCCTATTTATATGCAGGCATACTTCTCTTCGGTGCACTTGGCGGGTACGCGGCAAACGGCTCCGGTATTGACCTGTTGATCTTGTTTGCCATCGGTGTCATTGGCTTCGTTATGCGACGCTTCGGATTCCCGGTTGCACCCTTAGTGATCGGCGCCATCCTTGGACCAATGGCCGAAGAACGCTATCGACGAGCGTTGGCCATCAGCCAAGGGGAATACAGCGCATTTGCCAGCAGTGGTATCTGCCAGGTGCTCTTAGCGGTGCTTGTTGCCATTGTTGTCGCACCAATGATCATCCGCCTTCGAAAACGGTCGTAATCTCGCATCTCAATGAACGCAAAAGGGTTCCCCTCAGCGGGCCGTGGTGGCCGATCAATCGCCCGACAGGTCTTGCTCGCGCAACTGAGCGTGGTCGTACTTATCACTGCCATCGCTGCGGCTATTGCGTTACGAGCGAACCGATCCCAAGTCGCCCAACTTTCAGGCGAGCGAGCCCTCGCTATTGCCAAATCCGTAGCGGCAATTGAATCCATTCGCGACGCGTTCGCTAATGCGAATCCCGAGGTGACCATTCAACCAATCGCCGAAGCCATCCGGAAATCCTCGGGAGCCGATTTTGTAGTGGTTGCCAATCGAGAACAGGTTCGCTACTCCCATCCCGACCCAACAAAAATCGGCCAACGTCTATCAACCGAAGCCGGTGCCGTACTCAAGGGCGAGGACTTCATAGGTACCGAACAGGGCACGCTGGGTCGAAGTGTTCGAGGTAAGACACCCATAGTCAATCAGCAAGGTGAAGTGATTGGTCTGGTTTCTGTTGGCCTCTTGATCAGCGGAGTTGATGATCGGTCGCGCGCTGATCTTTTACGGCTCATTGGGTGGCTTGCAGCAGCTGCCCTTGCGTTAGGGGGAGCGGGAACTTGGCTGATTGCGCGTCGGGTAGACCGGCAAACCCACTCGCTCAACGCGGAAGGAATCGGTTCGTTGCTTGAACATCGCGCCGCAGCAGACACCCTCCGTGCTCAAGCTCATGAGTTCTCCAACACCCTTCACACCATTGCCGGGTTGATCGCCCTCGACGCCCACGATGAAGTACGCGAGTTCATTGCCAGAACGACGAACGCCCACGCAGCTGCAGACTCAGCCGTTGGAAACCGCATTGGCGAACCGCTAATCAGTGCGCTGCTCCTGGCCAAAATGTCGCTGGCCCGCGAACGGAACGTTGAATTGACCCTTGACCCCCAATCGAAACTCAAACGCCTTAGTGTCAATGAAGCAACCGATCTGCTTCTTGTCGTAGGAAACCTGGTCGACAATGCCATCGATGCAGCAGGACCAGCAGGTTGGGTTCATGTGCGGGTTTCCCAAGATCACGGTCAGATCGGTGTGGTGGTAAGCGATTCCGGCACCGGACCACAAGACAATGAAACCGTTTTTTCGCCTGGATACACCACCAAAACCGGCCGTCACGCGGGCTTGGGGCTCACGCTCACCAGACAAGCATGCCGGGCATCGGGAGGTTCTGTGCGAATCGTTGACCGGGAACCAACCACGTTTGAAGCCGTTCTCGTAAGCGGGAAATCATGAATCTCGGCGGGTCTGCTGAAGTTTCGAACGATTCGGTCAGGGTTCTGGTTGTCGACGATGACTTTATGGTCGCCGACGTTCATCGCCGGTTGATCGAACGCGAACCTGGATTCTCGGTGATTGGTGTGGCCCACTCTGCAAGCGAGGCGCTCGCCATAGCGCAGCGTGATCTTCCTGACCTTGTGCTCCTCGATATTTACCTGCCTGATCGCAGCGGGTTGGATGTGTTACGTGCGCTTAGAGTTTCAGGAGCAACGTGTGAGGTAGTGACGGTGAGCGCAGCCCGGGACGCACAAACGATTCACTCACTCATCAAACTGGGGGGAGCGCATCACCTCATCAAACCGTTTGATTCCGAGGTGCTTCGCACCCTGTTACAACACCTTCGGAACCGCATTAGTGAAACGCGCAATCACGATGGCTCACAACTGCTGAGCCAGGCCCAAGTGGATCGCGCCTTTGCCGGAGTACGCCCGCCGCTTTCCAGCCTCCCCAAGGGGTTGTCTCCCGCCACCCGAATGGCCGTGGCCGATGCGCTGATTGGTGTGGATACTGAGGGATTGTCCGCCTCCGATGTTGCTGCGCTCACGGGGGTATCGCGAGTGAGTGCACGTCGTTACTTAGAACACCTTGTTGAGATTGGTGAAGTTGAGCTATCCATGCGTTATGGCGCTGCTGGTCGCCCCGAGCACCGGTACCGACTTCGCCAAACAAAAAACTGATAGCTGTGTTTTCGTGGAAGTAACTGAGTGATTTCGCGCTGCCCTTCGCTGTTATGCAAATGTCCAGAGCGCGTTCACTTGTATCGCTGAAATACGGTCGCTGATCGGGTGAGCTTCGGGGGCAGTCGAAGGTTCCTAATGCCGAGCAACCACAGCGACGAGCTCGACATTAATGCTTCGCTACGATCGAGCTATGAAGTCAGTTCGACTCGCCCATGCCGTAGCATCCGTTTCGCTCATTGTGCTCACGGCTGGGTGTTCCGTCGGCAATAAGTCAGCGAGTAAACCCGAGAGCACGCAAGTTGGGGTTACTGAATCAGCCGTTCTCGCT
>JAYSVF010000330.1:0-6660 GCA_043718695.1 Acidimicrobiia bacterium | reverse complement strand
GTCACGTGGCCGCTGGCCAATCCCCCGTCGATTTGGACGGTATTGACGCTGTACATTTTTTGGCTGCTCGGTACGCAGTTGGAGAACACGCTGGGTCGGTTCCGTTTTCTAGGAATGCTCGCGGCACTTACGGTCGTTCCGGCAATCGTCGGTGTGCTTATCGACGTTCCTCAGGCTGGTATTCGTACGGTGGAGTTGGGTGTGTTTGTGGCCTATGCGTTGGAGAATCCCCGTACGCGTTTTATGTTCAATATTCCTGCGTGGGTGATGGCCGCGGTGATTGTGGGCATCGAGGTGTTGCAGCTTTCGGGCAATCGCGACGGCGGCGGAATCGTTCTGCTCTTCGTGCTGCTAGCTACTGCAGTCGTGATGTTGAAGTCGCTTGGCATGGGTTCCGATCTTCCCGTTTGGGTGCCTCGGGTGCCGCTTCCCGGAATGCCAGGCGTGAAGCGCAAGCCCGGTCCAGCAAAACGAGCGAAGGACCTGATCAAGCGAGCGGAAAAAGCCGAGGCATCCGTTACCGATATCTCCACGATGCGTCCGATGGACATTTCCCCCGAAGCAAAACGTGCCCGCCAAGCCAAGGTTGATGGCATTCTCGACAAAATTAGCGCACATGGCATCAACAGCCTCGACGAGGAAGAGCTCAGCATCCTCAAAGAAAGCAAGCGCTAACCGAGCTGAGCCAGTTGGCACGCGGATCACCGCGACGAGTGCGAATAGAGCCAGCATCGCGATAACCGCAATCAAACGTGCCCCAGCCAACAATGCGCCAAGCCAGTTGAGTGCGTATTCAAACCCGTTACTGACGGGCTAATTGACCGGACTCGCCTTCGGACGCCAGGCGTACCACCCACTCTGGCACGCGCTGCGGCTAGCCGAACCAGACAGATTTAGGAGTGGTAGCCCGAGTGGATGTAGACGCAGGGGATGCCTTCGGCGTCGAACATGGCTTTGTTGCGGGGGTCGTCTTCAACGGCCATGAGGGGAGTGAATCCGTAGGCTCGGAGTTCGGCGACGGTGTACTGCTTGAACTCAACGGCATAAGAGAAATCGCCGTGTTCGCGCATGACCAGTAGGTCCCATCGCACGCCGTGTTCTTCGAGCCATTCCAGGGTTTCACCGGCGACACTTTGCGGACGCGCAGTGCACAAAACAATCCGCATTGCCGGATCAAGCAGGTGGCCCATGTTGGCAACTTCTTCAATCAGCGCGTCTTTGCGGCACATCTCAAAGAACACATGCCAGTTCCGGCCCCGTCCACGGATCAGGTGCTGACGATGTTCCGCATCGGCCAATACCCCATCAATATCGAACACTGCACACGGGGCGGGGGCTATTAATCCGCTTCGCCACGTCCAGTTCTGGGGCTTGTAACGCAAGCGGCCGTAGCCACCATCCCATGTGGGCTCCCCGGATTCGACTTCGTTATCCAACATGCGCGCTTCTCACCTTTGCCGACCCGTTTGCCGACCCATTTGCACCCGCCCAGAAGTCAGCGGACGTAAATGATTTAGCGGCTCGACAATGAGTTGGCTCCGTTGAGCCGAAGCCACAATTTCGTAGGTTCACAATTGATCTACCGCTGGACATTGATCTTCGTCGCAAACCCTAATTGTTAGATTCGTGTGCGCGCATACGTTCTTCGACGAGGTAGCCGAGGACGATGCCGTTGGGATCATCGAAGCCTTCGAGGTTGGCCCAAATATCATCATGGTTTTGTACGCGTACTTGTACTCGGAGTGATTCGAGGGCTTCGCGAACATCGGAAAAATCCTCGGGATCTTCCGGATCGGTTGACTCCAAAAGAAACTCCGAAAGTGTCCGTCCGCCCAGTTCGAATTGGCCATCGGGATCACACAGCACGATTGGTGATTCGGCAATCTTTCGATTGTTTTCGCCCACCCAGTAGCCGAGCAGCGAACCGTCAAATACGTCGGCCACCCAACACACTTGATCGGCCATTCGGCGAAACGCTACAGCTGCAGCAGCCTCTACGCCATCAGACTCATTGAACCCATCAAAGAGGTCTTCATCAATGGCATCGAGCAACGTGAGTTCATAGGCATCGAGGAGGTCAACGTCGTCGGCAAGTTGTGCGGCCCAGAGCGCAGCGAGATCATCAGGGACTTTTTGGCCACGCAAACAGTTCTGCGACACCTCATCGAGCACGTCTTGGAGTTCGTCGGAAGCCATCCCAACAGTTTCCCCCATCCCCGTTGCCGAACCGAACCACCAGCAGAGATTTCCGCCACGCCTGCGTGAATCATTGAGCCAGATCGACCGGAGTAGGCCTGTTTGACTCAATGGTTCAGAGTTGGCGCGCTGACTCGCCCTAAGCGGCGGCCACAGGTTCTATTGGTTGAGTTTTTTGGCGACCTTGTAGGCCTTGAAGCAGAAAAACGCTGCGGCCCCCGAGATCACTGCGCCAATGAGACCCGTCGCTCCTGCGCTGCCCATTTGTGCCACGTTTGCGAGGGCGTTTAGGCCGGTAATGATCGCGCCCACGAGGAACATCGTCTTGGCTCGCTTGCCGTGCGCCAGCCGGGATAGGGCCAGGTAGACAGCTCCGATAATTGCCAGCACGATACCCACGAGACGCAACGCTGATGGATCGATGCCTTCGAGTTGAGGATTGGTAGCTACTTGATCGGCCATTGCACCAGAGAACAGCGCAATCAGCACGCCGAAAATCAAGCCCAGTGCACCGAGAATTGTTAGCCAGGTTCGGGCCGTTTTCATCGTCTTTTCGTCCTCAGCACTGGCGCGCCCGGCGACGACACCTTGCGCGTTGGAGTACCCGCCGCCAATGGGAGCAGCGACTTGCGGCATAGCGCCTGCGGGGGCCCAGGAATTGCCGGCGGGGTATTCGAGGGGGGTCCCGGCTGCGGTCCAGGCGATGGAGCCGCCAATCATGGGGTTACCGTTGCGTGTCATAACGAATTGTTCGCCGTTGGGTCCGTTCACAAGGTGCAGGGTGAGACTCGAGCCATCAGGACCTTGGCCTTGAAGCCCGGTGGTGCGGAGCGGATCGGCATTGGGGATGCGGGTCACAATGCTCTGCCCAAAGGCCACTTCCACGTTGGTGAAGCTCGATTCCCAAGTAATTGCTGCACTGGGGGCTGATGCGGCGTCGGCTGCGAAGTATTGACGGGGCATGGCAGGTCCTCTTTCGAAACGGTTGAGAGCAAAACGGTTGAGAGCAAAACGGTCAAACAGGTCACACGGTGAAACGGTCAAATCGAACGCATCGCCACATCGGCGGTACTACCCACACTAGGGCTGCTCCCGTTCACTCTGGCGGAGCCGGTTGTCTTTGGATTCGACCACCCCACGGCTGCACCGATCGCTCGTTGTTTGCGCCAACGGTTTTGTCAGCGAGCGGCCGATCTGAAGCGCCTAGTTGATCCCGTAGATCGCCTGTGGTTTTTCGCGGATCCACGGAAGAAGGATGATGGCCAATACCAGCCAGGAGCCGACCATCAGCGTGAAGATGTGGCCGCCGAGTGACGCGGCGATTCCTAGGCCGAGTGAGTTGACGAAGGTGTGTATGAACATTCCGGGAACGATCGATCCGGTTTGCCAAGCCAGCCACGAGAGTGCGATGCCCATCACCACCAACGGCGGAATCATTTTGAGTGGGTAGGCCATGATGTGGGCGAAGCCAAACAGCAACGACGAAATTGCCGCGCCGGCGAGCTTGCCGAACCGTTGGCTAAACGCTCCGAACAGGAATCCGCGGACGAGCAATTCCTCGAGTAGCGGTGCGCCGATGCAGCCAGCGATCAGTATGGATATGAGTAACGCTTTGGGCGGGTCGTCGTTTAACACTTTGATGAGTGCGTGCCGATTGTCTGCAGCGTCTTCGTTGGTTGTTTTGCCGGATCCGGCGTTCTTCGAAAATCCAGACTCTTCGTTCCTTGAGCCGTTGCTTTCTAAGTTGTTGTTCGTTGTTTCGCTGTTTATCGTGGTTTCTGTGGCGCTGTTTTCTGTGGCGCTGTTTTCTGACGACGTGGGTTCGCTCGTTACTGCATCGGACCCGACGGTGGATGTTGCGGCGGAGGAATCTCGTGCATTCACCGCTCGTTCTCGCAGGAATGGATTGTTCGCTTCGCGTTCCGCCGCCGATTGACTCACCATTGCCCACACCCCAGCTAACAGGATGAAAATCAGCCAAGCTGCGAATCCCAGCACAATGCTTTCTTTCACGTCGGCCGGTCTACGGACTCCGAAGGAACGAAACGACATCCCAATACGTTTCGCCACAACAATAAGCACGCCTAGCATTACGACATCGTTGGTGAACAGCGAAACACAGATCAGTGCAAGCCGTTGCGTTGTGCCACTGTCGAAACGATCGATGAGATTCGACAACCCTATTTCGATGAGCACGATGATTGCGATGATTGCCGCCACGGAACCAAGTGACCATTGCCAAGCGTTTTGCGAAAACGGTCCGCCATGTCGAACCTGCGCCGATTCGCCCATCGTTGCTGTTGCTGTTGCTATTGCTATTTCTGTTGCTGTCGTGCCCGATCCATGCAAGGTGGTGTTGAGCTCTGCCCCCTGGACCGTCCCACCAAACGTGGATGGCTGCCAAGCTTCACTGCCCGGGATGACGCCAGGCTGATTCGCGGGAACCCATTGACCTAGGCCCCCGTCGGCACCGGCTACTTGGTGGACTTGCTCGGTTGGCTCAAGTGGCTTGCTTGCAGGAGGTGGAGCGTCTTGGCCGATTGGTGTCCATGTGCTGATGTTTTTGTCGTCCACCGAATCCGCCTTCATAGATTGTGGCTACATCGACCGTTGGACAATTCAGCTGAATGGGTCCCAAGCACTAGCGGGTGTTCTCGCAATCGCACAGTTCAAGTGAAGCAGAACTTTTGCGCTGCTGAGACCGATCGTTGGTTCCGCAGTTTGGTTTCTGGGCCAACTCCTTCTGGGCCGGTTCACAGCTGGGCGGGTTGACAGGGCGGGATCCGTGCGTCCCTCGCACAGTGCGCCGGGATTTTCTCGCTGGGCTCATTGGCGCTAGAAGAGAATGGATGTACAACCGATGGATTGCGCGCTTCGCTGGAGTGGAAAACCAGTTTGCGTCAAAACGCTGAGCTGGGAGTGTCGTCGGTTGGTTCGGCTTGGGTTGTGTTGTTGTCGGGCGCCGAACTAGTTAATTCGGGGGTTGAAACAATCGGTGCGTAGATGATTGTGTTTGTTGCACCAGCTGTTCCACTCGACGAAGCTCCCGACGAACTGGGCGAATCCGCTGGCTCGGCGGAGGCAGCGGTTGCGGCGGCATTGGCGGCATTTGCGGCATTTGCGGCGGCGATACGTGCGGCTTGCGCTGCGTGGGCGGCTAGTGCGGCGCGTTGTCGGGCCGCTTCGGCTTCGGCTTCTAGGTAGGCCAATCGTTTCGCTTCGATTTCGAGCTGATCGGCCTGAGCATCGAGCCGGCGTGCCTCAAAGAGAAGTTGCTCTACATCTGCCGCCGCCTGATCCGCCGCGTATCGGAGCGTTTCAAAGGAACCTTGCATCAACTGCTGGGTGTTTGATGCTTTCGGTCCGGCCCATTTTTGTGCGCTTAACGTTGATGGTGCCGTACCCGGCGCTGCTTGCACCTGATCGATCGCCTGTTGCAACAATTGGGCCTGCCGACGAATCTCGACCGCTTGCTGTTGTACCTGCGTGGCTTGCCGGAAAACGTCGGCGCTACTCATTACGCGAGCCAGCCCTCAACGCCGCCATCCCCGAATTCATATCTTTACCGTAACCGAAGTTACCCTGCACGCCTAGGGTCCCAACACGTACTTGCTTGATGGCTTCCACCGATTCGGTTCTCGGATTTGGTTTATCGGATTCGGTTCCGCGGATTCGGTTTCTCGGATTTGTTTTCGGCGCGAGCGCGAGTTGACCTCTGTGCAACGTGGAACATCGGCGTTACGTTTGATCGATGCCTACACGTTGCCTTTCGCTATCTACCGCGAACGTCTAATCCGATGACGACGAAAATGCCCGGCGACCCTAAATCCGGAGTGGCAGTCAAATCGGCGAAATCCTTTGCACCCATATCGTTTGCTCGTTATGCCAGCGCTTTGGTTCCTCCATCGAAAGCCGCCGCGGCTGTTCCCGCAAGGCCCGTTGGTGGTGGATCGACACGGGCAGCTAACCCGCCAACGAGCTACATCAATCCTGAGCGGCTCATGGATGACGTTGCGCAACTTTACGCCGCTCGCGACCGCGTGTTTGGGGCCTTGGACGTTCTGGATGCAGCCTCCCGGAACGCTGGCACCCCAATTCGCTCAGGCTCACCCCGCGAGCGTTTCACCCACCTGTTTGGCGTGATTCGTGAAGTGGAAACAACGGTCCGCAAGACGTGGCAGGAAGAACTCATTGCAACGCGCCGTGCCGACCTTTCCCTCAGCAAAGCACTAGCCGTCGGCGCAAAAAACGACGCCCTGTACGTAACCAAACTCACCCGCAAAGACGGCGAAACTGGCCGTGCCCCAAACACAAATGACCGTGAAGGCCGCGCCACCGATCCCGACAGAACAGCTCCGGCCGACTCGTCCGATCACGATGACCGTAGTGCTGTTGTTGGTGAGGATGATCCATTCGAAAACTCCATTCCCTACGCTCTCGCCTTCAAACCACGAACTGGGACCC
>JAYSVF010000329.1:0-16557 GCA_043718695.1 Acidimicrobiia bacterium | reverse complement strand
AGCTACTCGAAGGTCTAGGCCATCACGTAGAAGCCAACTATCCCAAAGCCTACGATGACATGATCACAATCGCCCGGTCCTTTGGGCTGCTTTGGAGTGTGCAAGCCACACAAAACCTTGGCCTCATCAGCGAACTTCTCGGGCGCGAAGTGACTTCCGAAGACGTGGAAGCCCATACGTGGAACCAAACAACCTCAGCTCGCTCCCTCGGCCCGCTTGATTATGCCGATGCCCTCGCCGTCAACTCCCGCTGGCGTAGAGCAATTGCCGCGTGGTGGATGGAAGCCAACAATCCCTACGGTGTCGACGGGGCTGGATTCGATTTGCTCCTCACGCCAACCATGTCAATCCCCACGCCGATGCTCGGTGAAGCAAAACCTGATCCTGCTCGCCACGAAACGATCATGAAGAGCACATCCATGGCCATATTTACCGCCTTCTGCAATGTAACCGGCCAACCCGCAATCTCGATCCCGCTGCACCAAAGCCTTTCGGGCATGCCGGTTGGAATCCAACTCGTTGCCGCCTACGGACGCGAAGACCTCCTCATCCGCACCGCAGCTCAATTGGAACGCATCGCACCGTGGACAGATCGACGCCCCGCAGTTCATGCTTAGAGCCTTTTGGCAGTGGCCTTCAAAGGCGGACGACCTCATTGGTTTCCGCCGACACGACAGCCGCATCAATAACCATATGTGTGCGTATGGCATCGACAAGCGATACGGGAACCGGGGTTCTATTATCAAGCGCGCTTACGAACTCTGACCAGAACAATCGCATGTCTCCATCGAGTGAAGGAACCCGTTGGCACTCTTCCGTCGTGCCAAGCGAACCCCACATTTCCTGTGGATAGACACCCCACTCACCGAGCTCCGTTGGACGTAACCCTGAGCGAAGCTGATCTTCCTGCACATCAAGACCGTGAGAAACATACGCCGCCTTCGAACCCAAGACACGAAACCTCGGACCATAATCCGCGGCAAGCATCGACATCCACAACTGTGAAACCACACCTTGTTCATGCTGCAGCGTTAGCGCCAACGAATCATGGTTGGTCGAATCTGGGCGCATCCGCTGACCAACCGAATACACCGATTCCACAGGGCCGAAAAGCACCAAAGCTTGATCCACCAGATGCGAACCAAGGTCATGCAACAACGAGGTTCCCGGCGCACCTGATTCCTTCCACGAGGCCTTCACCACCACCGGACGCCACTTTTCGAAACGCGATTCAAACCTCGCAATCGTCCCCAATGACCCATCTGCCACGAGGGCACGCAACGTACGAAAATCCCCATCAAAACGGCGATTCTGGTAGGGCACAACCAGCCGTTGGGCTTTCGTTGCCGCTGCTTCAAGTGCTCGCACCTCACCGGCAGTGGCCGCAACTGGCTTATCGATGACCACGTGAAGACCGGCCGCCAGAGCCTGTTCAACATGGGTTACATGCACGTGAACCGCGGTGGAGATCACACACGTATCGATTCCCAAACCAGCGGCAGCGGCGAGCCCAACCGCGAGATCGGCGAACAAGGGGACATCGGGGTATTCCTCCGTCGCCTGCGCCCGCCGCTCCTCGCTGTTGGTGACAATCCCGGCTAATTCCAAACCTGGATCCGCAGCAAGAAACGGCGCGTGAAAAATACGTCCACCCAAGCCGAACCCAACAAGCAACACGCGATGCACCATGGATCAACGGTAACCGGTTGAACTGGCCTCGTACGCTAGACCAGGAGGGTGAGTATTTTGTTGCCTCAAAGCCAAACCACGGTGCCGATTTCTTCACCGGAGCAGTTCTGCGAATCCGCCCTGCATCGTCTCAACGATCTTCTCCACCAAAACCTCAAGCACTACGACAACCACAACGACAACAACGACGACAACAACGACGACGACGACGACGACGACGACGAATTTTTTCGACTGTTGGTCGGTGTTTGTGGAGGACCGGGAAGTGGGAAATCAACACTCAGCGAATCGTTGCGCCAGGCTGCTGAATCGAGCGGACTTTCAGCGGTTGTGGTTCCGATGGACGGCTACCACCTTGCCAACGAAGAACTTCGGCGGTTGGGGCGAGCTAATCGCAAAGGTGCACCCGATACCTTCGACGTGAATGGTTTCGCAAACCTTCTGCGTAGAATCCGAAACGAACACACCTCTACCATTTGGGCTCCAGTGTTCCATCGAGAAATCGAAGAGTCCTACGCTGGCGAACTGGCAGTTTTACCCGAACACCGCCTAGTAATTGTTGAAGGCATCCACCTCCTGCAAACCAACCATGGCTGGGATCAGGTACTGCCACTACTCGATGCCACGTGGTTTCTTGAATGCCAAGACATCGGCGAACAAACCCGTCGGCTTGTGGAACGAAACATCGTCTATGGACGTGACCCACAACAGGCAAACGATTGGGTGTCTACCGTGGACCTACCGAATCTGCAGCTCGTTAACGCCACGAAACATCGTGCACATACGATCTTTCAAGTAGAAGACTGGTGAAGGACCCGGTACGCATCAGCCTGGCGGATCAGCTCCTCGAACAATGCTTGCTGGGCCGGGTCATCACTCGCGGTGCGTTCAGGGTGCCATTGCACGGCGACCAACCACGCAGGGCTGTCCTCAAGCTCGATGCCTTCGATTGCGCCATCATCAGCCCAGGCGGTCACTCTGAGACCTTCACCCAACCGATCGATCACCTGGTGGTGGTAGCTCCAACACTGCTCAATCGTCGATGCGCCACCTTGCGAATTCGCCAGCCGCGATCCGGGGACCACGGTAACTGCATGCAGCTCAAACCCTTCGCCCGGCTGACCGTGCGATTGAAAAGGCTCTTTACCGGTGAGGTGCTGAAGCAGCGTGCCGCCCCGAGCCACATTCACCACCTGCAAGCCTCGACAAATCCCCAAGGTAGGCAAGCCCAATTCAATGGCCGCTTCGATCAGGGCAATCTCCAGCGAATCACTGGCCGCTTCAACTCCGTAAACCTCAGGCTCCGGCGCTTGCCCGTACAGCACGGGATCAACATCGCCTCCACCAACGAGCAGCAATCCATCAAATCGCGATAGGTACGCACACATAGCTTCACGATCAGTAAGGCGTGGAGCAACAATGGCCTCATCGCCACCAGCATTCCAAAGTGCATCAAGGTACGTGTACTGCATAACGGCGCTTGGAGTATCAGGCCAGTTCTTCACCTCACCGGCCGCACGGGGACGACACGAAACGGCAATCAACGGGCGGGCCATAGCGACAACCCTACGAGAAAACCCTTTCCATATCCAGCGAGGCATTACCTTTGAACCCTATGACTGCCGCCCTTTTTTCCAGCTTGACCAACTGGCTTGCCGATGTTTCCGGCAATCCATGGTTCTACGGGCTCATTTTCGCCATCGCCTTCCTTGACGCCATTGTTCCCATTGTGCCAAGTGAGACCGCAGTAATTCTGGGCGGAATCGCCGCCGGCCGTGGCTCATTATGGCTCCCCCTCGTCATCGTCTTCGCCGCACTGGGTGCCTGCCTAGGCGACAACACCGCTTATGAAATTGGGAAACGCGCCGCGCACCGAATTGAACGATGGGCCCGTGCGAAGCCCAAACGAGCAGAAAAACTCTTGTGGGCAACTACTCAATTGGAGAAACGTGGCGGATCGCTGCTTCTGACCGCTCGATTCATTCCGGGTGGCCGGACCATGATCACTTTGGCCTCAGGGATAACCCAACAGCCACGCAAACGATTCATTTCCTTTGTTGCCGTTGCCGCAGTGATTTGGGCCGCGTACGCAGCAATCCTTGGCTACGTGTTTGGGGAACGCTTCAAAGATGATCACACCAAAGCGCTACTCCTGGCCTTTGGATGTGCAATCAGCGTGACGCTGCTGATCGAAGTAATCCGGCACTTCAGGAACCGCAAAGCACACCCACAGAGTCTTTGAGGGTTCGAAACTGAGCGCGCTGATCGTTGCGGAGCGCATCTCACCATTGGGGTTCACTACCTGTCGTTACGCCGCCGAGCTAGTGCTAGCAACCAGACCCAGCACCCAGCACCCAGCACCCAGCAAACCCAACCGACAAACGGCATCAAAAAAAGATTGGGTTTGTTGGATGATTTACTCATCCAGCTCGCACCTTGGCTACGAACAACGAATGACACAACAGTGCGTTGCGTTCCCAATCAAGGAGAAATAATGCGTCGCTTCTTACTCGCCTCCGTAGCCGCCCTATCAGCCGTCACGTTTGGTGTCTTCGGCGGTGGTGGAACCGCATCCGCCCAAGAAGACAAGAACATCGTGGAAATTGCCTCAGCGAATCCCGATTTTTCAACACTGGTCGCCGCAGTTACTGCAGCTGGCCTTGCTGAAACTCTTTCAGGACCCGGACCTTTCACGGTCTTTGCTCCAACCAACGCCGCGTTCGAGGCACTACCGGCTGGCACAGTGGACACACTCCTCAAGGATCCAACAGGAGATTTGGCTGCGATCCTGAAACTCCACGTCATTTCGGGTGCGGTTGACTCTAAGGCCGCTATCGCTGCGGCAGGAGGAAACGTTGATTCACTGGGAGGCAAAATCAGTATTGCTCTCGATGGAGAAAAGCTCATCGTGGGCGGCGCAACCGTCACCACGGCTGATCTGAAAGCTTCGAACGGAATTATCCACGTAATCGACGCAGTGATCACGAAACCAGCGGCGGCCGCTGAGGAAGTCGCAACCGACTCCACGGAAGCCGCAGCCGAAGTTGCCCCCGATACAACCGAAGCCGAAGCAGGGGCCGAAGCAGAAACAGCTGACGCCCCGACTGCCGTAGAAACTGGCGATGACGGGCTAGCCGCAACCTCGTCAGGAACCAGCACCTTGGTTCTCGTAGCTGCTGGTTTGGGTCTCAGTGGCCTCATTGGCTCATCAGTCGCTCTTGCTCGTAAGCGTCGCCGCTAACTACTAAGCAACCTCGAAACGTTGTGGGTGACGGGTTTCCTGTCACCCACTTTGGTTTCTGCCGAATACATTTCCGATCAAGCCCGAAAAACAGCCAACTGACCGCCAACTGGACTTTCATGCATGCACTCGCCGTCAAGATCGTCTTCGCCACTTCCGCGGCACTGCTCGGTGGCGCTGGGATTGCTTACGCACTCGATACGTCGGCAGCTCCCCGCAGTGATCTCAGCGGTGCCACCGTGAACAATTCGACGGCGAATGCAACAACGGTTGTAGCGGGCAACGAAAGATCCGGGCAACCCCTAGAGCTCGTTGGTGTCCAGCTCTTCGAGATGAAAACACCTTTCGAAACCAAACTCCCAGAGTTCCCAGACCTCCCGACGAGGGCAGACAACGATCGGCCTGCAACTCAAGTACTTCCGGCACTGCCCAATAAGCCACGTTCGCTCCCCGTCAAGGTGGCGATTGCTTCACTAGGCCTGGATGCGCCGGTGATCTCTGTCGGCCTTCAACCAAACAGATCGATGGAAATTCCAGGGGCACGAGAGGCTGGCTGGTACAAACACGGCGCACTTCCCGGGGCGGTTACGGGCTCAGCGGTGTTAGCCGGACACGTAGACCATGCCGGTTCACCTGGGGTGTTCCTCAAGCTCCGAACCCTTAATATCGGAGCCGAGGTGGTGGTCACCGATGATCTCGGCCAAATGCACCGCTACGTTGTTTCAGAACGCTTCCAGGTAAGTAAAAAAGATCTTCCTATCGCCGAGCTTTTTCGCACCGATGGGCCTCCGGTGCTCACGCTCATTACCTGCGGTGGCGTGTTTCGTAAGTCAAACAGGAGCTACAGCGACAACATCGTGCTTCGGGCCACGCTTTCCTCCGAACCCACGCCAACCTGAAGGACCTCAGGGGTCACTCTGCGGATTTGATGCGTGGTCATCACCAATCTGGGCCAGCCTAAGGCCAGCCGGGCTCAGCCGATCTTCAGTGGTAGTTCTCGTGGCCCCCGAACCTGCCCTGCAGCCCAGCGGACACCGCTTGGATCAGCAACAGAGAACTTCGGGTAACGAGCAACCCATTCCTGCAGAGCGACCCGAAGCTCAAGTCGAGCAAGGTTCGAACCAATACAGCGGTGAATGCCAAGCCCAAAAGCAGCATGGCGATTTTCCGCACGGTCCAAAATGACTTTGTCGGCATCAGGAAATGCCATCGGGTCCCGATTCGCAGCCGGGAAAGGCAACAAGACCCAATCGTCTTTTTTCATCGGACAACCGTTGAACTCATGATCTTTCGCTACCAGCCGAGCCATAGTCACAGGAGCATAGGCCCGAAGAAACTCTTCGATGGCGGTATCCCAAAGCTCTGGCTCGTTACGCAAACGTTCAACGTCTTGGGGGTTCTGGGCAAGATGCCAAATACTGGCGCCAATCGCTCCCCACGTGGTGTCGATTCCGGCCACCAACAACAGAATGATGGTCCCACCAATGTGGCTGGGCTCAAGCTTGGAACCCATGATTTCAACGTTGAGCAAAAATCCGATGAGATCGTCTTTCGGCTCATCAATGTGCGACTGAATTTGCGTCCCAATGTACGCATCGAACTTGGCAAAAAACTCGTGTCGTTGCTCAACGGGAGCCGCCACGTTTTCTAATGTTCCGTGCACAAATTCACGAAACAGTTCTCCGTCTTCGAGCGGCAAACCCAGCATGCGGGCGATCACATCCGGTGGAATGTGCCCGGCGTAATCAACAGCAGCATCGACCACCTCTTGCCCCTCAAGCTCGTCAAGCAACTTGCGGCAAAGCTCACGAATTTGTGGTTCCAAAGCAGCGATGACTTTTGGTCCAAATGCCGGAAGTAAAAGCCGACGGGCAACACCGTGGAACGGAGGATCACTGGTTATTGGAGGCGCTCCACCAACCGGACGATTATCTTCCGGTGGACGGCCATTGGACACAACAACACTCCACGAGGTGAAGTTCTCCGTGTCATAGGCAACCTGGCTTACCGTTTCATGGGTAGTGGGTAACCACGTGCCACCATAACGCTCGGATCGCGCCACCGGGCAGGTAGAGCGCAGCTCATCCCAAATCGGAAACGGGTTATCAACCCAGACCGGATCGGTGTGATCAAAATCGCTGGCCCAATCAACAACCGGAGCCTGATGGGCAGTTTCTAACGCCATTGCCCTTACCCCTCAGCAATGGTGATAGCTCGCTCCGGACAATTGGCAACGGCAAGACGCGCTTTGGGTTCAAGTTCCGAAGAAACAGTTCCATCACCAAGAACAAACGCGTTGCCGAGATCATCGACATCAAACAGTTCGGGCGCAATAGCGAAGCAGCGGTTGTGGCCTTGGCACTTTTCAGCGTCGATGAAAACCTTCATAGAAGCATCGTCGGGCATTGCGGATACTTTGGCAAGCAAAATCCGAGCTTTTGCTCAGATTTTTTCAAATCTGATGCGCGAACCAGGTTTCACACGTCGAGAAAACGCGAAACGGCTACTGCCGAGCCGAGGGCTCCAACCAGAGCCCCAACGATCAGCATGAAAATTCCCGTGCTGAGCAATTGCGAGGAACTCACCGCTATCGTGCGGGCAATCGGCACGCTTGACGTCCGCAAAGACGCCTGTGCCAACTTGGTTCCCAGCGCCACGAGTCCAAACCCGGCGATACCACCGAGAAGCCCCTGCAACAATCCTTCAACCATAAAGGGAAGCCGAATAAAACCGTTGGTGGCACCCACAAGTTTCATCACCGCCACTTCACGACGACGGGCAAAAATGGCCATGCGGACGGTATTCAAAATCAAAATCACGGCCGACAACAGCAAAGCGGCGGCAATACACAACACAATGAGCTGGATACGTTGCGCCGCAGAGCGAATCAACTTCGCCGACTTCGCGTATCCAACTTGGCGCACACCAGCACGTTTCTCAAACCTCTGTCCAAGAACCTCAAGTTGCTCGGCATCCACGGGCTTAAAGCGCCACTGTGTAGGTACCTGGTCAAGACTGGTAAACGCGGCCAAGGTCTCAGGAGTGTTTTGAAAGATCTTTTTGATCTCGGCAAAGGACTCTTCACGGGTCACAAACCGCGGCTTGCGCGAACCCTGATCGATTTGGGGGTTGGATCGAAGCTCAGTGCCAATTGAATCGATCTGCTCTTGCGTGGCTTCGGGATTCATCATGATGGTGATGTCGAAGCCATTTTTGAACTGAATGTACGCGTTATCGATCCCGCTTCGGAACAGCAACGAAGCGCCAGCCAACGCCAGAGAAATCGTGACCGTGATCAGTGCAGCTGCGGTCATCAAAAGATTACGTCGCAGATTACCGACGCTCTCTTTTACGACATAAGAAACTTTGATTGCCATATGCCTGCTAATCCAAGGTTCCGTAAACGCCGCGCGCTTGATCGCGAACAAGCGAACCACGGTCAAGCTCAATAACCCGGCGACGCATCGAATTCACAATCCCCTGATCATGCGTGGCCATCAGAACCGTGGTGCCGGTCTTGTTGATCCGGTCCAGCAAGCGCATGATGCCCACACTGGTATTGGGGTCAAGGTTGCCAGTGGGCTCATCGGCCAACAAAATCAGCGGACGATTCACAAACGCCCGAGCAATCGACACGCGCTGCTGCTCGCCACCAGAAAGCTCCGTAGGAAGATTGTCGGCCTTTTTCGTTAATCCAACGAGATCAAGAATTTGCGGAACCTGTGTCGTGATCACACTCTTGGGACGGCCAATAACTTCAAGCGCAAACGCCACATTGTCATAAACGCTCTTGTTAGGAAGCAACTTGAAGTCTTGGAAAATACAGCCAATATTGCGACGAAGAAACGGCACCTTATGGTTGGGAATCTCGGCCATATTCTTGCCAGCAACCCAGATACCACCCTCAGATGGAATCTCTTCCTTAAGCAGCAATTTCATAAACGTCGATTTACCGGAACCCGAAGAACCCACGAGAAACACAAACTCGCCCTTAGCAATCTCGGTCGAGACGCTTCGGAGCGCAGTGGTCTTGTTCTTGTAGACCTTGGAAACATTCTCAAGACGAATCATTCGAAGCGAAACGCTACTTCAGCTTCGTAGGGTCCGAGTGGAACTAGGGATTGCCCCCGAAGGGGTTTGAAGCTTTTGACCTTTCACACCTATGCCCGAGGGGGAGGAGGAAGGGTAAAGCGAAGCGAGTACCCCAAGACGGAGCCAAATTTGTGAAGCGTTCAGCCGCACGGGGGTCCCCACGCAGTGGGGGTGGGTGTCTGGCGAAACCAATTTTGGAGCAGTCTTGGGGTACTCGCTGGAAAATCAACAAGAACCAAAGACCAAACCAAACAAGACCAAACCCTTACTCCTCCGTCGTTGGGTTGCGTCTCCATTGAAGCCAAGACTCCATGAGGGGTTCGATGTCACCGTCGAGCACGTCGTCTACTTTGGCGGTTTCGAAGTTGGTTCGGAGGTCCTTGACCATTTGGTACGGGGCCAAAACGTAGGAACGGATTTGGTTGCCCCAGGCTGCGTCTTTTTGTGGGCCCGAGATGGCTGACACCTGGTCGGCACGTTGCTGAACAGCGAGATCGGCGAGCTTTGAGAGCAGCACTTGCATTGCTCGTTCACGGTTTTGGATTTGGCTTCGCTGGTTCTGGCAAGTGACCACGATCCCCGTGGGAAGGTGCGTGATACGAACGGCCGAGTCAGTCGTGTTGATGTGCTGTCCACCGGCACCGGTGGAACGATAGGTATCGACCCGGAGATCTTTTTCTTCAACGGTTACGTCGGCGACTTCTTCCATGAACGGAGAAAGGGTGAACGCCGCAAATGACGTTTGACGACGAGCCTGTTGGTCAAAAGGCGAGATACGAACGAGGCGGTGAATGCCGCGTTCGGCAGCGAGCAGACCGTAAGCGTACCTACCTTTTACAATGAACGTGGCGCTGGAGATTCCGGCTTCGTTCCCTTCGGTAACTTCATCGATTTCGACACTGAAACCGCGGCGTTCCGCCCAACGAATATACATCCGCAGCATCATCTCCGCCCAGTCCTGCGCATCCACTCCACCGGCACCGGAATGGATTTCGCAGACTGCGTCGGCCGTGTCGTATTGGCCCGAAAAGAGGCTTTGAATTTCTAGGGCTTCAAGACGTTTGCCAATCTCGGCAAGCATCTCCTTCAACTCAGGCTCTAGCGATTCTTCACCAGCATCGAGACCCATTTCCAACAAGGTTTCCGCGTCACTAACTTTTTCATCCAACGATTCGAGCGCACCCAAATCGTCGTTGACCGCAGCCAACTCACCACCAAGCTTGCGAGCCTTGGAAGGATCCGTCGTCCACAATTCCGGGTCACTCATCTCCGCTTCGAGACGATCTTTTTCGCTGCGCAAATGGTCAAGCGCCAAATAGCCCTGCGCCTCGATGAGACGAGCGCGACTACTTGCTACAGGATCACGTAATTCGGTTAGCGCCATAGAAACGACCTAGAACGCGAGCCCGACGAGCGGTAACGATTTGAACGCACTCTTAGGAATTCTTGCCGTGGCAAGCCTTGAACTTCTTGCCACTCCCGCAGTAGCAAGGCTCGTTACGGCCAATCTTCTCCTGCTCGGTTTTCACGATTGGTTGAAGGCTTACTTCGGGCTCAACGATGCGTTGAACGCCGTCTTGATCAACCGAAACTACCGCTTGTGCAGGCTCAGCCGTGGCCGCAAACAATTCGCCCACATCGAGGCCGAAACCGCCGATATTGGATTCGTCGGCTGACGATAGTTGCAGGTTCTGAATCAGCGGCGCAGGAGCTGCTTCCACGGTTACTTCGGCATGCATGGCATAGCGAACGAAATCATCGTCGATGGCGCGAACGAGATGCCCAAACATTTCGTAACCTTCGCGTTGCCACTCAACGAGGGGATCCTTTTGACCCATGGCTCGCAGGTTGATTCCCTCTTGGAGGTAATCCATTTCCTGGAGATGTTCACGCCAACGCTGATCGATAATCGACAACAAAATATTCCGCTCAACGTCACGAAGAATCTCGGGACCAAGCTCAGCTTCTTTAGCGCCGTAGTGTTCATTGGCTTCGGTGATAAACGAATCGGCAAGCACCGTTCGGTTTGCGGCCTGTCCAAGTTCTTCGACCGTGAACTTGGTTGGGTAATAGCCCGTTACTTCAGTATGCAGAGCCTCAAGGTCCCAGTCACTCGGTGAATCAGCGCTGCAATGGGTGTTGACCAAATCGTTCATTGCCTTTTCGAGGCTTGCCAGCAACTGCGAATGCAAATCGCCTCCGGTGAGAATCAGGTCGCGCTTGGCGTAAATGACCTTGCGCTGCTCGTTCATCACCTCGTCATACTTGAGCACGTTCTTGCGAATCTCGGCGTTACGAGATTCCACGGTGTTCTGCGCCCGTTCGATCGCCTTAGAAACCATCTTTGCTTCGATAGCCTCATCATCAGGCAGAGCGCGGCCCATCACCCAGTTCATCGCGCCAGTAGCGAACAGGCGCATCAGCTCATCTTCGAGTGAAAGATAGAATCGGCTTTCCCCTGGATCACCTTGGCGACCGGAGCGTCCGCGAAGCTGGTTGTCAATGCGGCGGCTCTCGTGTCGCTCGGTCGCCAACACATACAATCCACCAAGCTCACGTACCTTGTCACCCTGAGCTTTGCATTCGGCATCAGCTAGGGGTTTAGCGTCGTCCCACAGGGCTTTAGCAGCCTTGTACGCCTCAGCAACATCGGGGCGCGATTCGAAGAACTCGGTGACGCCCTCAGCTTCGGGATCGATATCGAGCAACGCCGGATCGAGTCCTTGGGCCAGCATCTGTTGTTTGACCATGCCCTCGGGGTTCCCACCCAGCAAAATATCCACGCCACGCCCAGCCATGTTGGTGGCCACGGTGATACCCCCAAGGCGCCCGGCCTGTGCCACGATTTCTGCTTCCTGGGCGTGATACTTGGCGTTCAACACGGCGTGAGGAATACCTCGCTGCTGCAAAAGACGCGAGACCAGTTCAGATTTCTCTACGGAGACTGTGCCCACAAGCACCGGCTGGCCCGAAGCATGACGCTCAGCCAAGTCATCGGCAACTGCATTGAATTTCGCAACTTCCGATTTGTAAATCAAGTCGGCCTGATCAACTCGTTGCAAGTTACGGTGCGTGGGAATCGGCACAACCGTAAGCTTGTACGTGCTAGCAAATTCGCCAGCCTCAGTTTCAGCGGTACCCGTCATCCCGGCGAGCTTCTCGTACAGCCGGAAGTAGTTCTGCAACGTAGTTGTAGCCAACGTTTGGTTCTCTTCTTTGATCTTGACGCGTTCCTTCGCCTCGACCGCCTGGTGCAGACCCTCAGACCACCGACGGCCATCGAGAATACGCCCGGTGAACTCATCAATAATCTTCACTTCGCCATCGGCCACCAAGTAATCAACATCACGCTTAAACAGTTCCTTGGCCCGAAGCGAGGCATTGAGATGATGCACAAAATTGGCGGAAGGATCGTCGTAGATGTTTTCGACACCAAGCGCCGCTTCGACCTTGTCAATACCGGCCTCAGTTGGCGCGATCTGCTTCTTCTCTTCATCAACGTCATAATCGATGTCACGGGTAAGACTGCGGACAATTGCGGCGAACTGCACGTAGAGCTTCGCGGCATCGGCCACTCGACCCGAGATGATGTGCGGGGTACGCGCTTCGTCAATCAAGATTGAGTCAACCTCATCGACAATGGCGTAATACGGCTTGCGTTGCACGCGTTCTTCCATCGACATGGCCATGTTGTCTCGAAGGAAGTCAAAGCCCAACTCCGAGTTGGTGGAATACGTGACATCGGAGTTGTAAGCCACACGCTTCAGCTCAGAATCGCTCTCCTCAGCCGTAACCTGGCCGACGGTGAGACCCAAGAAACGATGAATCTGCCCCATCCAATCAGCGTCACGTTTGGCGAGGTAGTCGTTCACCGTTACAACATGCACACCTTTTCCAGTGAGCCCATTGAGATACACCGGCAAGGTTGAAACCAAGGTTTTGCCTTCACCAGTCTTCATTTCGGCGATCCACCCAAAATGCAATGCGGCGCCACCCATAAGCTGCACGTCATAGTGACGCTGTCCAATAACCCGCTTGGCAGCTTCGCGAGTGACTGCGAAGGCCTCGATGAGCAGGTCATTTAAGTCTTCACCTTTAGCCAGACGCGCACGAAACTCAACGGTTTTGTGCTTCAGCGCCTCGTCACTGAGGGCCACCATTTCTGGTTCAAGGGCGTTGATATCAGGAACAAGCGCCTGCAGGGCCCGAACCTTTTTACCTTCACCGGCGCGAAGAACACGACTCAAAATCGACATGCACTCATCCTAGGGGACATGACCTTGCTCTTTGGGCCTTGTTGGCTCGCTTTACGGCCTTTGCAGACGCAGAACTCGACGGGGTTTTGACACCATCCGGAGGCTTTACCCCCGGATGGTGGCCGAACACAAGAACTCCCTTGAAATAGCTAAGGGAAAGGTTTACTTAGCCACCAGGTAAGGCTGAGCTGGTATTGGAGCCGCATTCGAGCCAAGGAACAAGGGGGCCGCTTCCTCATCAATTGTTGCCTCCACGATGAACTGCGTGGCACACGCTGACGTGAGTTCAAACCCATCCGAGGCACGGTTTACTCGCAAGGAAAATGAAACCGTTGAGCCATCAGACTTCACCAGGTCTCTCTTACCCTCGAGCCCAACTCCAACAACGGTAACCGTGGCATTGGCCGAAATGCGCCCAACCACAATCGAAGGTTGCGGACCATCAACAATGGCTTGGATCTTCAACACGTTTTTCTCAACCCACAGGTACACGCCCTCGGGAACCGCTTTAGCGCTCAGAACCTTGGGCTTTCCCGAAAGAACTGCGGGCCAACCACCAGCTGAGCAAGTTGGCGCGGCTGCAGCTGCGGGCGCCGGGGCTGCAGTAGGAGCGGTTGTTTGACTCGGAACCACAACCGCTGAAGAACCACCAACATTCGACGCGCCTGGCTGCGCGCCGGCTACTGCCCCCGAGCGTGCCAACGTGAGCGGTACGGAGTTTGGACTAGCTCCGGCAGCGCCAACGAACAGTTGGCTCGGTGCGATCGGCGCATCATCGATCGTGGCGTTCAGCGAAACCGCGGTTGAGCATGGCGAAGTGATCGAGATGCCATCCACACCGCCATAGTTTGCGAACGAGAAACTGACCACATTGGGCGCAGTTAGCGACACATCACCAAAGGTGCCCTCGCCTCCGTTGGGTTTTGAGGTCACCGGGGCGTCAAAGGTAATCGAGCCGCTGATCCTCTGCACCCGACGATTTGCGTGGGTAGTGGAGATACGCCAGATGCCAGATTTTTCCATCCAGATATAGAGGCCATCGGCACCCAAGCGGGTGAGATTCGCCGGACGACCAACAAAGGACCACCCTGCCGTTGCATCACACTTCGTTTTCTTCGCTCCAGCTGCGGCGGCAGGCTCGATGCCACTTCCTACTAACAGCGCGACGAGAACCAAAACGACCGCCGCTGCTCGACTCAGGCGTGTTGCAATGCGAGGCGCGTTGGCGAGCGGTGATGGCGAGTGACTATTCGGTTGCGGGGAAGCAGACGAAAACATGGAGAACCTGACGATAGAACCGAGTTGTTAGCAAAATGTGCTGGCACCTGGCCGAAGGCAAAGATTTCTTGTTGATTCTTGCTTGAAACCCTCACCCATCGACTCTGGACCCTTCCATTGTGCAGGCAATCAATTGTGCAGATGTTGGAACGGTGTTTTCGAAATGTGATGCCAACCCCGAAAATCGGTGACCTTTGGCCCATCGGAAGTAGTTCCATCGCACCATTGCTGGGGCTGACTTGTTGGGTGCCCTCATAGGGGGTGCCCGATCGACCGCCTGAAATGAAAAAAGTGGGCCCAGGCAAAGCCCAGACCCACTTCTTTTCGACCTATCGAGAACGAATCGTCCAGCGGACCCCAAGACTGCTCCAAAATTTGTTTCGCCAGACACCCACCTTGTCCAGTGCCGTCGGGCCTCCTTCGGAACCCGAACGGGGGTGCTCTAGTCCCGACCGGCAAGCCGGATCGCGGGCACCAACTCCGTGGGGACCCCGTGCGGCTGATTGCTTCACAAATTTGGCTCCGTCTCGGGACCCGCTTCGTTAGCTTCTCTGGAGCGGCCGCAAACGGGTCGATCCTTAAGAGCGATTTTCAACTATGCAGCGGCGTCAATCAGACCCAGATTTCCATCATCGCGACGGTAGATGACTGAAGATCTTCCCGTTTCGGCATTGGTGAACAGATAGAAATCATGTTGCAGGAGATCCATTTTCAGGGCCGCATCCTCCACGGTCAACGGTGACACCACGAACTGCTTCGTTTTCACCAACTGGGACATGTTCGGTGCCTCACCTTCGGGCGGCAAAAGCGCTTCGAGATCGGGTTCCAAAAGTGCGACGCCACCACGGTTGTGCTGCTCATCCCGGCGTCCGTAATGATGGTGGCGATCGTGCGATTTCGTTACGAGCTTGTCCTTGAGCTTTGAAAGTTGGTGGGCGAGTTTGTCGACGACCAAATCGACCGCAGATTGACTATCGATGGCCGACGCTTTGGCACGGACATGATGACCGTGACCGTGCAGAGTCACTTCACACCATTCGCTCTTCGCTATTCGCGGGTTCCGTTCTTCAAAAAAGGTGACTTCGGCATGGTCCATACCGGGGAGATATTTGGTGACCCGAGTGATTTTCTCACTGGCCATTTGGCGGACATGCTCAGTGAGCACGACATTGCGGTGTTTGATGACAATCTGCACGTGGTTCCTCCTGGGGGAATACGGTCGCGTTTGGACCGGTTTCTGGTGAACGACAAGGCGTTGACCCACAGTTGGACTGCGAGGCAAACGCCCCGCACCATCCGTGAGGGAACGCCGACTACACATAACTAAATACTCTGCGCGCATAGAGATGCGCATCGTTTCGTGTACGCATGACTGGTATTGCACTTGCTGCTGGCGACTTGGCGCAGCAGAGCTTTCACGCAGGGAGAGAACCGGAGACAAACTCGGAGCACCCTGAAACATCGTGGATCTAGCTCGCCCGCTCGACGATACGCCCGTTTTCGTGGTTGCCGCCAGAGGTATCGCTGACCCAACCACCTGATGGACCTTTCGTGCTGTGCGGAATTTGCACAACCGCCACTCCGGATGTCCGAAGTGTTGAGGAGCCCATAGCGCACCCTAACCCGTTTCTTGTCACAGTGGCATACCCAATTCCAATGATTTTTTGATTTGTAACAAAACGAAGTTCCCGAGCCGCCGC
Organism: Acidimicrobiia bacterium; assembly: GCA_043718695.1. Lineage (GTDB taxonomy): Bacteria > Actinomycetota > Acidimicrobiia > Acidimicrobiales > JANYDT01 > JANMZO01. The sequence continues at coordinate 301 of JAYSVF010000329.1, read as the reverse complement.
TAGCAAGGTCGCCGAGGTGGTTATGACATCGTCAATTACTACGATCGGGGCGTCTTGAGAGAAGCCGACAACACGCCGGATCGAGTCTGTTGGCGGCAAAAATGGTTGAAATAATTCCGGCGTGGCGTTTGGACTCTCGTAATGGCTCCCTTCAAGGTTGAAAGGTGAGCCTCGATCAGCACGAGGCGCGGCGCGAAGGCCCGGTGTCAGCCCAAATACAACCTCATTTCGGTCATCACGGTGGCGACCGTGTTGCGCACCACTTTCCCGAATCAGCAGCGCATGCACGGGTCGCTGCGTT